>JANNWR010000053.1:0-30971 GCA_031408715.1 bacterium
GCGCGGTGTCACGTGCGCGAGCAACGCGTGCTGCGTACCCGTCCTCTCCACCGCGGCGCACGGCCCGGCGTCCACGGGTGCCGTGTGGTTCGTGACCGGGCGGACCCCGCGCGTCCTGCGCGACGTCCGGCGCCGCGGCAGAGGCGGCAGGTGGGCTTCAACCGTCGAGGGTGACCATGTCGAGCCACCACAGGAGATCGCCGCCCTGGAGCTGCAGTTGATAAACGTCACCGCTCTCGTCGGTGACCGAGAAATAGAACCGCGGGTGCTTGCCGGCGCGGTCGATCCAGCGCGCGTTCACGCGGGCGACGCGGTGCTCGCGGCCCCGGCGTCGGAACGCCACGGGAGTGACCGTGCCGCCATGGAAGTCGGCGCGAACGGACACGGCTTCATCGAGGGATTCACTTCGCATGCACTTCACTTCGCATTCGGCATTCGCGAGGTACGGGGCCAGACCGGACGTACCGGCCCAGCCCCGGTATTCGGGACCTGGCACAACTGTCCTGAGTCGCCTGGAACGTGCGGGACGTAAGGCCACTGGAGCCGCCTTCTGGCGAGGCCCGGCGCGGCGACGGCCACAACCCAAGCGCAAGGCAATCCTACTGCACAATTGTGCAGTAAAGCAAGAACTAAGTGTAAATGGGGTGGCGGACGCTGCGGCACGTCGGTCCCGCCGCGTCGGTACCGCACCGTTGGCGGCGGCGCATGCCACGGTGTAGAAACGAGTTCCACTCGAAGGAGCTGAAGAGCACTCAGCAGGGAGACCGCCCGTGACGTCCATCCGCGATCGCATCGCCTCACTCGGGCTGTCCGCGTTGCTCGCCTGCTCCGTCGCGTTGGCACCGCCTGCGTACGCCGCACCCGCCGCCGCGCCCGCGCTCAAGACCACCGAGCTCGGCAAGGGCCCCACCATCGTGATCGTGCACGCGTTGGGCGGCAGTCGCGCCGATTGGACGGCCATCGCGAGCAAGCTCGCCGCGCATCACCACGTGGTCACGGTCGATCTGCCGGGCCACGGCGACAGTGCGCTGCCGGACTCGTTCACGTTCGCGGCTGCAGGGGCCGCGCTCGCACAGGTGCTGGCCGCGCAGCCCGCCGGCGGCAGCGTCGTCGTCGGCCATCAGTTCGGCGGGCGCGTCGCACTGGCAGCACTCGCGGTACACCCCGAGCTCGCGCGCGGGCTCGTGCTCATCGACGCACCGGTGGCGTTGCCCGTGAAGCTGGCCGACGAGCAGAAGCAGGCGTTTCTGGCATCGCTGGCGAGCTCCTATGAAGGAGTCTCGCGCATGATGTTCTCGAGCCTGGGGCGCGACACCGCGCAGAGCCGCGCGATCTACGACGCGTTCGCGCGCACCAAGCCCGCGACGGTGCTGGCGTTCGTGCGCGAGGGTTTCTACAACGACGGCAATCGCGACGCGCTGGCCTCGAAAGCGCCCACGCTCATGCTGGCCACGAGCCGGCTGTGGAAGCCGGGCATGACGTCGGGCGCGGTGCTCCAGCAACTCGGCTGGGCCGACACGAGCGCTGCGGTGCGCCGGCTCGGCGACTCGGGCTACTGGGCCATGAAGGACCAGCCCGACTCCCTGGCCGCGATCATCGGCGAGTTCGCGGCGGCGCGCTTCGCGGTGAAGCAGAAGTAGCGGGGGCGCGGCTCACCCCGCGCGGATCACGCACAGGTGCACTTCCGGGTCGCAGGACGCACGGATCCGCAGGCCCGAGCGACCGACGCCGCGGCTCACGATCATGCCGCCGGCCACTCCGGCGATGGGCTCGCCGAACGCGGGGTCGTCGAGCCCGGAGATCGTGAGCGCATCGAACGGAACCCGGCGTCCCTCGCGCCGCGCCTGATCCCGCGTCCCAACGCAGTCCGCAAGTCGCGGGCCCGAATTGCCGATGACCCAAGGGTACTCCGGGAGGGAGCCCTTCGTGGTCCGTCGTGCGATCGTGACGGCTGTCGCTGTCACCCTTGGTCTGATCATCGTCCGCGCCTCACCCGCGCCGCCGCCGTCGTCGGCGGTCGTGGGTTCGATGGGACGTGGCCCCACGGTCGTGCTCGTGCACGGGCTGGGTTCCGACGCCAACGACTGGCTGCCCACGGCGCGTGACCTCGCTCGCGACCACCGCGTGGTGCTCATCGAACTGCCGGGGCACGGCCTCACGCCCATGTCGACGCCGTTCGCCTTGGAACAGGCCACACTGGCGCTCGATCGTGCCATCGCCGAGCAATCACGCGAACCGGTCGTGCTCGTGGGACATTCCGTGGGCGGACTCGTCGCGGCCACGGAAGCGCTGCACTCGCCGAATCGCGTGCGCGCTCTGGTGCTGGTCGAGACCGCCCTCGCGCCGCAGATGAGCAAGGCCGAAGCCGACACGTTGCTGGCGCAGATCGATCGCGACTGGGAAGGCACGCTGCACGCGGTGTACTCGAGTTTCGGGCGCGACTCGGTGCAGGGTGAAGCACTGTGGGCCGAGGCGTCGCGCATGCAGCGCGAGAACATGCGCGCCTGGATTCCGGTCGCGCTGAACAGCGACCTGTCGGGCGAGGTTCGTTCGCTGACCATGCCGGTGCTGGCAGTGCTTGCGCCGCGGTCGTGGGAACACGGTGAGCCGTGGGTCCGTGCCGCGCGCATCCTGGGTTACTCGCGCATCGTGAATCTGCGCGGGCAGCGCATCGACGATTGCGGGCACTTCATCATGCTGGACCAGCCGCGTGCACTGGCCGCGGCGATCCGCCGCTTCGCGGATCACGCCGACTCGGTGTACGCGCTGCGTTAGCAGTCTCGCCTCGAGTTGCAGTGAGTCCGCACCGGAACGCCGCGCGGCGGCCTGTTCCGGGTGACGCGCACCGCACGACTACGGGAACTGCAGCCGCACGCCCGCCTTGTGCCCGCGCCCGAGTTGCGTCTTGGCGGCGTTCTCGCCGATCCAGCGCAGTGTCTGCTGCGCGCCGGGATAGCCTTCCATATGGCCGGCTGCCTTGCCGTCGGCATCGACCACCACCAGCGTCGGGAACGCCTTCACACCGTGCACGCGCTGCAGTGAGTCGACCAGGCCCGAGTTGCGTCCGTCTTCCTGCTGGCGGTCGACCACGTGCACGGGGATCACCATGGCCGACAGCGACTGCGCCATCTTCTCGTCGCTGAAGATCTCCTTCGCCATGGCCTGGCACGGTCCGCACCACTCGGCGCTGAAGTCGTACAGGATCGGCTTGCCGCTGGCGACGCTCATCGCCGCCGCCTTGTCGGCCGGGACCCAGTTCATGAAGTCCGGTTTCGCGGGCGGGTGTCGCTCTTCGAGCACGCCCGTGGCCACGCGCGCCACCAGCAGCGCGCCGGCCGCGATCCACAGCCAGCGTGCGGCGCGGCGCGAAGGGCCCGCGGGCGAGGTATCAGTCGACGGCATACGAGAGCTCCCGGCGGTTCATGCGCAGGTTGGCCAGCGCCAGCGCCAGCGTCACGGTGGAGAACCACGTCGCGATCGCGAACCACGATGGCGCCATGTGCTGGAAGACCCAGGCGAACGACAGTTCGGGCGACAGCACATGCTGCACTTCCGCGCAGATGCGCATCAGCCACGGCCACTGCTTGAACTGCCCCAGAACGGTGAGCATCTGCACGGTGACCAACGTGCCGAACCACAACCCCACGTCCGCTAACCCGCCACCAAGGCTCGACAGCATGATCATGATCGCCGCGCTGCCCGCGGTGGTGGTGACGGTGTCGAGCACCAGTTGCACGAGTGCCGCGGCTTCGGGCGGCGTGCCGCGCAGGAACATGAGCATCGTCGCGATGAGATAGGTGAACAGGCAGATGCCGAACGCGCCGATCGTGGCCGCGATCCAGCGGCTGAGCACATACTCCAGGCGCGTGACCGGGCGCACGAACAGCAGCGTCAGCGTGCCCGACGACAGGTCCTGCCCGATCGCACCCGCGGCGAGGATGAACGCGATCGGCCCGGCGATGCCCGACACGACCGACAGCGTGCCCATGAACGCGACGCCGCCGATCGGGAAGATGGTCATCAGGAAGATGAGCCCGAGCCGCATGGGGCTCGTGAGTCGCTGCCGCAGGAACGCGGCTATGAGTGTCGGGTTCACGCGGCACCTCCCGTCGAAGAGGGAGGTGGCGGCATGAACGCGGACTCCGGTGAGCTGCCGGCCGTTCCCGGTGCGGGCGCGGCCATGGGTGCAGCGGCTGCGGGCGTGGTTTCGGAACTCGCGTTGCCCGTGAAAAGCCGTTCGAGCCGGCCCTCGTCCGGCATGGCCTCGATCACCGCCACGCCGCCGTTCACGAGTGCGGCGATCAGCTGGGTCGCTCCGGCGTCGTCCGGCACGGTGAAGCGCGCATCGGGCGCCGACCAACCGCGGAACGACGCACCCACACTCGCGGCCAGTGCCGCCAGGCGTTCGGCCGGCAGCGTCGGCGACTCGGTCGACAGCCGCACGCGCATGACACGAGCGTGTGCCGCTCCGGCGCGCGTGGTCTCCATGGCCTCGATGCGGCCCTGCTTCACGAACACGACGCGCGAACAGACGCGTTCGACTTCGGCCAACTGATGCGAGTTGATGAGCACCGTGGCGCCTGAGGCCGAGAGCTGCGTGAGAATATCGCGGAACACCACGATGCCCGCCGGGTCGACGCCCGAGATGGGTTCGTCCAGGTACAGGAAGCGCGGGTTGCCGATCAGTGCCTGCGCGAGTGCCAGCCGTTGCAGCATGCCGCGCGAGTAGCGCCCGACGCGGCGGCCACCGGCTTCGGCGCCGAGTCCCACGCGTTCGAGCAGCGCGTTGCAATCCGTACGGCGCGAGGCGGCGGGCAGCCGGGCGAGCGCATGGTGGTATTCCATGAACGCCATGCCGGTCATCCAGCGGTCGAGCACGAGCCGTTCGGGCAGGTAGCCGGTGGCCGCGCGTACCGCGAGGTCGTCGACCGTACGGCCATCGACGCTGATGTTCCCCGAATCCGGGCGCAGGAAACCGAGCAGGCAGCCCAGCAGCGTGGTCTTGCCGGCGCCATTGGGCCCGATGATGCCGACCGTCTCGCCCGCTTCAATGGCCAGCGACACGCCCGCGAGCGCCGTGACGCGCCCGCCCATGCCGCCCATGCCTTTGGCGTAACTCTTGACCAGGTTCTCGACGACGATCGCGGGCAAAGGGACTCCTTCGGACGCCTTGGAAAATCGCGGGTGAGCACATGCTACGCCAGCGGGCGGGATCGGGTTGCGACGGGGGTGTCAGGACGGCTCGGCCGGCTGGTACCCGCGCCCGCGGGCGCCCCGTGACCGCCGGGGCTAGTTCCCGAGCATGTCCTTGTACACCTTGCCGCCCTTCATGACCCACTTCACACGTTCCAGTTCGGTGATGTCCTTCATCGGGTCGCCCGCCACGGCCACCATGTCTGCGTACGAGCCCTTGGCGACCACGCCGACCTTGCCCGACCAGCCCATGAGTTCGGCTGCCGACGTCGTGGCGGTCTGCACCGCCTGCATGGGCGTGAGCCCCAAATCCGTGTAGATCTTGAACTCCTTCATCTGCGTGCCGTGCGGGAACACGCCGGCGTCGGTGCCGAACGCGATCTTCACGCCCTGCTTCACGGCCGTCCTGAACGCCTCGCGCATCGAGCCGCGCACCGCGCGCGCCTTGTCGATGCTCTGCGCCGGGATCTTGAGCGGGTTGCCCTCGGCCAGGATCGGCTCGATGACATACAAGGTGGGCACGTACCAGGTGCCGTTCTTCTTGAGCACCGCGGCGGCCTCGGGGTCCATGTAGGTGCCATGTTCGATGGAGCGCGCGCCAGCGTTGCTCACCCAGATCATGCCTTCCTTGCCATGGCAGTGTGCGGCCACGAACCGGCCCAGCCGGTTGGCCTCGTCGCAAGCGGCGCGCATCTCATCCTGCGTGTACGTGGTGTGGCGCGGATCGTCGTTCGCCGACAGCACGCCGCCCGTGGCGAGGATCTTGATGAGGTCCGCGCCTTGCTGGATGTCGAAGCGCACCTTCTTGCGTACTTCGTCGAGGCCGTCGGCCACGCCGCTCACGAGGTCGTTGCACCAGTGGTAGTCGACTTGGTTCTGGTTGTCGCCATGGCCACCTGTCATCGACAGCGACCACGTCGCCACCTGCATGCGCGGCCCGGGGATCTCGCCGGCCTTGATCGCGTCACGCAGCGACACGTCGACCAGTTCGCCACCGCCGACGTCGCGGCAGGTCGTGAAGCCGGCCTCGAGCGTGGCGCGAACGTTGTTCACGCCGACGATGGCGTTGCGTGCGGCCGGGCTCTTCATGTTGGCCATGGGACCGATGCCCACGCGGCTCGACAGGTGCGTGTGCGCGTCGATCAGCCCCGGCAGCAGCGTGGCATTGCCGAGATCGGTGACCGCGAGGCCCGCGGGCGCGGACGACTCCACCGACTCCACCGTGTCGCCGTTCACCACCACCCAGACCGGCCCGCGAACAGCACCCGCGCGCACGTCCACGAAGTGTGCGGCGCGCACGGCAAAGCGCTCGGCGTGCGCGGACTGGGCGGCGAGTGCGGCGGACAGCAGCAGTGCTGCGGCAACGGGGAGCGAACGCATCGGACCTCCGGGGATCGCTTGGCAGGAGAAGGCGAAACGCGCAGTCTGCCGGAGCGGGAGGGGCGCCACAAGGACAGCCGGGCGTGGGTCCGCGGATGTGCCTCCCGGCGCCGACCGCCCCAGTTTCTCACCCCGTCGCCACCGCGCCGCAACGCCCCCGAAACACCGCTCGCGTAATTTCTCTTACGCATGGGGACGTGAAGCTGTCATCCCGTGTTGAGCTGAAACGGCCGGCAGGCCGGGCTCCACGTGGGCGAAGACCGACGGCGGTTCCCCTTCTTCTTCGAGATCGAGGCATGCGCGGCATGCCGGTTCGCGAGATCCGATTCACGGCCCCAGTGCCGCGGACTCGTCGGCCATGACTGCCGCAGGCGACGCCGGGCACCGCCGGGGCAGGTCGGCACCCGGCGTTTCGCCGTCGGGTGCACAGTGTTGGCCGTCACGCCGTGTTCACGCCGGCGTTCGACAGCGGCGCGGTCCGGGTGATCCGCACGTTCGGCAAGCACCCCGGCCGCCGCTGCAGTGTGCTTCCATCAACGAGATCGCCCCCATCGCACATGCGTTGGGGGCGACCTTACGATCGTCGTTCGGAAGGGGGGCTCCTCAGGCGATCGCTTCGACCAGCTCGAGCACCGGGTTCACTCGCCGCGCTGCCACGCTCCCGCCACTCGGCCCCTCACCGCCATCGCGCGCGGCTCCCAGATGCACACCGAAGTGCCGGTCATGTCGCACCATCTCGCGCAGCGCCAGCCACAGCAGTTCGCCGCGGCGGGCCTGCCGCCATGGAGCGAGCCCGGCAGGCGCGTCGACGACCTGGCCCCAGCGGAAGGGCGGCATGGCGCGTAGCGCCATGTGCGCCCCCAGGTACGCCAGTTCGAGATCCAGGAGGATCTCACCGCGTGCGCGCAGGGTGCCGCGCGCCGGTTCAGCCGGGCGCCCCGTTGCCAGCTCCTCGATGCGCCGGACATGGCGGGCGAAATCGGCCGCCAACTCGCAGGCCGAGCGATCGCACTCGGCGTTCTTCCGGTCGAACCGCGCGGCCGGGAATGCGCGCACCATGCGCACGACCTTCTTGATCTCGTGCTCCAGCACCTCGGCGAAAGCCTGGCGCTCGGACGTCAGCTCGTAAGCCATGGGAGCCTCCTGCGCGTGCCGTCCGCGGGGGCGCGGAACGGGCCGGGGGCGGATTCCCGGCGAAGAGAGCTTCCCGCAGGGCCGGGCACGAGGCGGTGACGTGCGTGTGACGGTTGTGGAACAACCTTCGGGCTCGGGCCGAGAGGCGTTCGGTGAGGCCTGCCGGGGTTCACCGAGACAAACCGGCCCGGGGTCGGCCCGCACCTGCAGCCCGGGCTCGGCCGTCCGGCCTGCGGCCCAGCAGCGCGCCTCAATGTCGCAGCAGCGCCAACCCGATCTCGAACATGATCAGCAGCACGATGATGATCTCGAGCGTCTCACTGCGCCGCGCCAGCGATTCGGCGTTCAGCATGTCGTAAGCCTCGCGCACGATGGCCAGCTTGCGCTCGATGCCCTTGCGCCAGGCGCGCTCGCGGAACTCCTCCAGTGCGGCCGAATACACGCGCGCCAGGAACACGTCGTCGGTCACGCGCAGCGAGTTCTCGAGGCGCTCCATCAGCTCCACCGAGTCGGCCACGCGGCGCTGCAGTTCTTCCAGCAGCACGCGGTAGCGCCGACCCAGAAGGCGGAAGCCCTGCCGCGCGTGCACGAAGCGGTTCTGGATCGCGGGCACCTCGGCATCGAGGATCGAGTCGTACCAGCGCAGCTCCAGAAGCTGCGCGTTGGCGAACTCGAGCACGTACTGCACGTCGGTGTCGGTGGACACGGGCTCCACGATCAATGCCGTGCTCCACGTGAGTACGGCAAGATCGTCTTCGAAGTAGGCCAGTCGCGGCGACAGCAGTTCCTTGCGTGCATCAGCGGTGAGCGGCCGGCGCTCGCCCAACAGCAATCGCGAGATCTCGCCGTCGTGCAGGTCCTCTGGTGGGAAAGGGTTGCCCGTGGCATCCAGCAACTGGCTCACACGGAACACCGTGTAGTCCTCGGTGAGGGGCGAGATGCTCGGCTGCTCCACCGCCGGCGCGATGCGCGCCAGCAGCCGGTCGCGCGCGCGCACCAGCAGGTCATGCCACGATGTACTCGTGACCGCGGTACCCCACTGCGTGAACGCCTCCCAGCCGAGGCCCGTATGCGCCGACAACTTGGCGCGCACCGACACGACGCCGAAGTCGAACACGCGCGCCGACAACTCGGCTTCGACGAGTCGCCCGCCGATGTCGACGTTCTCGCTGCCCAGGCTCACCGTGACCGGGGGGTTCGGGATCTGGATCGTCTGCGCTTCTCCGCGCGAGGGCCGGCGCCGGTCGGGCGCGCTCGAAGCGAGCAGATCGAACGCTCGGTCGAGCGCGATGGCGTAGCCCACGTCGAACAGCCGGTAGACGATGGCTTCGGCGTGGACGCGCGGCTCGGTCGGGTCAGGGGCGGGGCACATGGGGCCGAGCATACGACAGGGCCCGTGCGGAGCGCTTCCCCGTGCTGCAAAGGGTACGCCCTGCGACGCCAAGCGACCGGACGGCCGGTTCGCCTGACCTACTCATGAACCGTGAGCCGAAAGGGTCGGATGTCCGTGACGTCACAAGTCACCAGCATGGCCGGCGACAGAGTCCGGCTGATGACACGACGAGGGGAGCACTCGCCGAAGGCGGGTCGCCATGCGAATTCCGCAGCCACTCATGGGCCGACGGCGGCAGACGGCCCAGGTACGAGGCGGGCCGTGATGAGGCGAACGCTTGGTTCGCCCGTCCTCGGGCTCACCTCCCTGACGCGCCCTTCACGGCCTCCGCCATCGGGGCGCCCACCGAAGGTGGGTCCTCCGGCCTGCGCGTCACTCGCCTCAACCACGGCCCACCTCGTACCCGGACCTCGCCTCGCCAAGGCACACGGCGTGTCGTTCGCGCGGCACTGCGCGCGCGGTGCTCGTACTTTCTGCATGCAGGCATGAGAATTTCTCTTGACGCGTTTCGCGCGAGATCTTGTGCGAGCGCGTGATTGCCGCGGTCATCGCGTGTGTGCGTGCGTGGGATCCATCGGCTTCGCGTAACGAGCCGGTAGGCTGCACTTTTCGCTCGAGGACCCGTGTTTCGCGCTGTGCGCGCACGCACGGACATCACGAACACGCGTGCTAACGTTCATGTGTGCCCCCGAGCATCCGCCCCCGAGCGGAGCTCAACATGTCGAGTGCCATCCTGCTTCCCCCCGCGAACCGTTACTCGCTTCGTGCTGTTCCCACGCCAGCGTTGATCCGGCGGCTCCACGTGCTGGCCGAACAGGAGTTGGCGACCGACGCCGACGTGCTCGCGCACATGGCCGAACTCGAAGTGCGCGAGGAGTACCTGCGGCTCGGGTTCCCCTCGATGCAGGACTACTGCGTGCGCCGGTTGCGCATGTCGGAGGATCGCGCGAACAAGCGCATCCGCGTGTGCCGGACGGCGCTCGAGTACCCGGTCATCTTCGAGATGGTCGCGGATGGGCGGTTGAACCTGAGCGGCGTGCTCATGCTCAAGGCGCGGCTCACGGCGCAGAACGCCGACTCGCTTCTGGCCGAGGCGGCATCCCTCCCGAATGACGCGCTCGAACTCCTGTTGGCGAGTCGCTTCCCGAAGTCCGAGTCACCGACGGACGCGCCGGCGCTGGGGCTGACCTGCGGAATTGCTGGGAATTCTGACGTCGAGGTGGCCGCGCGGCCAACTCTTGTCCCATCGACTGCGGCAAACGATGCGAATCCGAAGGGGCCACTTCCTGCGACCGACAACGCGTCTGCCGCCGCGCACGGCCCGGTCCTCCACGCCAGGTTCACGCTGCTGTCCGCCGAGTGCGTGGCGCTGCGCGGTCAGCTCTCGATGGCGGCGTACGAGCACTTCCAGCGCGTGCGTGCGCTGGCATCCCACCGAGTGCCGTCGGGCAACGCCGCACTCGTCATCGAGTACGCGCTGAAGCTCGCGGCCGAGCTGCTCGACAAGCAGAAGTTCGGCCGGGGCGTGCGCGTGCGACCATGCGACGGCCAGCCGAGCGGCCGCCACGTGCCGACGGCAATCCGGCAGGCGGTGTGCGAGCGTGATGGCGGGCGCTGCACGTTCACGGCCCCGGACGGCACGCGCTGCGGTTCGGAATGGCACCTGGAACTGGATCACATCGTGCCGCTCGCCAAGGGTGGCTCAACGAGCGTGAAGAACCTGCGCACCCTGTGCCGGCGGCATAACCAGCTCGAGGCCAAGCGCGAGTTCGGCGCGTCACACATCGCGTCACACATCGCGGCGCGCACCGAGCAGGCGAAGGCCGATGCGATCCGGGCGCGTCAACGCAAGGCGAAGCGCGATGCGGCGGTGCAATTGAGCGCGCAGGCTGCGCCCGCGACGATGCCGCCCGACCCGCTCATGGCAAGCGCAGGCGGAGAGCATCGCATTGCGCATCGCGCTGACGAGATCTCGCGCAGCGCGCCAGCCGTGCGCGGCGTGGCGCCCAACATGCGGGGTGACATGGTCGTGGCCGATGAACCACACGCGCCGAACGCGCTTCCGGTGATCGACTCCGTGTGCGCCGACATCATGGCCGCGCTCCGCACGCTGCGTTTCTCACTCGCGGAAGCGCACCGGGGCGTGGAGATCACTTCGCACATGCTCGGTGCGAGTGCCGAGCAACGCGTCCGCGCCGCGCTGCCACAGTTGGGGCGCGCACCCGCGCATCGCATACCAAGAGAGTGACGGGAGCAGGGAGGCTGACCGCGCGGGAGTCGAAGCGCGACTGACGCAAGTCGCGCCCCGCGCGCGCACAAAGCTTGGAGCCCCGCGCACGAAATACCACGCCAACGGCACGCCTTACGCGCCCGCGAGATCAGGCCTGCGCACGAGGCGGGCTGTGGTTCAGGCGAGTCGCGGCCCGGCCATCCCAACGGTGCACGCGGATCACCGTCGTCTTGCGCGACGCTTTGCTCAGCGGAGCTTGATCAATCGCAGCCGATCGGTACCGCCCGCTGAGCGCAGCACCGCCCAATAGACCCCGGCCGGTGCGACGCGACCGTCGTCACTACGGCCATCCCACACGGCAAGGCTCGGGCCCGATGCGCTACCGGGCACGACTGGCAGCGTGTCCAGCAAGCGGCCGGTCACATCGAGGATCGCCAGTTCCGCGGGGGCCGTGCCTTCGATCGTGATCGCGAGCTGGATGTGGCTCGTGAACGGGTTCGATGATGCCGCCTGCAGCATGCCCGGTCGCGGCCGCGGCGGGGGAACGGGCAGGAGGTCGGCGGGCAGGGCGTCCACGTCGATCAGCGAATCGAAACAGAAGAAGCGATTCACCGCGGCGGCGATCTGGATTCTCGGGAACGCAGCGCCCACGGGCTGGATCCCGCTGTCGAAGTGCTGGCTCGGGCGGCCCTCGATGGCGAGATCGAGCGTGAGCTGATGGACGAGCGCGAACTCACCGCCGATCCGGTACTGCCCCGTGCCCGTGATCGCGACGGCGCCCGGACCATTGTTGAACGACGCGATGAAGTTCTGGACCGAGTAGTGCGTGAACAACGGATCGATGCCCGTCGGCAACAGCACGAAGCTCCCGAACGTCGCCCTCGAAATCAACGGGCAGGCGCATGGTGCCTGGCAGCCGACGTCCAACGAGCTCTCCGGAGTGATGAGCGCGTAGAGCGTGCCAGCGGGAGCAGCAGGCGTGGCGGGCTGGAGCACCGCGGCGAGCACGAGTGAGAGAAGGACCCGGGAGAGCGTCATGGGAGCCTCCTGCAAGAGTGTGGTCTCGGCGGAATCGATGCGGCCGTCGCCGTCCGAGGCGAACAGAGGGAGCTTACACCTTCCACGGGCTCGTTGGGCCGGCGAGAATCAGCTCTTCGAGCCTCACGTTCACTCGCACCGCCGGTTCGAGCGCCAAGTACATGTGGACGATGCCTTCGGCGTGGACGCGCGGCTCGGTCGGGTCAGGGGCGGGGCACATGGCGCCGAGCATACGACAGGGCCCGTGCGGAGCGCTTCCCCGTGGGGATGAAGCTCGCTCACGCAGCGGACCCTGTCTCTTCCGTGGGGCCCGGAACCCCAAGGAGCAGGTGAGCTCCGGTCGTTCGCGTTGGCCCCAGCAACCAGAGCCAAGGCTAGCAGCCGGGCGCGCCCGTGGTGAAGCGAAAAGCGCCCACTCAACGAGTGCCGCGGTGCGTCGTCGTTCAAAACGAGCAAGCGGGCTGGTCGACTGACGGGGATAGGCGCAGCGTGTGGGACCGGTTGGGCGCGAGTGAGACGCAAGTGGCCCCGTGCCAGCGGCAGACATGGAACCGCATCGTCGCCCTTGCTTCGCACGCTCACGGGCCCACGAATCGGCGTCCTGGAGTCAGTGGAAGCGCTGCTTCAGCTGTCCCCAGGTGGTGTGAAGCGTGGGGGTGAAATCGGGGGAACTAGCCTCGATGAAGCACACGGCATCGTCGAAGTCGCGGTCTCCCGACAACAACGGCTGTTCTTCGAAGGCGAACCACATGGATCCGCTGTTGATGCCGGTGCCGCGGAAGAACAGGCACTGAGCCGCGCCATCCGGGTTGCGGTGGTCCTGCGAGAAGAACGTGCCGCCGGGGCCGGACACGTAGAAGCCGATCGCATTGCGGTCAGCGCCCAGATGAATGGTGGAACTCACGAGCGTGGCGTTCTGATCGAGAACGTTCACGGTGACGCGGCTGGGTGTCGTTCGGAAGCTCGCCACTGCGAACCACCCACTCGTCGCATTCACCGGGAACAGCGGCATCAGTGTAGGGCTGCCGTCGTGCCCATTGTAAAAGCCCATGAGCGTGCCGGGTGTGGTCGGACCGAGTTCGATCAGAAGTGTGAACGCGAAGTTGCCGATCCCCGCCGGGCGTAGCAGCTCGACGTTGGCTTGGTCCCGTCCGACGGCGATGTTCTCGAACTGCAAGTTGAAGTAGCTCTGCAGCGCCGTGCCGCCCACCGCGATCTGCGGCGTGCGCAGCGTGGCGGCGTGCGAAGCCGAGGGCATCACCATCGCCGCAGCCAGCAGAACACGCTTGAGCGTTGTCGACATCCAGTCCGTCCGCGCAACGCGGCGAACGCCCGGCAGCGACTGGTCCAGCGAACGGTGGTTCACGTTCACACTTCCTCTGACCCGCATTCAGCATGCACTCGCGCAGTCGGGGGAGCAGCGCCAATCGCCCACAAACGCCGCGGGCCTTGCCGCGAGTGTATCGCAGCAAGGCCCGATGTAGAGCGGCGAAAAAACTACTTCACCAGCACCGCATCCTTCATCGCCTTGGCGATGCGGAACTTGAGGACGCGCTTGGCCGCGATCTTGATGGCCTCGCCCGTCTGCGGGTTGCGGCCCATGCGAGCCTTGCGGTTCACGATCACGAGCTTGCCGACGCCCGGGAACACGAAACCGTTCTTCGCCTGCTTGGCAGCCAGCGAGGCGAGCTCTTCGAGGATCGCCGTGCCCGTCTTCTTCGTGACTTCGAACTTCGTCGCGATGTGCGCCGCGACCTGCGTCTTCGTCATCATCTTCGCCATGGGGTCCTTCCTCCTTGACTGGAACCAACAGGATTCAATGTGGACGGGCGTGAGTCGCACGCCCTGACCGCTGGTGGGTATAGCAGTGCCGGGCGCGGATTCAAAGGGAAAATAACGGGCTGGTACGATTTCGCGTAGGCCTGACGCGGGCGGAACGATTGCGGGGTCGGCCGGGGGTGTCCCGGGGCGCATCCCGGGCGGGTCCGACAGGGGTCAGTCGGCGAGCACCAGGCGCTCGGTCCGGGTCTCCGAACCGTCGTTCGCGCGCACGAAATACACCCCGGATCGGACGCGCGAACCACGCTCGTCACGCGCATCCCATGTCAGCGTGAACCGGCCCGCCTCGCGTGCGCCGCGCGTCAGCACGCGCACGCGCCGTCCGGCCGCATCGAAAATGCTCACATCGACTTGGGCGCGCGAACCTAAGCTCAGCACGAGGCTGGCCGCGCCTCGTGCGGGGTTGGGTGACGGGGCCGAAAGCGCCAGTCGTGACGGGTTCGATGACGGTGGTGCGGCGAGCGAGATGGTGTTGAGGTCGAGCTTCCAGACGGAGCGTCCGTGCGTGAACGCGAACAGCTGCCGGCTCGCCGTATGGAGCTCCAGGTCCCAGACCGCGACCACCGGCATCGCGCCACCCAGCGGGACCCACGTCTGCCCCAGATTCCGGGTCACGAACACCCCCAGGTCGGTCCCGGCGTACAGCGTGCCGGGCACGGCCGGGTCCAGCACGAGGTCGTTGACCGGGGCATCGGGCAGGTTCCCGCTGATGCTGGTCCACGTGGTGCCGCGGTCGATGCTGCGGAATACCCGCGGGTCGTGCAGGTCCTGGCCGAAGCCGGTGTGCGCGACATAGACGACGTTGGGATCGGTGAAGTCGGCGGCGACGCGGGTCACGTAGCGCCCGGGTAGTCCGGCCGAGATGTCCTGCCAGAGCGCGCCGCCATTCTGCGAGCGCCACACCTTGCCATCGTCCGTGCCGGCCAGGAACAGGTTCGAATCCGCTTTCGATATCGCCACGGCGCTGATCGTGCCGTAGTTCACCGCGGCGCCGGGGTTCGTGGTCAGGTCGGGGCTGATCGCGGTCCACTGCTCGCCGGTGTTGGTGCTCTTGTACACGCGGTAGCTGCCCGAGAGCATGGTGTTGGGGTTGCGCGGACTGTGCACGAACGGCGTGTTCCAGTTGTAGCGGTCGGTCGAGACCCAACCGGCGGTGCTCGTGAACGACGCACCATTGTTGGTCGAGCGCCGGATGCCCGACTGGTCGCAGCAGTACTGCCACTCCGCCAGGATGATGCTCGTGTTGGTGGGATTCACCGTGCAGTGGAAACCGTCGGCGCCCAGAATGGTGGTCCAAGCGACCGGTCCCTCGGTCTTGAGAGTGCCGTTGTCCTGAGTGCCGCCCAGCACCTTGTTGGCGTTCTGCGCATCGACCGTGCCGCTGTAGAACTGCGTGATGGGCAGCTCCAACGCCGTCTGCCATTGGTTGCCCGAGGACATGAAGAAGCCACCGTCGTTGCCCAGGTAGACACGCGCCGGGTCGCTGGGATCGACCCACAGAGCATGCTGGTCGACATGCGCGGTGGACGTGACGTCGTCGAGCGTCACGCCGCCGTCGACCGAGTGCAGCAACCGCACCCCGCACACCCAGACATCGTTGGCGTCGGCTGGTGACACCACGACGCGCCCGAAGTACCAGCCGAAGCCGCCGAACGCGTTGCGATGCACGCTGCCCAGATCGGCGCGCTCCCACAACTCGCCGCCGTCGTCGCTGCGGTAGAGCCCCAGGCCCACGTAACCCGTGCTCGCACCGCTGATGACGCTCGCATAGATGCGCGACGGCTGTGTGGGGGCGATGGCGATGGCGATGCGTCCCAGGTTGTCGCCCGGCACCGGCAGTCCGTTGATGATCTTGGTCCACGTGCCGCCGCCATCGGCGCTGCGCCACACCGAGCAGTGCACGCCGAATGCGCGCCGGTACTTGAGCCGGCGAATGCGTTCCCACGTGGCGCAGTAGATGGTGTCCGGATGCAGTGGGTTGATGGCGATGTCGGAGACGCCGGTGCTGTCGTTGACGAACAGTGTCTTGGTCCAGGTGCGGCCATTGTTCAGGCTGCGATAGAAGCCGCGGTTGGCATCGGTGCTGAACGCCTTGCCCATGCCGCCCACGTAGATCTTGTTGGAGTCGGCCGGGTTCACGACCACCGACGAGATGTGCGCCACCTCACGCAGGCCGGCGTACTTCCAGCTCACGCCCTCGTCCCGGCTCACGTAGAGTCCGCGGCCGTCGTAGCCGTCGACCGTGCCATTGGCGTCACCGGTGCCCGCCCAGATCGTGTGGCTGTTCTGCGGCGTCAACGTGAGCGCGCTCACCGAACCCATGCCGGCGGCATCGCTGATCGCGCCCCAGTGGAGCCCGCCGTCGGTGGACCGCCACACGCCACCGTTGGCCGCACCCAGGAACGCGGTCTGCCCGCCCGGCAGTCCCACCACGGCGTTGACGCGGCCGCCGATGTTGATCGGCCCCACCGGCTGCCAGTCCTGCGCCGCGCTGGTGGCGAACTGGCCCGACTTGCGCTCAAAAGCACGCTCGAACAGCAACTGCTCGGTGGCGGCCTCGATGCGCTCGCTGGGGATCGTGCCGTCCGGCATGGCGCGCTGCAGATAGAACGCGTCATTCGGGAAGTCGCGCTCTTCCGACTCCTGCGCACCGCTCAGCGCGCGGGCATGCGGCAGCACCGCGAGGGCGGCGACGACCGGGAGCAGCAGAAGATGGGGCAGGCGAAGGCGCATGGGCAGGGTCGGACCCCGGTCGGATGGGTGACGCTCGCTCTAATGGTAGGGGGCCGCGGGGGCGGGCGTCTATAGCGGAACGGAGGGGCTTTCAGGCGCCGTGGCGCGGGACCGAGCCCGTTGCCGGTAGGCCGGCGGGGCCCTACGCTCGGGGCAGCGCGAAAGTACCCTCATGGCCGATCGCATGTCGTATCGCGCGCTCCTGTCGATGGAAGGCCCGGTCCCGGAACATGCCCGCCAAGAAGAAGAAACCCGATCGGCCGCTCACCGGCGCGGCGTTGATCAAGGAGACATGCCGGCGTATCCGTCTGGCGCGCAGCCTGTGGGATGCGCACAACAACGCCGCTTGCCGGGGCGAGCGGATCAAGGCCATCGCGCTCTACGAAACTCTGAGCGAAGCCGAGCGCGAGAAGGTGCCGCAGGTCCTGCGCGTGTGGTTGCGTTACCGAAGTGAGAAGTACTTCGGCGCGGACCGCACGCCGCCTCGCGAACGCAAGCCAGAGTGATCCAGAGGTCGGGAAAGACCGAGCTGCACCCGCGCAACCGTTTTCGCGCCGGCTACGACTTCGGCCAGCTCATCGCAGGCAGCCCGGTGTTGGCGGAGTTCGTCGCGCCCAATGCGTATGGGAACGACTCCATCGACTTCGCTGATCCGGCTGCGGTGAAGGCGCTCAACCAGGCGCTGCTCAAGCACGCCTATGGTCTGCACAGCTGGGACATCCCGCGCGGCTACCTGTGTCCGCCGATTCCCGGTCGGAGCGACTACATCCATCAGCTCGCCGACCTGCTCGCGGGCGGAGACGCCGCCGCCATCCCTCGTGGCCGCTCGGTCCGCGTGCTGGACATCGGCGTCGGCGCGAACTGCATCTACCCGCTCATTGGAGCGAGCGAATATGGCTGGCGCTTCGTGGGCTCGGATATCGATCCCGTGGCGCTGCGCTGGGCGCAGAAGCTGGTGGCGGCCAACCCGACGGTGGCCGGCCTGATCGAATGCCGCCTCCAGCCATCGCCGGCGGAGTGTTTCAAGGGCGTGATCGAGCCGGGTGAGATGTTCGACGTCTCGATGTGCAATCCGCCGTTCCATGCGTCCGCCGCGGAAGCCGCGGCCGGTACGCAACGCAAGGTGCACAACCTCGGGGGTAAGAAGTCCGTGGCGATCGTGCCGAACTTCGGCGGCAAGGCGGGCGAACTATGGTGCGACGGCGGTGAGCTGGCCTTCGTGCAGCGCCTGATCGCACAGAGCGCGGAGTGGGCCCACACCTGCCGCTGGTTCACGACACTGGTATCGAAAAGCGCGCATCTGCCTCGGCTGTATCAGGCGCTCAAGGCAGTGCCGGTCATCGATGTGAGGACCATCGCGATGGCGCAAGGTCAGAAGCAGAGTCGCATGCTCGCCTGGACGTATCTGCGACGCGATGCACCAAGTGCAGGACGGTAGGAACTCCGTGAGCTGAAAGCGCCCGCGCATGGCACGTTGGGCGGAGCGAAGCCGAATATCGCCCCGAACAGGCTCAAGCGCGCTTCGCCGCCGGCTTGCGATCGACCTTGGGGATCACCAGTTTGACCGCGCCATGCGTGTCGGAGACGCGCAGGATCTTGATGTCGACCAGGCCCATGCCGCGCGCCGCACTGCGGATCGTGTCCTCGGACAGGTCCTTGCGGCCGCGCGGGTACACTGCCCAGATGCCGCCGTCCGGTGCGATGGCGGGCATCAGTTCCTTCAGTTGATCCGTGTCGTTCTCGTGCACCAGCAGGAAGAACACCAGGTCGCAGCCCGGGATTGGCTTCACGCCGGGTTTCACGCCGAGCGCGTTCATGACCTCAGTGCGGAAGTTCGTCTCGAAGCGGCCCACGATCGCCACTTGGAGCCCGGGCTTCACGCCCATCTTCTCCATGAGGTTCTTGGGATTGGTGATCGCCCGTGCCCACTTGTCGGCGTCCGCGCCCAGCATGAAACCGACCTTGCCGCCCGACCACTCCACGGTCAGCGTTCCGTTGCGCGCCATGACCTTGCTGACGTCGCTCAGCGTCACACTGACGCGGAACTCGCCGCGGAACAGCAGCGTATCGCTCTCGAGCAGAAGTTTGCCCTCGCCCGACTTGCCGCCGGTCTTCGCCACACAGGTTGCTTCCCGTCCCATGATCCAATGCTCCCGTCCCGGAGTGGTGGTCTCGCCCGAGTGCCGGCCGAGACCATGAAGATACACTTCTTGTGGACCATGTGACCCGAACGCGAAGCCGGCGCAGCTCGACTCCTCGAAGCCGACCGCGATGGCTCCCGCGCCGCTCAGTATGCGTGCTGCCCGGGTCAAGCTGTGCGCGGCGCCTCCGTTTGGCCCATGTGCACGCCGACGGAGTGCGCCCATACTGTCAGTGACGGCCGGCAACCGTCGGCACTCGCGAAATCCGTTCGTCGAGTGCGCCGACTCTCGCTTCGCGAGGGGCGAAAGGAAAGCATGTTCCATGCGATCCATGATGCGCAGTGTGCGCCTCCTGCGCTGAGCCCGGTGTACTGGTGGTTCACATACACACCGAACACCGTCAAGGGGGGCATCTACCCGGCTTGGGATCTGGCCGGGGTGTCCCCCTCACCCGGGGCGGTCGAGTCCGATCGAAGCTGCCGGATGGCCGGAGGTATGCGCCGAGCGGGTTGGATTTCGATGACGCTCCGCGCGCACTGCCGGGGGGGTGCGCGAACGGTGGGTTTATCGGTCGCGGTCTGAGCGGGAGCGAGGGGAAGCCGAAGACGAAGGGCGCGAATCAGCGGCATACCTGCGATTCGATCAAGGCCTGACCGGTCATCACGGACCCGCGGACTTCCCCGCCCACCACGCCTGTGCTTCGGCGTCGGACCACGGCATGCCGGCGATGCTCTGCGTGAGTCGATTGCTCAGATCGTCCGCGTCTCGTGGGCGATCGCCGGGTTCCTTGGCCAGGCAGGCCATCACGATCGCTTCGAGCGCCGGCGGGATCGCTTGAGTGGCGCGCTCGCTCAGGGGTGCCGGCTCCGCCTGCACGTGCTGTCGCATGAGTTCGCCGGCATCATCCGACTTGAATGGCGCGCTGGCGGTGAGCAGCCAGTAAGCCACACAGCCAAGCGCGTAAAGATCCGCGCTCGGGCCGCTGTCGCGACCAAATACCTGTTCAGGCGCCATGTACCCCGGTGTCCCGAGCCAGCCTCCCTCGCGCGTCAAGCGGGCATCCCCATTGCTGGCGGCAGTGCGCGCCAACCCGAAGTCGAGCACTTTCAGAAAATCGCGCTCTCGCCCGTAGGCGCATACGAACAGGTTCGCCGGCTTGATGTCGCGGTGGGTGAGACCGCGCGCGTGCGCTTCGCCCAATGAATGGCACGCCTGTACGAGCCAGTGCACGGCACGGCGTGGTTCGATCGCACCCCAGCGGTAGACGAAGTGATCCAGGTTGATGCCGTCGAGCAGCTCCATGGCGTAGTACATCACGCCGTCTCCGCTGACACCGAAATCGAACAACTGAACCGTGTGCGACGAGCGCAATCCGGCAGTCACCTGCGCTTCCCGCGTGAATCGTTGTACTGCGGCCTCACGTGCTTCAGCGGGAGCCTGCAGACGCTCGGGCAGGATCAGTTTCACCGCCGCGGGCCTCGCCAGTAACGAGTGATGGGCGCGCCACACCTCGCCCATGCCGCCTTGGCCCAGACGCTCGAGCAGTTCGTAGCTCCCCATCCGGTTCGCCACGGCCAGCTGTTGTCGCGCGCCATACAGCGTACGCGAGGCGATCACGGCGATGCCCGCACCGATCGTTCCGGTAATGGCAGCGGCCCAGTAGTCCGAGGCATGCGCGACCACGCGGCCCATCACCGCGAGTACGCCAATCCCACCTGGCATCATGAGTGCGCACGCCGTCGAGACGACGAACACTGTACGAGGGCGTGCCGGCACGAGAAGCGGGAACAGGATCATGATGGGGACGGCCCAGGTGATCCCCGACAGATGTGCGGTCCGCAGGAACATGGCCCAGGGAATCGTGAGCGAGATGGTCATGACGAGCAGTAGCTCGCAGGCAAGCGCGAGAGCGAACACCGTGCGATCAGCGATGCGGCGCACGAGTGTGACCGCCAGAAGTCCCCCGCACAGCGTCGCCCCGATCACGTCGTTCACAAGGTCGATCGAGCGCTCGAGCGGTTGGGCGCGCAGCACGCCAGTCAGCGCCACGCCCAGTACCAGCACATAGCCCGCGGCACCGATGCTGGCCGCCACACGGATGCGATCGCGCGAGTCGCGCACGACGTCGCCCGGCAGCTCGGCCTGCATCGTAGCTGCGGTACTGATCGCGGCAATCCACTTGGCCGGCAACACCCTGCGCAATGGCCCCCCCGATGGGACCGCCGGATCGACCACCTGCCGGTGAACCGCAAGCCCACCAGACCGCCGATCGGGGTAGCCCTTGTGCGGAGTATACTGTGGTACCCGCCCCCGGGGTGTACGGTTCGCGACACAAACGCAACAAGGGAGGGCTTCGTGCCAGATCCGGGGTCCCCGGAGCCGGGTCCCGCCGTTGATCCGCTCGGATGTGTCCTGCTCGGGCGCTTCCGAGTCGAACGCGTACTGGGTCGTGGTGGAATGGGCGAAGTCCTGCTCGCCCACGATACGCTGCTGCATCGCCGTGTGGCGTTGAAGCGGTTGCGCGCGGACGGTGCGCAGGGTCATGCGGGATCTCCACAAGCAATCGATCTCCGTCGGGCCGCCATTCTCAAAGAGGCGCGGCGCGCGAGCCAGGTGAGCAACCGCCATATCGCCGCCATCCACGACGTGGTGGAGTTCGGCGGCGATGTGCTCATCGTGATGGAGTTCGTCGAGGGCAGCACGCTGCGCAAGCGACTGAGCGAGCCACTCCCTCTGGAATTGTTCTGGGACCTGTCGCGGCAGTGTGTCGACGCACTCGGGGCTGCGCATGCCCAGGGTGTGATCCACCGTGACATCAAGCCCGAGAATCTCATGCTCACGCGCGAGCTGGAGATCAAGATCCTGGACTTCGGTCTCGCACGCCGCAGCGATGGACTGTCGGGAGACGCCGCACCCGATTCGACCACGACCACCATCGAGCGTCATCCGGGCGTGGCGGGCACGCCGGCCTACATGGCCCCCGAGGCCCACTACGGCGGCCACATCGACGAACGCACCGACATCTTCTCGCTCGGCGCGGTGTTCTACGAGATGCTGACCGCCCGGCATCCGTTCGCGGGAGGTCCGGGCGCGTTCATGCTCGATCGCATCATGAACAGCGCGCCAGTCCCGGTGAACGAGGTGAACGTCGAGGTACCCGCCGCGTTGTCGAGCGTGGTGACGAAGATGCTGGCGCGCGATCCGGCACAGCGCTATGCGTCGTGCCGGGATGTGTCCGCAGCACTCGAGTTGGCGCATGCGGGGATCGCGCCACCGGCGGAGACCGAGAGTGCAGCGACCCGAAGGCGCGCGTTGCATCACATCTCGCTGTACGCGCGGCCGGCTGCACTGCTGGCCCTGGTGATCGCCGTCGCAACACCCTTCGCATGGCGCGCGCTGACTGCGCCACAGCTTCCCCGGTTGCGAAACCTCGCGATCCTGATGCCTGCAACACCAGACGCCAGCGGTGACTTCGCAGCGTTCGCGCTCGGTTCGGTGGAACTTCTTGCACTGAGACTGCAACGCCACCAGGACGACCCGGCATTTCAGATGGCATCCTTCGAGGAGAGCGTCGACGAGAAGCTGGGACGGGTCGAAGACGCCCGCAAGCTGTTGGGAGCGAATCTCGCGCTGGTTCCCACTCTGGTTCAGACCGCAAATGGTCTGCGCGCACGGCTGGAGCTGCGGGAACCGCTCCGCAGCCGGCTCGTGGCGGCGCGCACGATCGAGGTGCCGCTCAATGAACCGCTCGTGTTCGCGGATACCCTTTACAACACATCACTCGAACTGCTCAGGCTGTCCAAACGCGGCGCAGGGGCTCGTCATGAACTGGGAGTGCGGGGCGCGGGAACGTTCCGCTTCCTGGCTCAGGGCATCGGTCGCATGCGCTCAGGGGAGCCGGCCACCGGCGTGCAGCCGGCACTCCAAGACTTCGAGATGGCATGCCGCACGGAACCCGAAGCCGCCACGGCGCGCGCTTGGCTGGCCGCCGCACAACTGCGCCGCTACGAGCAGTCGCAGGACTCCTCATGGCTGGCGCGCGCGGAGGCCTCGGCCCGCATGGCTGTTGCGCTCGACAGTGGACGTTCTGAGACCCATCGCACGCTGGGAGCGATCCTCAGCTATCGCAAACGCTATGCCGAGTCCCTGACCCAGTATCGGCGCGCGTGTGAGCTCGACCCGACGCAGGATGTTGCTTGGTATCGCTACGGGCGCACCTGGCAGCGGCTGGGCGACGCCAATCAGGAACGGACGGTATACGCTGCCGCCAGCCGGCTTCGCCCGCACGCGTGGAGACCGCACTGGTGGCTCGGCTCGTGGGAGAGTCGGCAGGGACACATCGAAGCTGCGACGCTCGAGTACGCCGCGATGATCCGTCTCGCACCGGCCTTCGAGAAGGGCTACGCCAGCCTCGGGGGCCTGCTGGTGTTGCAAGGCAAGTACGCCCGCGCCATCGATACGCTGATGATCGCGGTCTCGCTGCGGCCGACGCAGGGAGCTTTCGAGAACCTGGGCAGCGCCTACTTCAACTCGGGTCACATGGCGCAAGCGGTGGATGCCTACAATCAAGCGTTCCAGTTCGGCTCCGTCGACTACAGGATGTGGCTCAATCTTGGTGACGCCTACTTCTGGTTGCGTGACCGCCCGGACCAGGCACGAGACGCCTATTCTCAGGCCGCCGTTCTTGGACGCGACGCCATGCTCGCGCGCGCACGGCAGAACAGCTCGTTCGATCCCTCGATTCCCGCGAATCTGGCGAGCGCGTTCCCCAAGCTCGGCCAGCCGGACAGCGCGCGCAGTTACCTGGCGCAGGCGCTCGCCAGTGACAGCAGCAACTCAGCAGTTCAGTACAACGCGGCGCTCACGCATTGGCAGTTGGGTGAGCGCTCGCGCGCGCTGTCGTGGCTCGAGCGCGCGGTGGCTGGCGGTTACCCCGTCGCGTGGCTGCGGGATTCGCCGGTGCATCGAGAGTGGCGGAGCGAGCCTCGTTTCTGCAGTCTGATCGCCACAGTTCCCGCGTCATCAGCAACCAAATCCAACCCATCCCCCGCAGGAGCAGGAAGATGAACACGCACAAGATCTCGGTGACCGTCGACGGAACGGGGATCAAGGTCAGCCCCGAAACACTCATGATGACGTCGCTCGACGAGGTGCACTGGGGGTGCGGGACTTCGCACCGCTTCTTGATCGAGTTCGACGGCGCCACGCCGTTCACCAGCGCGAAGTTGAGCCACGATTCGGCGAATGCCAGACAGCGTCCGAAGAACCATGGTCGATTCAAGTACACCGTGGTGCTCGAGTCGGACCCTTCCGTACGTCTCGACCCGATCATCATCGTCGATCCGCCGCCGAGCAAGCCGGGGCCGTAGTTCCGCTGGACGCCTGAGTCTCCTGCTCGGGACGCGTGGGTCGCATCGCCCGCGCCGTCCCGGGCGGGGCCTGCTCACGACCACTCCCAACCTGCATCGCGGGTGCCCGGTGAGGCCCGCGGGAGGCTACGCGCGGAGCGCTTGCTGCAACGCCTGCTTGAACGCCGCCGGCGTGACGCGCGCCAGCTTCACGACTCTCACTCCCACATGTCTCGCCAGCGAGCGCAAGGCGTCGGCGAGCCCTGCGAACGCTTCATCGCGGTCGAGCTTGCCCCAGCATGCGCCGGGCGGCGGTTGGCCCGCGGCGAACCATGGCTCCAGATGCACGTGCCTGGCTTCGAGCACACCGGTCTCGCGGTGCGTCTTCAGGTCCACGCGGCCGATCAGGTGCCCGTCGTGCAGCAGCGGCAGACTGTAGTAGCCGTGTTCGCGCTTGGGGCCCGGCACGTAGATCTCGATGCGATAGAAGTAGCCCCAAAGCTGGAGCGTGCGCTCGCGGTGCCACAGGAACGAATCGAACGGCGCCAATAGCGTGGTGCCGCTGGAAGGCTGGCGCTTGCGATGCGCGCGCTCCAGCAGCGGCACGTCCTCGGCTCGTGCGTACCACGGCGTGCGCTGGCCCTCGAGCCGCACTTCGCGCACGGCCCCCTCGTCGATGAGCTTGCGCAACATGGCGGTCTGCGCGGGCGCCGACCATCCGGGCCACGTCCAGTACCGGGTCAGGTCGACACGGCTCGCTGCCCCCATGGCGCCGAGTGAGCGCAGTAGTCGTTCGCGCATGGCCTGCTCATAGGGCATCGCCGGCGTGGTCGCGAGCGTCGGCAGAACGCGCTCGTTCAGGGCGAAGCGCTTGTGGAAGTGCTCGCGCGAATGGATGCCGATGACGCCTGACTTCCACAGATAGTCCAGCGCGTGCGTGGCGGGCTTCCAACTCCACCAACCGGCGGACTTGCCCATGCTCTTCGGGCGCTCGAAGTCGGCGTTGCCCAACGGCCCGCGCTCCGTGATCGCCGTGGTGACCGCGTCGATGATGGCGCGATTCTTCTTCCGCCAGCCCGGGTAGCGCGCGTCGAACCGTCGCGGCGCGTCGGCCATGATGGCACGGTGCAGCGGCAGGTCGCGCGTCGCCACGAAGCACGCCACGTGTGTCAGGTACTCGAACAGCACGCGCTTGCGGTAGGTCAGCCGTTCGAGCTTCGCTCGATCGTACTCGCCGAAGCGGCTCCACAGCGTGATGTGATGCGCGCGGTCGATGACGTTCACCGAGTCGACCTGCAGCCCGCACGTCTGCGACACGAAGTCGCTCAGCGTGCGCTCGGTCAGCCGGCGGCCGCGCGGACGGTCGAGCCACTGGCGTTCCAGGAACAGCGCGGCGGCGGCCCGGCGCGAGATGTGCGGCGAAGCCGGGGGTGTGGCCTTCGAGTGTGGCGTGCTCACCTGCGATGACCCGGACGCTCGAGTGCGCGGCGCTGTCTTCAACGTCGACACGGGAGGACTCACGCCTGCGGTGCTCCCGGCGCGGGATACGCCTCGGCAAGCAGTTCCACCAAGTGCACGAACCGCGGCGCCAGGCCGCGGTCGGTGGCACCGCGCTTCATGTGCATCAGGCAGCCGGGGTTCGATGCGACCACGACCTCGGGCGCGACACTGGCAACGGCTTCCAGCTTGCCGTCCAACTGCGCGTTCGCCATGTCGGGATGCGTCAGGTTGTACACACCCGCGCTGCCGCAGCACCAGTCGGCGTTGGGCAGCGCCACGAACTCCACGCCGGGCAGCGAGCGGATCAGCCGGCGCGGGGCCTCGCGAACGCGCTGCGCGTGCGCCAGATGGCAGGCGTCGTGGTAAGTCACGCGCAGCGGTTTCGTGACATCGGCGGCCGAGTGCAGTGGCGCAGCCGGCAGCGGCAGGTTGAAATGCGCCAGCACCTCCGCCACGTCGCGCGTGCGCTCGGACAGCTTCGCGGCCGTCTCGGCCGCCGGCGAGTCATGCAACAAGTGCCCGGTCTCGCGCAGCGCGGCGCCACAGCCGGCCGAGTTCGAGACGATGAAATCGTAGTCGGGCGCAAACGCGCGCGCGTTCTCCGCACCCAGCGCCTTGGCCTCGCGCCGCAGTCCGGCGTGCGCCTGCAGCGCGCCGCAACAGGTCTGTGCACGCGGCACGGTGACGCGCACACCGGCGATCACCATGAGCCGCACGCTCTCGTGGTTGGTCTCCGGGAACATCGCCGGCATCACGCACGACGTATGGAATGCGACGTGACCCTTGGCCGTACCTGCGGGATGGAACACCAGCGCGTCGTCACGACGCTCCATGCGCGCACCCACCGGCAGCCGTGCGGCCACGCTCTCCAGCGCGCGCTCGCGACGCGGTTTCAGAGCCGGCGTCATCGCCAGCCCTTGTTTGGCGAAACGCGGCATCAGGGCCAGTGCGAGCGGCGTTGCGAGCAACGCGCGCATGGGAGCCTTCTGCCCGATGCTCAAGAAGTCGGCCGCCAGCTCGACACGCTCGGCTCGCGGGAGCACGTTGCGCAACACCCAATGCCCGAGCATGCGCAGCGCCGACACTCGCCGCCATCGTCGGGCGATCTGACCGCGTGTGGCTTCGAGCAGGCGCGAGTAGGGCACGCCCGCCGGGCACACGGTCTCGCAGGCGCGGCAGTCGAGGCAGCGGTCCAGGTGGCCGACCAGCGGGTCGCTCGGCGAGATGCGCCCTTCGGCCAATCCCCGCATGAGGTAGAGCCGCCCGCGCGGCGAGTCGGGCTCGGTCTTGAGCGTGCGGTAGGTGGGGCAGGCGGTCAGGCACAACCCGCAGTGGATGCAGGTGTGCAGCTCGGGCGTGGCCGGTGCGTCTTCTCCATCGAACCACGACGGCTGGCGCGATGGAGGCGGGTTCGGATGCGGTTCGGGTGCGCTCACGACCGCGCAGCATACGGCATCCGGGGGCCGGGGCCAGCCCTGCTGGCACTCACGGGCAGCGCCAACTGCAGATAAGCGCGCCCGCCGGCGTGCCCGGCGCCGAGCCAGGGGTTCAAGGGTTCAAGGGTTCAAGGGTTCCAGAGGTTCCAAGGTCCCGCTCGTTTCCGAGGGCCTCAAGCCTCGCCGCGCCGGACCGAGACTAGTTGGACACCAAGCATTCATGTCCACGGAGGGAGCCGTCATGCGTCGTTGGTCCGGGCTGATGTTCGCCCTGCTGTTGGTCGCGAGTCCCGTGCGTGCCGAACAGCCGCGCTGCCCTCTGCCGTTGGGCGAGTGCATGGCGCAGTTCGGTGCGATGCGCGATCGCCCATGGATGGGCGTCGAGGTCGTGCGCGACTCGGTCACCGGTGCGAGGCACGTCGGCGCTGTGGTTCCGGGCAGCCCCGCGGACAAGGCCGGCCTCAAGTCCGGTGACGTATTGCAGAAGGTCGGCGGTGTCGATCCTCAGCTGTGGTTCGCATCCAAGGCGGGGTGGAAGGCGGACTGGAAGGACGGCGACAAGGCGGCCGTGCTCGTGTCGCGTGGCGGACACAACCGAACGCTCGAGATGGAACTCGGGCATGTCCCCGAGGAGACGCTTGCCGCGATGATCGGCATCCACGTCCTGGAGGGGCACTTGGCCTACACGGAAGAAGGCCAGGCACACGAAGAGCACTGACGGCTCTCGTGCCAAAGGCGGGCAAGGATGCTCGCACCCCCGGCCGGACGCCCGCGCGTTCGGCCGGTTCGGTTTGGTGGGCCGCGCTCGCGAAAGCCGGCTCGCTACGCCTGATCCTCGACGTGGAAGCGGTGCAGCACGCGGTGCAGGAGCGGTGACAGCATCACGCCCACGGCAGCCAGCAGCAGCACGCCCGACAGGATGGCGTAGATCGACGCGAACAGTTTGGCGGCACTGCTCGGCAGCGTGTCGACCGGGCCCATGCCACCCATGATCATCGAGGCGTTGTAAAACGCGTCGATCCATTTCATGTGGCCAAGTGAGCGATAGCCCCACACGCCCACGAACAGCCAGATCGCCATCACCGCGAACGTCGCAGCGGTGATGCGCACGATGCGCCGGTTGAACTTACGGGGTGGGGCGATTGGCTCATGTTTGTGCTCGAAGTTCAGCAGGCCGGATCTCGGGTGCTTGCTCATGGGACCAGCACGAGCTTGCCAAACTGCTCGCGCGACTCCATGCGTTCGTGCGCGGCACGTGCGTCTGCGAGCGGCCGCACCGAGTCGACCACGGGCTTCAACGCACCGCTGGCCACGTGACGCAGGCAATCGTTCAGGTCGGATCTCCGGCCCATCCACGAGCCCATGAGTGTCAGGTGCTTGCCGAAGAGTTGGTTGATCTCGAGCGTGACCTTACTGCCGATGGTCGCTCCGCAGGTCACCAAGCGGCCGTCCTTGGCCAGTGCGGCCACACCGGCTTCGAACACGCGGCCGCCAACGTGTTCGACCACCACGTCGACGCCCTTCTTGTTCGTGAGCACACGGGCACGCGCGGCGATGTCCTCGGAGCCGTGATCGATCGTCTCGTGCGCGCCCAGCGCGCGGGCCTTCGCTAGTTTGGCAGCACTGCTCGCGGTCGCGATCACGCGCGCGCCGTGCAAACGCGCGATCTGGATCGCGGCACTGCCCACACCACTGCCGGCGCCGATCACGAGCACGTCGTCGCCTGGCTTGACGCGCGCGCGCGTCACCAGCATGTGCCATGCGGTCAGGAACACCAGCGGCACGGCAGCGGCCTCCTCCCAAGGCAGGTTCTCGGGGTAGGCGAGGCAGTTCACCGCCGGCACGCTCACGTACTCGGCGTAGCCGCCATTGTGCTTGCGTCCGATCACATCGTACGCGCGGCACAGGTGATCGTCGCCGGTGGCGCACGCCGAGCACGCGCCGCACGACAGCGTCGGGTTCACGAGTGTCTTCTGGCCCACGCGCAGGTGCGTCACGCCGGTGCCCAAGGCGGCGATCTCGCCCACGATGTCATTGCCGAGCACGTGCGGCATGTCGGGTTCCAGGCCCGGGAGCCCGGCGCGCACCCACAAGTCCAGGTGATTGATCGCGCACGCACGCACCTGGACCAGCACTTCGCCGGGGCCGGCCACGGGCTCGGGACGTTCGCCGAACGTGAGGACTTCGGGGCCACCGAAGCGTTCGAAGTACACAGCCTTCATGCCAGATCTCCCGCTCGACCGCCGACCCAGCGCAGCGGGGCTGCGCTCAGGGAATCACGGCACTGGTCGAAGATGACAAGTTCAGACAACTTCGTCGCGGCACGCACTCTAGCGCAGGAGCATGGCGGCCGCCCGTGCCCTGTGCATGCTTGCCCGCGGTAGCGGTTTTGTGCGCGGTTCGAGTTCGGCCGGTTCGTGCCGTGCTAGCCTGCCAGCCATGCCCGACTTGCCTCCCTACCGCGTTCCTGGTCCGCACAGGGCACGTGCGTTCCTGATCGCGCTGCTCGCGCTCAGCCATCCGTGCGTCGCGGCCTCGGTGCAAGCCGCAACCGGCATGCTGCCACCCCCGATCCGCGCTGGCTTCAGCGAGACCATAGTGGCCGAGAAGTTCGACAGCCCGGTGAGCATGGCGATCGCGCCCGACGGCCGGGTGTTCGTGTGCGAGCAGGCCGGCCCCCTGCGCGTGGTCAAGCAGGGCAAGTTGCTGTCGCGGCCGTTCGTGACCGTGCACACGCGGGCGATCGAGGAAGAAGGCCTGCTGGCGGTGGCGTTCGACCCGGCGTTCGCGCGCACGCGCCGGGTGTACGTGCTGTACACAGCGCTCGAGCCCACGCGCCACAACGTCATCGCTTCGTACGTTGCTTCGGGCGATACCGCGGCGGGCGAGGGCACCATCGTGTACGAGTTCGACACGCACGGCTCGCACCAGCACGTGGGCGGCGCGCTGCGGTTCGGGCGCGACGGCATGCTGTACGCGTCGTCGGGTGAGTGCGGCGATGGCTCGTTGTCGCAGAGCCTGGCGAGTACCGCGGGCAAGATCCTGCGCATGCGGCCGGACGGCAGCATCCCCGGCGACAATCCGTTCCCGACCAGCACGCGCGGCCGGCATGCCGCGATCTGGGCGCGGGGATTTCGCAATGCATTCACGTTCGACATCCATCCGCGCAGCGGACTCATCTACGTCAATGACGTCGGCGGCGCTCAGTACGAAGAGGTGGACGAAGCCGTGCAGGGCGGCAATTTCGGCTGGCCGCTCGCGGAAGGTGCGGTGCACCAGAAGGCGTTCGTCGACCCGGTGCACGCCTACAACCACGGTCATGGCTGCGCGATCACCGGCGGCGCCTGGTACGCCATGAAGGGCGGAGCGCGCGCCATGGGTTCGTTCGGAGCACCATGGCTCGACGGCTATTTCTTCGCGGACTACTGCGCGAAGGAGATCCGCTGGCTGTCGCCGCGCGATCCCACGCACGTGGTGGTATTCGGTCGCACCCGCATCCCCGGTCCGGTCGACTTGCGCGTCGGCGCCGACGGCTCGCTCTGGTACCTGGCGCGCGGCAACAGCGTGCCCACCGGCGGCCCGGGTACGGCGTGGGGCACGCTGGTG
>JANNWR010000054.1:0-16126 GCA_031408715.1 bacterium
GTCGATCGCTGCGCTCTCCGGCGGCAGCAACCGCGCCACCGCTCTGTCCTTGAATGTCTGTCCGTATCGAGCCAAGTCCGTCCTTCATCACCGCCCCCGAGGTTGATCTATGGAGGCGACAACTATTCTGACGCGGGGGGCTACTTTCATGCCACTGAAAACCTATCGCTCACCAGCCGGCCGCAACACCACCAAGCCGGGAGTCTCGGAAGAGCAGCACGCAGCGTCACCTCAATCGAGCGGTCGAACAGCACCAAGACCGAGTTCCGCACAACCTCAGCGGTCGTTCCGCATCACCCCCCATGACGCCCCTGAATCGCTAGCTCGGCGTCCGCGTGGCGATGAGCCGGCGCCTTCGGCGAGCAGTCTTCCCTACCCTGTGGACGTGCAGCTTGCAGACATTCCGCGGACAAGGCCCGGCGAAGTCGCCGACCTGGTGGCGATGGAACGTGGTCAATTTGGCGCCGTGGAAATTCCCGCCGAGCCAAGTGGGTTGTTATCTCCCAGCACACCCATGTTGTCGGCGATGGAGAGGGGTCAACTCCCACCCCGAAAAGTAATGCCGGCATCAGCTGCGATGACAAGGTCTAGCTCAGCGTTGATTCCGGCAGCGTCCGACACCCTGCTCGATCCCGGCAAGCTCGAAGCCGCGAAAGAGCCCAGCGTGAAGATCAATGGTGGCTGGCCATCGGGACGGATCGACTTGGCAGCGAGTCTTGGAGCACAAAGCGCGGATCGCTACATGAGGACGAGACCGGGACTGTCCATCGGGGTCCCGCCATCGGAAAAATCTCATGGCATGTCGCCGGCACACGCGGCGCTTGGCACTGAAGGACGTCCGCTGCCGCCGGTCACACCGCAAACAGTGGGCCGCTACTTCAAGCAACAGGTGGGCGTCTGGCCCAGCAAGCGAGTCGCGCTGTGCGCGGCGGTGAATGAGAACTTGGGGAAGCTGGCAACCTTGAAAGAAGGGCCTCAGCAGGAACAGTTGCACCTTGAGATCACACTTCACTGGCACTGTCTGTGCGAAGTGGAGAAGCGAGCCGTGCTTAACGCCCTGGGAACAAGCCCCAACAACCTACTCGGCGATACCAGTAGGCCTGCAGCGGACGAGAGCGCCCGCACGCCTGTTCGAGACTGGCTGGAGCACACGGCAGTGTTCGAGACGCCGGAGCGCGCTACGCGCTTGCTCTCAGCCTGTTCCTCAGAGGCCCGAGAACGGCTCGGAAAGTCTCTGATCTTGCCCACTTCAGAGCGCGATCTTGTGGCCATGCTCAAGGACCGCTTCGTCAACCTACGCAACACGATGCCCGTGGATCACATGTACGACTACACGGGCTTCCTCTGGGACAACCACCGAGTGTGCGGCACCTTGCCGGAAGAGGCCAAGAAGCTCAAGGTTTGCATTGCAGGAGGCGGCCCTTCGGGCATCATTGCCGGCGACCTCTTCAATCGCCTTGGCGTGAACGTCCATATCAAGGAGCAGCACAGCCAGATAGGTGGCCGCATGCGCACGGAACGAATGACGGACTCGAATGGGAGGGAAAGCCCCACCCCGATCCAGCCCGGGGCCATGCGCTTCCACACCACGCGAGGCAACGCCTACTGGAGCATTGCAAAGCATTACGAGTTGCCGCACAGACCGTTCCCCAACCCTTCTACGGTCACTACCGCGTACATCATTGGCAACAAGGTCGAATTGGCGGCCCCCGGCGTCCCAGCTCCGAATGAGGTCATGCAGAAGGTAGCCGCCGACGTCAACGCAGCTCTGGTCGAAACCATGCTGCTGCCTGTTACCGCGGCGCGCGATGCCGGCAACACCGCAGAATTCCGCGAGCTTTGCGACAAATATAAGGAGGAGTTCGACGGCAAGACCTTTGCCGCCGGGCTGGAGAGCCTGCTGGAAAAGCAAGGCATCAAGTGGAGCGAAGAAGAGTGGGATGTCTTCCGCGCTACCGGCATCGGCGTTGGTGGCTATGGCGGCTACATGGGCACGGGCTTCCTCGAAGAATTCCGGTTCCTCGTGGATGAGCGCCTGGAAGGCCACCAACAGCTGCTCGGCGGCGCGGACGCGCCGCTTCGGAAGATGATCGCGGACGAAAAGGGTCTTCCCGATGGCGTCGAGTCGCTCGAAAAGCAGGGCGCGATCCAGGTCAACGTTGAAATCACGGGGGTCAAGAAGATCGACGGCAGGTACCACGTCAGCTCGTTGAACAAGGAAACCAACGAATCCAGCACGGATATCTACGACGAATTCGTCTTCGCTGGCGGCCCCACTGAAGCCAAGAGGCTTGGGCTCACTGGACATCAGGAGGGTTCCGAGTCGTTGATGCCGGTCGAGTTTGGAAGCGCCATGGAAAAGGCCAACGTTGTTGGCGCGACGAAATTGGCGATCAAGGTGCCTAAGAAATTTTTAGGCGAGCACGGTCAGCTTCCCGGAAATCTCCAGACAAACGCGCAGTTCCAGCAGTCCTATCTGACCCCTCCGATGGAAGGTAGCGACAACGCCGTGTGGTACACCAGCTACACCCTTGGAGACAACGCACCCAAGATGGCAGCCATTCCTCCGGAAGAGCAATTAACGAATTTCGTTAAGAAGCTCCGGGACGTGGCTTCCCAATCACCTGCCGACCAATCCGACCAAGCGGCGTACGAGGGACTCAGGGGCATAGCCTATGCCGTCGAGCAAAACAAGGACCGGTTCTCGTACGCTCACTGGGGCCTGGAAAAGCACTTCGGCGGCGCGTTCAAGATGGACGAACCAAATCAGCTGAACAACACCCGCGAGCTGTGGTCGGCGCTGTTGAAACCTACCGACGGTGCGATCTTCATCAACGAAGAAAACACCTTCGAAGGTGGCTTCGCCAGCGGCGCCGTGGCGGCGGCGATTAACGGCACCCAGCAGTTCATCGTCAAGCACGGCGGCGAGTTGCCTCCCAACTCGCCCTTCGATCAAGAACGCCTTTGATCTTACCACGCGCTTTCGCTTCGAAAGGGGGTCCGGGGAGCAATGGAACAGTGAACCGACTTAAGGGCGAGACTGGTCGTCGGAATCGTCGCTGTCCAACGTGGTTAGTCCGCGCACATCGCCCTCGCGGGCGACGACATGGAGCCACGCGTGGAGTTCTTTGCTGCTGCCGCTGAGCAAGCGCGACGTCAAGGTGCCCCCACGCGGTCGCCGCTCAGATATCGGCTTCAGGTGGAGGCTGCTTGTCAGCCCGCCGCGCCTGCTCGCGGGCCTTGATGCGCTTCTTGGCCACCGCGCTGCTGTGCAGGAAGCGATGGCTCTCGTTGCCCGTCTCCACGATGTGGCAGTGATGCGTGAGCCGGTCCAACAAGGCGGTGGTCATCTTCGCGTCGCCGAACACGCTGGACCACTCGGCGAAGTCCAGGTTGGTCGTGATCATCACGCTCGTGTGCTCGTACAGCTTGGACAGCAGGTGGAACAGCAGCGCCCCGCCGGCCTGGCTGAAGGGCAGGTAGCCCAGCTCGTCCAGGATCACGAGGTCCATGCGCAGCAAGCTCGCAGCGATGCGCCCGGCCTTGCCCTGCGCCTTCTCCTGCTCCAGCGCATTGACCAGATCCACCGTCGAGTAGAAGCGCACGCGCCGGCCATGCCGCGTGATGCCGGCCACGCCGATTGCCGTAGCCAGATGCGTCTTGCCTGTGCCCGGTCCGCCCACCAGCACCACGTTGTGTGCAGCATCGGTGAACGTCATCTCGGCCAGGGTGTGGATCAGCTTGCGATCCACCTTTGATGCCTCGAAGTCGAAGCCCGCCAGGTCACGATGCACCGGGAACTTGGCCGTATGCATCTGGTGGCTCACCGAGCGCATCGCGCGGTCGGTGGTCTCGGCCTGCAGCAGATGCTCGAGCAGCCAGCGCGAGCTCTCCAACGCCGCGCTGCTACCTTGCTCGACCAGATCGGCCCAGGCGCCCGCCATGCCGTGCATGCGCAGTTGTTTGAGTTCGACAGCAAGCTCACGCATGGTCGGCCTCCTCGGTGAGGATGGTGCCGCCGCGCAGGCTGTCGTAGCGCTCGGTGTTGGCCAACGGTGGCGTCGAGACCTGCAGCACTGTCGCCGCGCTCTCCGGCGCCTGCACGGCATTCAACCGGCCCAGCACGTTCAGGACGTGCTCGACGCTCACTCGCCCGCGTTGCGTGCCCTCCAGCGCCAGTTCCACCGCCACCAGCACAGCGTCAAGTCCCGCCGTCGGCACGATGGCCAGCACCTGTGCCATCACACGGTCGCCGCCCGAGTCGCGCAGCAAGGCCCGGCGCAACTGCTGCAGCGGCTCGGGCATGTCGGCGAACGGCGCACCGTTGCGCAGCGCACCTGGCTTCCTCTGGATCAACGGGATGTAGTGCTGCCAGTCGTACTTGGTCTGGCCGCGGTCACTGAGCCGCTCGTGGCTCGCCACCACCGCGTCGTCGGCCACGATGACGATCTTGCCGGGGTACAGGTGCGTGCTGACGGTCTGACCGGCCAGCTCGCACGGTACCGAGTAGCGGTTGCGCGCTGCCACGACCAGGCACGTGCTGCTCACCCGCGCCGGGTTCTCCACGTAGCCGTCGAAGGGCTCGGGCATGGGCATGAGGTGCGGTCGCTCGTTGTCGAGCATCTCGGCCACGCTGAACTGGTCGTGCTCGGGGTGGCGTACCTCGTCCCACAGTGCCCGGCAGCGGTCGCCCAGCCAGGCGTTGAGTTCGACGAAGGAGCCGAACTTCACCTTGTTCGCCTCGATCCAGATCCGCCGCCGGCTGTCCTGGACGTTCTTCTCGACGACACCCTTCTCCCAGCCCGATGCGACGTTGCAGAAGTCAGCGTCGAACAGGTAGTGCGCGCACATGACGGCGAAGCGCTTGTTGACGGTGCGGCCCTTGCCCTTCTTGACCTTGTCTACGGCGGTCTTCATGTTGTCGTAGATGCCGCGCCGGGCAATGCCGCCCATGGCCGCGAACGAGCGGGTGTGCGCATCGAACAGCATCTCGTGGCCTTGGCTCGGGTAGGCCACGAGCCAGAAGGCCCGCGAGGCGCACAGCTTCAGGTGCGAGACCTGCATGCGGTAGTAGATGCCGCCGACCACCAGGCCCTCTTCGCTCCAGTCGAACTGGAACGCCTCACCGAGCTCGAAGGCCAATGGCACGAAGGCCTTGGTGGACACGGACTGGCCTTCGCCTTGGCGCCAGGCCCGCACGAAGTCGGTGACGCGGCTGTAGCTGCCGGCGTAGCCCTCCGCCTTGATCTGTGCGTGCAGCGCGCGCGCCGTGCGCCGCTCGTGTCGCGCGCGGTGCGCATCCACCTTGAGCGCCAGCTTGAGCGATTCGCGGAACGGGGTGAGCTTGCCCGGTGATTCGCTGCGCCGGTATCTCGGCTCCTCGAGCACCGGCGCCTTCAGCCACTTACGCACCGTGTTGCGCGACAAACTCGTCAGCCGCACGATCTCCCGAACAGACTTCTTCTCGCGGAAATACATCCGCTTGACCTTGCCAATCATGGCCATGGTGATCACTCCTTCTCCCCTGCTCAAGAAAGAGGCAGGGTAGGTTGAACACCCGGGTCAAATTAGGATCGGGACTAGCGCTGTAGGTGGGTCAATTTTCGGTCGGCGTCAACACCCTCATACAGTACTACACGGCCACGGTACCAAATCCATGCGTCCATCTGCAGTGGCAGTTTGAGACTCGCGCCAGACGAGCTTCTTTCGTTTCGCTGCGGCATCTCATTTCCGGTTTGGAGGAAACCGACCGACACAATCCCTCGTATTGTGGGATATCGGTATCGCTTGCCGCGCATACCGAGTGGATTAGTAATGCTTGCCCGACCCTCACCGCAGGTTGGGATTGCTATTTCGATTCATATCAGCTAGAGCCACGATGGTACGCTCTGGATTGCCTTTCACCAACATGGTGCTGCTGAGTGAGAGCTCTCTGGAATATCAGTGTATGCACAGTATCCGGGCGCTTGCTTCTGTGATTGATTCGATGGACCACCACGAGGCCATCAGCAATTTTGTCACAACTCTTTCCAGGCAACCTACCAGAACTAGTAGTTACCCTTGAATCAGCGATGCATTAGATTCTTCCCAGGGAATCGGGAGTGGCTAATGCGGGTTACGACACAGCAAGGCAGTCACCTGCCCAGACAGCTTTTCGGCAAGTTGGCTTCATACCGGCACAAGGTGTTCGTCGAACGCCTGGGCTGGCAGTTGCAGACCGAAGACGGTCTCGAGTTCGACCAGTTCGACCGGCCGGACACGGTGTACTTGATCGCCCGCGACGAAGAAGGTCACGTGGTCGGCTGCGCCCGCTTGCTCCCGACCACCCGGCCTTACCTGCTGGGCGAGGTGTTTCCCGAGTTGATGCACGGCCTGCCCGTACCCTCTTCCGCCGACGTGTGGGAGCTTTCGCGTTTTGCGGCGGTGGACATCCACGGCAACGCGACGGCTTCCCCGACGGGCCAGTTCTCGTCGCCGATCGCCGTGAGCCTGCTCCAGGCGTCGATCGAATGCGCGGCAAAACGCGGCGCCAAGCAATTGATCACAGTGTCGCCGCTGGGTGTCGAGCGGTTGCTGCGCAAAGCCGGGTTCACCGCGCGCCGTGCTGGCCCGCCATTGATTATCGGCGGCCACCCGATGTTCACATGCTTGATCTCCATCTAAGTATAAATTAGGGCTTAAGAATGAACGACTTGACAAATGCGGGCAGGCCTGTTGCGCTCGTCAGCGGCGGATCGAGGGGTATCGGAAAAGCCATATGCATGGAATTAGCCAAGGCCGGGTACGCAATTTCGTACTGCTACAACACCGAGAATCCCCAGGCTTTCGACACTTGCATGAAAATCGAGCAGCTCGGCGCACCCGTACTCGCCAAGCGCTGCAACGTGGCCGACCTCGCCGATTGCGAAGGCTTCTTCAAAGACTCAGCCAAGCACTTCGGCCGCGTCGATGTCCTGGTGAATTGCGCGGGTATTACCCGGGACGGTGGGCTGATGACCATGACCTCGCAGGCGTGGTCCGACGTGCTGAATACCAACCTGACCGGCGTATTCAACCTAAGCCGCGTCGCAATATTCAACTTCGTCAAAAACAGGAACGGGTCCATCGTCAATATCTCGTCGGTCTCGGGGGTTTACGGCAACGCCACCCAGACCAACTATTCGGCGTCGAAGGCGGGAATCATCGGTTTCACCAAGGCGCTGGCCAAGGAAGTGGCCGGGTACGGCGTGCGCGTCAATGCTGTCGCTCCCGGATTCATCGAGACCGACATGACATCCGTCCTGTCCGACAAGGCCAGCGCGGCCATGCGCGAGCGCATTCCGCTCAAGCGTTTCGGCAAGCCCGAGGACGTGGCCTCGATGGTCCGCTTCCTCGTCTCGGCGGACGCGGCCTACGTCACCGGACAGGTGATCCAGGTCGACGGTGGCATCACCATCTGAGGTCGCGATGATGATGGGGCACCACGCTGTTGCACCTCGCCTTGCGCGGGGAGTGCGGAGCTTCGATGAGGCCCGCCGCTGCGCCGCATCGGCGTGGGAGTTCGACTGGAAATTCGGCGACGCGGACGAAGCCTTCGCGGGCCACTTTCCGCACCAACCCATCCTGCCCGGTGTCTTTCTGGTGGAGATGTCGCTGCGCGCCGCCGAGTTCGCGCTTCAAAGAGACACGGGCGCGCCGCATCGCGTGTGCAGCGTCGAGCGCTTCCGCTTCCTGAACCCCATCCTGCCCGGCGATGCCTGCAGCCTTCGTATCGAATGGCCGGCCGAGTCTGCCGCCAACGACAAGATCGCCTTGCGCGTGAGCTTCAGCAAGGCGGGTACGCGCGTGGCGCAGGGTGCCTTCATTGCTCGCGCGGGTCGCAGCCTGGGGAGCGTCCAGTCATGAGCGCACTGCCCCACTTAGTCGATGCACAGCCTGCCGCTGCCGGCCCGCTGCGCATCCTGCGCGTCATGCCGCATGGCAACCCGATGCTGCTGGTGGACGACGTGGAAGACGGCGCAAACGCCGACTCGTCCGTTGCCTACAAGAACATCACCTTCAACGAGCCCTGCTTCCGCGATGTCGGTGCCGGCTGCGATGCGCACGGCATCGCCTACCCGGTGTCGCTGCTGATGGAGTCCTTCGGCCAGGGCGCGGGCCTGCTGCTCGCACGCCGGGGCTTTCTCGATCGTGCGGGTTCGTCGTGCGCGGTGGTGTTCGGCCAGTTCGAACACATCGAGATCGTCTCCGATGCATTTCCTGGCGATCGCCTGCGCCATGACGTTCGGCTCGACCAGGCCGTGGGCACGCTGGTCGTGCTGAGCGGCCAGACCACGGTGGGGGACCGCGTCATCGCTCGTTTCGGAAGCCTCAAGGCCTTCCTGGTACCGACCGCAGCCATCGCCAAGGGAACCGCCGCATGAGCACGGCCTTTTCCGTGCAACTGGCCGGGCTGGGCGCGGTGTCGCCGGCCGGCACGGGCGTCGGAGAATTCTGGCAATCCCTGTTCGCACAGCCGTCCGAGCCCTCGCGCGCTGTAGTCCCGGGCCTGCCGGCCGACGGCAAGTCGCTGCGGCACGGCTATGCGGTAGCCGAACCGCAGCAAGCGAGTGCCCAGCGCTTCGAGCAACTCGCGCAGATCGCCGTCGGCGAGGCGCTCGCCGATGCGAGTGCGCGAGGCCACAGCCTGCATGGCGCGCGTGTCGGACTCGCGATCGGCACCGCGGCGGGTGATGCGGAAGTGGCCGAGTGCAGGCGCTTGAACGGCGAGGCTGCGCGCTTCGAAGTCTGCAATCCGTACCGCGCGGCCAACAGCCTGGCGGCAAACCTGCCCCTGGCCATCGACGGGCCGACCTTCGTTGTTGCTAATGCATGCTCCGCTGGCCTGTATGCGCTAGCCCACGCAGCGGACCTGATCAACCAGGGGGCAGCCGACGCGATGATCGTCGTCGGGGTCGAGCTGCTTTCGCGCGTGACGCAGGCCGGTTTTCAGAGGATGACGGCGCTCGACCCCGACCGCTGCCGCCCCTTCGACGCATTGCGCCATGGCACCGTTCTCGGCGAAGGCGCTGCCGCACTGGTGCTCGTGTCCGAGGCCTTGCGCGCCTCGGCCATCGGCAGCGACACCTACTGCCGTCTCGCCGGCACGGGCCTGAGCTGCGACGCGCACCACCCGACCGCGCCGCAACCCGACGGGCGCGACGTGCGCGCCGCCGTCGACCGCGCACTGGCGCAGGCTGGCGTAGCGGCGGGGCAGATCGCGCTCGTCGTTCCTCACGGCACCGGCACGCCGATGAACGACCGAATCGAAGGCGACATGCTCGCTTCCGTGGCAGGCACACACACGACCGAGTGGTGTGTGATGCCGATCAAGTCGCACATCGGCCACGGCGCGGGTGCATCGGGGAGCTTCTCGGTGCTCGCGGCCGCATTGGCAATGGCCACGCGAGAGGTGCCACCCACGCTGCACATCAGGCACCCGGACCCCGCGTTGCCGATGCGCTTCTCCGAGCAAGCGACCACCCTGCCGGCTGGCCTGCCGCTGCGGGCGCTGGTCAACGCCTATGGATTCGGCGGCAACAACATCTCGATCGTGCTGGAGAGGAGCGCGCATGACTAGCGCCCGCCTCCGCGCGATCGGTGTCATCGCGCCCGGCATCGCCCTCGGCCACGCGGCCCACGAGATGCCGCGCCTTGACCTTGCACGCATCACGTCGCCCATTCCGGACACCACTTGGTTCGACGCGAAGCAGTTGCTGCCCGGCATCAAGCACCGCTATCTCAACGACACCGTGCGCTACAGCCTCGCCGCCGCATTGCGCTGCAGGCAGAGCGCTGGCGACGACATCGCGGCCGATCGTCTCGGCGTGGTCCTCGGCACCACGGTGGCCGACTTCGCGGTGCGCGACCAGTTCGACCATGCCGTCATCGCCGACGGCGCCGAGGCGCTGAACACGGTGTCGGCACCCAACATCTCGGCCAACATCGCTGCCGCGCACGTCGCCATTGCCTGCCATGCGCGCGCCTTCTCGACCACGCTGACCTCGCCCTTCCTGGCCGGCTTCGAGAGCCTGTATCTCGGCGTGCAGGCCTTGCGCCTCGGCCAGTGCGAACAGTTGCTCGCGATCGCGGCCGAAGAGTCGCTGCCGGCCAGCGCCGACTGCGACGTGCTGCCCGGCGCGCTCGCCCTGCAACTGGCCGCCGATGCCGGGAACGAAACACCCGGCCGCAGGTTGCGAACCCTTTGCTGGGCGCGCCACAGTGGCACATCGAATGCGTCGACGAGCCTGGCCGACGCGGTGGAGGCACTGCCGCCCGCCCTTCGCCAGGACGCACGACTGGTGGTGATGCGAGACGATTCGCGCATCGCCGGCGAGCTCGCCCTCCATTGCGCGAGTGCACTGCATGCGCGCGGGGACGTTCTTGGAAACATAAAAGGAACGACAGAAGAAATCGTTCTCCGCGGTCCCGGCGCGCTCGAGCCGCTGCTGCGTGCCACGCACTGGCTGACGGTCGATTCCCCCGTCGTCCTGCTTGCAATCCATGAACGCCGCTTCCTGGCGTTCCTGATCCACCACTGAGATTTTCGCCCATCAACTCATTCAGGAGCTTCACATGAACATCCTCGTCAACCAAGAAGAGCGCCTCGCGCTGATCAAGCAGCTCGTGTCCGAAATTCTCGAGATCGAACCCGCGGACATGAGCGCGACCAGCCTCTTCAAGGAAGACCATAACGCCGATTCGCTGCGCGCGATCGAGATCCTGGCCAGCCTCGAAAAGGCCTTCAGCGTCGAGATTCCGCAAGAAGCGCTGGATCGCATGATCAATCTGCAAGGCGTCCACCAGGTGGTCGCCGAAGCGGCCGGCTGGGCCATCTAAGCCCCCGCTTTCTCTCCTTTCCACGCGTTCCCGGTACCAGCCGGTGCCGCCGCATGCCTTCGATTTTTTGGAGTCCACATGAACACCACCGTCAACGAACACGAGCGCGTCGCCGTGATCAAGCAGATCGTCTCCGACATCCTCGAGATCGAGCCTGCTGACATGAGCCCGACCAGCCTCTTCTAGGAAGACCGCGACCCCGATCCGCTGCGCGCGATCGAGATCCTGGCCAGCCCCGAAAAGGCCTTCAGCGTCGAGATTCCGCAAGAAGCGCTGGGTCGCATGGTCAATCTGCAAGGAGTCCACCAGGTGGTCGCCGAAGCGGCCGGCTGGAAAGCCTGAAGCCACAACGCTTACGCAACAAGCACAGGGAGAAGCGCGATGCGACGAGTAGTCGTGACCGGCATAGGAGCCGTCACCAGCGTGGGATTGGGTGTGAAAGCCTTCGGGCAGGCACTGCGGGACGGCGTCTCGGGCGTGTCGGAGATCACGTCGTTCGACACGACGGGCTTCGCCACCAACCGCGGCTGCGAGGTGCGCGGCTTCTTGCCGCAGCAGTGGATCAACCGGGTCGACCCGGCGACGCTGGGCCGCAGCGCGCAGTTCGCGGTGTCCGCGGCGTCGATGGCCATCCACGACGGCGGCATCGATGCGAAGCGGCTGTCGCGCGGGCGCTGCGGCGTGTCCATCGGCACCACCGACGGCGAGTCGCAGGTCATCGACCGGCTAACCGAGCAGGCGGTGCGCGGCGGCTACGAATCCATCTCCTACGAGCTGGTCCGCCAGGTGCCTTCCCACCACATCTCCTTCGCCGTTGCACGCGAGTTCGACCTGCGCGGCGGCGCGGTGACGATTCCGACGGCATGCTCGGCCGGCAACTACGCCATCGGCTACGCCTACGACAGCATCAGCCTGGGCGACACCGACTTCATGCTGTGCGGTGGGGCCGACTCGATCTGCCGCAAGACCTTCGCCGGCTTCTACCGCCTGGGCACTATCGCCCCCGAGGTCTGCCAACCCTTCGACAAGAACCGCAAGGGCATCCTCACCGGCGAAGGCGCGGGCATCCTGCTGCTGGAGTCGCTCGACAGCGCACTCGCACGCGGCGCCCAGATCTACGCCGAGGTGGTGGGGTACGGCCTCACCTGCGACGCCGACCACATGGTCGCGCCGAACCGGTCGAGCATCGCGCGCTGCATCCGTCTGGCCCACCGCAATGCCGGCATCTCGGCGCATGACGTCGATTACATCTGCGCGCACGGCACCGGCACCGTGGCCAACGACGTCACCGAGTCGGGTGCCATCAGCGAGGTGTTCGGCACGCGCAAGCCGCCGGTGTCGTCCATCAAGTCGATGATCGGCCACACCATGGGCGCAGCCAGCGCACTGGCGAGCATCGCCTGCGCCGTGGCACTGAAGGACGGCTTCATTCCGCCGACCGTCAACCACCGCGAGACCGACCCGAACTGCGACCTCGATTGCGTTCCCAACCAATCGCGCGCGGCCGATCTGCGCATCGTGCAGAACAACGGTTTCGCTTTCGGCGGCAACAACGCCATCACCGTCTATGCACGGTACGAACGCTAAAGAGGCGGCCATGACATCACCAGGATCACTCGGGATCGCCGTCGTCGGCTGGCAAGCCATCTCGCCGCTGGGCATCGGCGCGCAGGCCTTCGACGAAGGCATCACGCAACCCGGCCCCGTGGAGCAGCATCCGCTGCATGCGTCGGCCGCTGAATTCCCGCAGGACATCTCGTACCGCCCGGCCAATTTCGAGACCGCCAGCCTGCTCGGCCCCAAGGGCATCCGCACCATGGACCGCACGACGGCGCTGGCGGTGTGCACCGCCAAGCTGCTGCAGGGCGCGCGGCCCGTTGCGGAAGGCGCGGAGTCGGAACGGTTCGGCTTCGTGCTTGGCACGAGCACGGGCAGCATCCGCAGCACCAGCGACTTCACACGCGAATCGCTGGTGCAGGAGCGGCCCTTTCTCGTCAACCCGGCGCTCTTTCCCAACACGGTGATGAACTGTGCCGCCGGGCAATGCGGCATCTGGTTCAAGGCCCGCGCGGTCAACGCGACGATCTCGGGCGGGCGGCTGTCGGGCCTGCTGGCCATCAAGTACGCCTCTCAGACCTTGCGCCGAGGTTATGCCGACCGCCTGTTCACCGGTGCGGTCGAAGAGATGTGCCCGCAGACAGCCTGGGCCCATCGCCAGCTGATGAAGCACGGCCGGCGCCGCAACGTGCCGCTGGGCGAAGGTTGCGCCATGTTCGAGCTGGAACGCACCGCCGACGTGCTTGCACGTGGCGAGAATCCCGTCGCCGAAATCCTCGCGCTGCAATACGGCCGCTACTTCGACCCGCTGGAACCGGCCACGCAAGACCCGGTGCAAGCCGTGGTCGAGTGCATCGGCGAAGCCCTGCACCAGTGCGGCGTCGCCGCTGCCGACGTGGCCATCTGCGCCCTGTGCAACGGCGCCGATGCCGGCAGCAGCGACCTCGAACGCCAGGCTGCGGCCCGCGTGCTGCCGGCAGGTGTCGAACTGCACGGCGCCGAGATGGTGGAGCGTGTGGGCGACACCTACAGCGCGACTTTCTCGCTCGCCCTCGGCCGGCTGCTCGCCAGGCTGAATTTTGCAAGCGGGCCCCGCGTCGGCATCGCATTGGCGGTGGGTGAAGACGGCCACGTCGGCTGCCTGATCGTGCGGGCCTGAGGCCTCTTCGATGGATTGCAAGAACAAGAAGGAATCGACATGAAACTCGTGATCACGGGCTCCGCGATGGTGACCAGCGTCGGTGCCGAGAAGCAGCTCTGCTTCGAGGCTTTCTGCGCCGGCGAGTCCGGGCGCAAGCCGCTGCAGGCCTTTCCGGCAGACCGCTTCAACGTCAAGCACGCCTATGAAATCGCCGACCGCCCCGACGGACGCGACCGCGCGCTGCGTGCTAGCGAACTGCTCGCCAAGGCCACGGCCGCGGCGGTGAAGGAAGCCCGTCTGCCAATCGGTGCGCACTACTGCGTCATCGTGGGCACTGGCCTGCGCGAGCTGCGCTCGCTGGAACTGTTCTGGACCGACGGCGCACCGTTGGCCATCGACCAGCTGCACTTCGAGCGCGTGCTCAACGAAACCCTGGGCGCCGCCGTGCCGGTGATCACCGTGTCGAACGCGTGTTCCGCATCGAACTTCGCGCTGGCCCTGGCTGAAGACTTCATCCACGACGGCGGCTTCGACTGCGTGGTGGTGGGCGGCTGCGACACCATCACCGAAAGCATGTTTGGCCTGCTGGACCGCGTGAACCCGGTGCACCCGCAATGCGTGCAGCCCTTCGACCGCGACCGCAAGGGCGTGCTGATGGGCGACGGCGCCGCGGCCGTGGTGGTCGAGCGGCCCGAGCATGCGGCGGCGCGCCGCGCCGCGCCGCTGGCCATCGTGCGCGGCGTGGGCACGAGCTGCGACGCCAACCACGAGACCGCCCCGCACGTGCCGGGCATCGTGCAGGCCATCCGCGACGCCTACGACCGCAGCGAGGTGCACGCGTCGAACATCGACATCGTCATGGTGCATGGCACCGGCACCGGCCTGAACGACAAGGCCGAAGCGCTCGCGATGCACGAGGCGATGGGCGCCGCGGCGTCGAGCGCCCGCGTCTCGGCGCTCAAGTCGATGACCGGGCACACCTCCGGCGCGTCGGGGCTGATCGGCGTGGTGACAGCGATCGAGTCGCTCGACAGCGGCGTGCTGCCGCCCACCGTCGGGCTGGTCAACGTGATGGACGAGGCCCGCACGATGAACATCGTCACCGAGCGCTCGTGTTCCGTCGCCGGGGGCAGCCTCGCGCAGGTCAATGCCTTCGGCTTCGGCGGCGTCAACGCCGTCGTGATTCTGGAGAAAGCATGATGAGTAAGCTGCAATCACCGGTCGCCATCACCGGCAGCGCCTGGGAAATTCCGTCCTTCGCCGGTCGTGCCGGATTGCCCAGGGCTTTCCGCGACGGGCGCATCGAGACCCCGCTCTTCCAGCCCGAACTGTCGCTCGGCAAGAAGGGCCTGCGCTACAAGGAGCGCGCCACGCTGCTCGCGCTGTGCGCCGCCAAGGCCGCGCTCGCCAACGCCGGCTGGCCGGCCGATGCAGGTCCGATGGCCGACACCGACTTCGGCGTCATCGTCGCGTCGAACACCGGCAACCTGGACACCGTGTGCGGCGCGGCCGACACGATCCGCCGCGAGCACGTCGACGCCACCAGCTCGATGGACCTGCCCAACGCATCGAGCAACGTCGTCGCCTCGACCATCGCCATCCGCTTCGGCCTGAAGGCGTTGAACCTGATGATCTGCTCCGGATCGTCCGCATCGTTCGATGCGCTGGTGCTGGCTGCCAACGCCATCCGCAACGCACGCGCCAAGCGCATGCTCGTCGTCTCGGTGGAAACCGACGGCCTGGCGCTGCGCAGCCTGCTTGCGGGCCGCAGGCTCGACGCCGATAACGGCAACGAGACGTCCTTGCTCGAAGGCGCCAGCGCCGTGGTGATCGAGTCGCTGGACAGCGCCCGTGAACGCAAGGCCCGCACCGACGCGCTGCTCTCCGAGTACGCCTTCGTACACACCGACGCCGCCGAGCGCCAGCCGCTCTACGCCCTGCTCGACCGCCACCTCAACAAGCCGCGCTACCTGCCGGGCGCGAGCTTCGTGAAGCCGCTGCACGACCAGGCCTTCAGGATGCTCGCCGGCCTGACGGTCGACCTCGGGCCGCTGCTCGACCAGAGCTACGGTTCGAGCGCGCTGCTGCAGTTGATCCACCACGTCGAGCAGGCCCGCGCCGGCGATGCCTCCGCGCTGCGCGGTGCGGTCATCGCAGGCGGTGGCTCGTGGCAAGACCGCCGCGCCGGTGTCTTCGTCGTCGAACCGGGGGCGGCACTGCAATGAACTCGCATTCGCTGAGCCTGCACGGCTATACCTTGACGGCGCATGCCCATGGCAGCGCCGACGAGGAGGCGCCGCTCGTGGTGCTGGTGCACGGCATGATGGAGCCGGCCGCCGTCTGGAAGCCCGTGCTGGACGTGCTGACGCAGGGTGACGCGCCCTATCGATACGTCAGCCTCGAGATGCCGTGGAACGGCCTGCAAGGCGGCCTGTGGGGACTCCACATGTGCCCGCAAGCCTGGCTGCAGACTGCGCTTGAACTCTTCGATCTGCGCCCCGACGCGTGGGTCGCGCACTCCTTCGGCGCGAGTGCCCTGCTCGCCTTGCTGTCGGGCGACCGCAGCGAGCG
>JANNWR010000055.1:0-2635 GCA_031408715.1 bacterium
CGGTTCAACGGTGCGGGCAACGCCATGCGTGCACTCGTGCCGGTCGTCCCGTTTGCCCTGCTCGGGCGCGCCGGTGGCGGCAGCAGCAATGGTCCCCAAGCTCTGGAGGCCAACAACGTCATGTACGCCGCCGACTTCTCGTGGACGTGGCGGCCCGGCGTGCGCCTGTATGGCGAGGTCGCACTCGACGACGTGAAGTTGGACAACTCGCGGCCACTGCAGATGGCGTGGCAGGCCGGTGCCCACCTGCGCCGGCACACGGACATGGGGGTGTGGTCGCTGCGCGGCGAATACTCGCGCGTCTACCCCCACACGTACGCCTCGAACAATGGACACCATTTCGTGCACGCGGGATTCCCGACGGGTTCGGACCTCGGCCCCGACGCGGACCGGCTCTCGGCGAGGCTCGAGTGGCGCCCGAACGCCGCATGGGCGTTCGGCGCCGAGGGCTCGAACGTCCGCGACGGAAGTGGCGTGCTCGGGCTGCCCTGGTCGTCGCCGTCCGTGCCTGCGCGCCTCATCAGCTATCCGTTCGAGCAGGACCAGCGCTACGCGCTGACGATCGCTTACTCCCCTTCGCCATCATTCACGCTGGCCGCGTCGGGTGGTTCCGCCGCCGTCAGCTGGCAGCCGTCGAACGCCGGGCGCGACACGGACGGCGCCTTCGGTTCGGCGCGCGCGACGTTCCGCTGGTAGGGCGAAGCGGGCGAGCCAGTCGATGAACCGCGCGCAGTCCGCCACACTCGTCTTCGCGACACTGGTCGCGGTGGTCATCGTGAGCACGGCTTTCGTGGCGTACCACGGCGTGCGCGGCGCGTTCGAGCGCGACTTCGCGCAGCGGCTCGAACAGCTCGCCGAACTGGCCGCGGCACAGATCTCGCCCGCGGACCTCGCCGACGCCCGGCTGCTGGGTCCCGATGGCACCGGCCTGCTGGCGCTGCAGTTGGATGCCCTGAGCCGTGCGATCGGACTGGCGAACGTGGCGGTGCTCGACGACTCGGGTCACGTGGTCTACGAGGTGCGCGACGGCTTCGCGCGCGCGGGCAGCCTGAGCGCCTACGATTCGCTGTCGCACGCCACGGTCGCACGCGCGCGCGCCGGTGGGAGCGTCGCGTTCCCGGCGTATCGCGGGCGCGGTACCGAGTTGCGTGCCGCGGCCACTCCGCTCGCCGAAGCGTCCGGTGTGGTGCTGGTCACCGAGGACGCACCGCGCTGGGCGAGCGAGCTGGCCCGCTTGCGACGCGATCTCGCCCTGCTCGCAGCCGTCGCGGTGCTCGCGGTCGCGGCACTGGCCGCGCTCGTGCTGCGCGCCATGGCCTCGCAGCTGTCGCTCGAACGCCGGTTGTCGCGCAGCGAGAACCTCGCCGCGATGGGACGCATGACGGCCACGCTCGCGCACGAGATCAAGAACCCGCTCGCCATCATACGCGGTTCGGCCAAGCGCCTTGGCAAGCTCGACGCGGAGGCACAAGGCATGGCCGATTCGGTGGTCGAGGAGGTCGACCGCCTGTCGGCCACGGTGAACCGCTACCTGCAGTTCGCGCGCGGCGGTCCCGAACTCGGTCGAGCGCCTGGGGCCGAGCGTGGCGATGCCGCGGCAACGCTGGCGGCCACGCTCGAACTGTTGCGCGGCGAGTTCGGCAGCCGCGGCTGCACGCTGGTGCGCGATGATGATCTGGTCGACCTGTGGGTGCCGCTCGATGACGGCTCGCTCAAGCAGGTGTGGTTGAACCTGCTGCAGAACGCGCTCGAGGCGGTGCCCGACGGGGGTGCGGTCCGAGTCCGTTGTGAAAGGTCCGTCGGCCGTGTGCTCGCGCGCGTGCGCGATGACGGCCCGGGCGTGCCGGCCGAGGTGCTGACCCGGCTCGGCGAGCCGTTCTACACGACGCGAGCACAGGGCACGGGGCTGGGGCTGTTCCTGTCGCGCCAGCTCGTGCAGGGCGCCGGCGGCAGCCTGCGCATCACGAGTCGCGAAGGGGAGGGCACCACCGTCACGGTGGAGTTTCCCGGGCTCCGGGCCGATGCCTGAGATGAGCTAGACTGGGTGGGTCCGGGCTAGCCGGCTTCGACTCAAGCCGGAGTCCCACAACGAGGAGTGCGTCATCGTGATGAGCCGTTCGATCGTCCGCATGCTTCCCCTCTGCGCGCTGGCCATCCTCGCGTTCGCCGGCATCGGGTGCTCCAAGCGCCACCGTATCAGCATCCAGTCCGACAGCTGCTGGATCGTGGTCATCGACAAGGATCTCGGTGCGGTGTCGAGTGACTGTGGCAACCAGAACTTCCGGGTCGCGGGAGAGATCCACTGTGTCGCGATCACCAATCGGGACACCTTGGGCTTCGTTCGGGTGCGCATCGACGATGGTCCATGGGCCGAGAACGCGTTGCCGCTCGGCACCGCCGAGATCTGCCGCTGACGCACGCCGGGAAGCCGCACCGCCACGGAGGGGCCGGCGCATGAACGTGCTCGTCGTCGATGACGAACTGAAGAACGCCGAGCTGGTCGCGGCCGAACTGCGCGATACCGACTTCCATACCACACACGTGGGCGGCGGGGCCGCGGCACTCCAGCAGCTCGAAGCCGGCGGCATCGATGCGCTGGTCACCGACCTGCGCATGAAGCCACCCGATGGCATGG
>JANNWR010000056.1:0-1631 GCA_031408715.1 bacterium
GCATGGTGCTCGAGAAGGGCGACAAGGGCTGGAAGATCGTGCACCAGCACATGAGCCTCGAGCCCGAGCAGGTCGAGGGCGACTAGCGGTCGGCCGGTGAGCAGTCGGACGAGGCTGTGCCGGGTCTACCGCCCGCCGCAGCCTCGGTCTGCTAGGCGACGAACTGACACACCTGCCGCAGCAGCGCGCTCGCCCGCGAGAAGTTGGCACCCTTCACCAGGATGTAGTCCGTGTCGTAGGTGCTGATCACGAACACGCCGATGCCGGCCACCGCCAGCGGGGCGGTAAGCCCCGAGATCACGCCGGTCGTGGTGAACGGTACGGGCCCCACCAGTTCGAACGCGCGCCAGCCCTTCTCGACGAACATCTCGACCGAGGGCGGCAGGTCGGCTTCGGGGCAGACTACTGAGAGCTCGGCAGGGGTTCGCGTGATGCTCCAGAACTCGGCCGATTCGTGCAGCACCCAGGCCGGCAGCGCGCTATCCGCGGGGAACTTGCACACCGCCAGATGCCAGTCGGTCTCGCGCAGCCGCAGCCCGGTGAGGCTCACGGGAAGGTGATCTCGCCCTCGTCGTCCATGAGCACGATGGCCGAGCATGGGCAGTTCTCGGCGGCCTCGAGGATCTTTTCCGGGGTCTCGGACTCCGGGTCCAGGATGGTCGCCTTGTTCTTGCTGTCCACGCCAAAGGCGCCCGGCGCCGTCTCGCGGCACAGGCCGTGGCCACAACACTCTTTGTGGAGGATCTTGATCTGCATGGGCGGGGCGCTCCGGTAGGGCTGTGCATGGTGGCCGATGACCGCGCGGGACACAAGCGCGGCCCACCCCGGACTCAAGGGCAGCACGGCGCCCGTCGGGCGGGGAGCTCCGGCGGGCGTAACGATGTTGTCGGCAACGGCGCAAGCGTTCTAGAGTCCGGCGTTCACTCTTGCCGCCCCCACACCTTATAAAGCGAGACCGCCCCCATGAGCGAGCTGGACCGCTACCTTGCCGATAATCAGGGCCGCTTCCTGGAGAACCTGAAAGCCGCGCTGCGCATTCCCAGCGTGAGCTCGCAGAGCGAGCACAAGGCCGACGTGCAGCGCTGCGCCGAGCACATTGCCGCGCACCTGAAGAAGATCGGCATGACGCGCGCCGAGGTGATGACCACGCCCGGCCACCCCGTGGTGTACGCCGAGTGGTTGGGTGCGCCCGGCAAGCCCACCGTGCTGCTGTACGGCCACTACGACGTGCAGCCGCCCGAGCCGCTGGAGCTGTGGAAGACGCCGCCGTTCGAGCCCACCGAGATCGACGGCAAGCTGTACGCGCGCGGCGCCTGCGACGACAAGGGGCAGGTGTACATGCATCTGTCTGCAATTGAGGCCCACCTAGCTACGAACAAGAGCCTGCCCGTGAACATGAAGTTGGTGATCGAGGGCGAGGAAGAAGCCGGCAGCGAGAGCCTGGAAGGCTTTTTGAAGGGCAACCGAAAGTTGCTGGACGCCGACGTCATCGTGGTGAGCGACACCAGCATGCTGGCGGCGGACCATCCGGCGCTCACGTACGCGCTGCGCGGCATTCTGTACACGCAGATCGAAGTGGTGGGCCCGACGCGTGACCTGCACAGCGGCGAGTTCGGCGGCGCGGTGATGAA
>JANNWR010000057.1:0-23319 GCA_031408715.1 bacterium
GGGCGCGGAGCTCAAGCTCACGCACGCGCGCGAGCGCCTCGAACAGCTCGAGCAGCGGCTGCGTGAAGAGGGCGGCGGCGAGTTCGCTGTCCACGAGAAGCCGCGCCCTCGCCGTCGGCCGAGCCTCGATCGCGACCTGCAACGCAAGGTGCAGTGGGCGCACGACACGTTCGGTCTGGTCACGCGGCATCGGCCGCTCATCGAACTGCTCGATCAGGTGGCACGCGTCGCGGTGAGTGACCTGCCCGTGCTCATCCTGGGCGAATCGGGCACGGGCAAAGAACTCATCGCGCGCGGTGTGCACCAACTCTCGGGGCGCACGGGCTCGCTGGTCGAGGTCAACTGCAGCGCGGTGCCGGCCACCATGATGGAGTCGGAGTTCTTCGGCTCGGTGCAGGGCTCATACACGGGCAGCACGCGCGATCGCGCGGGGCTGTTCGAAGAAGCGCACGACGGCAGCATCTTCCTGGACGAGATGGGTGAGATGCCGGTCGATCTGCAGTCCAAGCTGTTGCGCTTCCTGGAGACCGGTGAAGTGCGCCGCATCGGCGCCAACACCAGCCGCCACGTCGACGCGCGCTTGATCGCCGCCACCAACCGCGAGGCCGCCAAGATGCAGGCCGGCGACGGCTTCCGGCAGGACCTCTACTACCGCCTGGCGCACGCGGTGTTCACGCTGCCGCCGCTGCGCTCGCGCGGCGATGACGCGGCGCTATTGATCGAGCACTTTCTTGAAACGTTCAGCACCGCCGAGCGCAAGCGCGTGCACCTGTCGCGCGCGGCGCACGAGCGGCTTGTGCGCTACTCGTGGCCCGGCAACGTGCGGCAGCTCCGTTCGCTGATCCAGCGGCTGGTGGTGCAAGCGAGCGACGGCCAGACCCTGACCCCGCGCGACATCCCGCTGGCGGAGTCGGGTGAGGCGCCCAAGAACTTCATCGAGGAGATGGAGGGTCAGGAGAAGACGCTGATCCTGGACGCGCTCGAAAAAACGCACTATGTGAAGGCCGACGCGGCTCGTATACTCCGCATGTCGCGCACGACTCTTCTTGGGAAGATGAAGCGCTACCAGATCTCGGGATAGCCTGCTGCCTGGCTCGTACGTACTTGCCTCCGTGCGTGCCGATCGGGCTGTCCGGGGCCGCGCCGCCGCTCGCTCCGGCGGTGGCGGAGTAACTCCGCAAGAGCGCTCGCTCTTGCTTCAGCGCCCCCCGCGCTGTGTGAACGCGCCTCGTGAACGCACTCCAAGTGGTCCTGTCCAATGTCGACATCCGGCTCGATTCGTCGGGTCAACTCGCTCCAGCGCGAGTTGACACGACCGGTCGGGCCGAAATCGCGCAGTCGATGGAACCACTAATGTGAATAGTCCGCGCCTCCCCCCGGGGTGCATCCAGGCTGGGTGTGACGCTCCACCCGCGAACCCTCGGGGAGATCTTCTGTGCGAACAGGCTCGATCCCGCAGCCTCAGCGCGGCGCAGCACATGTCCGGCTCCTCGTCGCGGTGGTCATCGTCGGTGTGCTCTCCGCGATCGTCCTGCCGCGGTTCGTCGAGTTGCGCGCGCAGGCTCACGAGGGTTCGACCAAAGCCAGCATGCAGATGGTCCGCAATGCGGCCGAGGAGTATGCCCGCCTGCACGACCACGAGTACGCGCCAGATGCCGCGGCGCTCCTGCTTTACCTGCCGGAGCAGCATCGATTGGCGAACGCGTTCACGAACAAGTTCACCGAGCCGAGCACGGGCCTGCCACCGCTCGACGCCCCGATCGGATCGGTGTGGTACATCCCGGCGCGTGACGTCCACGGTTTCGTGCACGGCTACGTCGTGCGCGGAGTGGGCCGGGGCGGCAGGCTCGCGTTGGAGTTCAGCGCGATCCACTAGGGCGGCGCGGCCCGTGCACGCCGGCTGCGTCTCGCAGTCGCTGGAGAAGCCCGCAGGCCTCGAGCCACTGCTTGGGCGGAGGTCCGGGCAGGCAACCCCGACTTCTCCACATCCGGTGGTGGACAAGGGGCCGACCACTCCCGCCTGCGCACGGATCCGCCGTAAAACCCCCGCAAACCCTTGTGATTCGCGGCTATGGCCCCCGGTCCCCGTTGACTCGACAGCCCTCCGTCGCATAGCCTAGCGGGTCCGAACCCCACCCCCGGAGGACCCGAATGATCCGCAGCATGACGGGCTACGGCTCAGCCGAGATCGAACGCTCCGGGCAGCGACTGACCGCCGAGATCCGCTCGGTCAACCATCGCTTCTGCGAGGTGTCGATCCGCGGACCCAAGGTCGCGATGTTGTTCGAGGACCAGATCCGCCAGCTGATCGTGGATCGCTTCTCGCGCGGCAAGGTCAACCTGACCATCAACTGGTCGGGTGCAGGGGAATCGGGTGATGTCCTGAAGCTCAACGAGGGCGTCGCCAAGCGCTACGTCGAGCTCATGGCCACGCTCAAGTCACGCTTCGGCCTGGCAGGCGAAGTCGACGTTGCCACGGTCGCGCAGTTGCCGGACCTGTTCACGTGGGAACACGCGGTCATGTCGGACGACGAGAGCTGGTCGCTGGTCAAGGAACTCGTCGAGAAGTGCTGCGCCAGCATGAACCTCATGAAGGACCGTGAGGGTGCAGCGCTCGCCAAGGACTTCGAGGGGCGCCTGCGCATGATCCGTGTCGAGCTCGACAAGGTGTCGGTGCGAGCGCCGCTGCGCCCGCAAGAAGCCAAAGAGCGCATGGTGGCGCGCATCAAGCCGTTGCTGGACGACGTCGAGATGGACCCGATCCGGATCGCGCAGGAAGTCGCCCTGCTTGCCGACCGCCTGGACTGCACCGAGGAGTGCGTGCGGTTGTCCGCGCATCTGGACCAGTTCAAGCACTTGATCGAAGGTAAGGAACTGGCGGGCCGCAAGCTCAACTTCCTGCTTCAAGAGATGAACCGCGAGGCCAACACCATCGGTTCCAAGGCGAACGACGTCGAGATCGGCCACTCGGTGATCAATATGAAGGAAGAGATCGAGCGTATCCGCGAACAGGTGCAGAACGTCGAATGAGTGGCGCGCGCATGGCAGAAGCGAAGCCGGTTCCCACGGTGGCGACGCATGGCACGGGTAAGAACCCCGCTGCCAGCGTGGTCACGCGCGCGGCGGCACCCGCGCCGGCCAAGGGCAACGGTTTCATCTTCGTGCTGTCGGGGCCGTCGGGTGCGGGCAAGGGCACGTTGCTCGCCTACCTGTTCCAGCACCGTCCGGACTGCGTGTTCTCGGTGTCCGCCACGACGCGCCCGCGCCGCAGCACCGAGGTCGAAGGGCGCGAGTATCTGTTCCTGACCCATGACGAGTTCGTGCGCCGGCGCGACGCCGGGCAGTTCCTGGAATGGGCCGAAGTGCACGGCAACCTGTATGGCACGCCGGTCTCCGAAGTGAACGCGCGCTTGCGCGAGGGCAACGTCGTCGTGCTCGACGTCGATGTGCAGGGTGGCGCCAGCATGCGCCGCGTGCGCCCCGACGCCGTGAGCGTGTTCATTTATCCACCATCGCTTGGCGCTCTCCACCAAAGGCTGCAGTCGCGCGGCACGGATTCCGCCGAAGTCATCGAGCACCGGCTCGGCAACGCGCCCGGCGAGATCGCGCAGTGGACGCACTACGATTACGTCATCATGAACGACCGCCTGGATATCGCCGAGGCGCAACTGCTGGCCATCCACGACGCCGAGTCCGTCCGGCCGCACAAGCGCAATATCCATTGAAGGGCCGCACCACCATCTCGTAGCACGTTGCAGGACGCTTGCGGCGTCAACGGGTACGCCGCGAGACCGAGCGAACAGAACCCGAGAACATCGGAGATCCGCATGAAGCTGTCCGCACTGGTTCCGCCTCCGGGCAAGAGCAAGTACGAGCTGTCGATCGTCGCGTCGCGCGAGGCGCGCCGCCTGAACGACTGGATCCGCCGCAGTGGTGAGACGCTGCACGGAAAGGTCACGGTCGTCGCGCTCGAGCGCGTCCTGCATGACGACGTGCCCTACTACTACGAAGACCCGCAGGCGCTGTTGGCGCAGCCGACGGACAACATGGGTGACGGCATGGGCGACGGCTTGGGCGATCCGCTGGGCGACCCGCTGGGTGATCCGTTGGGCGGCGCGCTGGGCGGCTCGTTGGCGGACCCGCTGGCTGACCCGACGCTCGAGTAATCCATGCTGCGGGACCGGGTGGTGGTCGTGGGTGTGTCCGGCGGCATCGCAGCCTACAAGGCTTGCGAGCTGGTCCGCCGGCTGCGCGACCGCGGCGCCACGGTCATCGTCGTCATGACCAAAGCGGCGTGCGAGTTCGTCACGCCGCTGACGTTCCAAGCGCTGTCGGGCAATCCGGTGGTGACGAACCTGTGGGGCGATCAGCGTCCGCGCTTCGAGCTGCCGGTGGAGTCGGCCGCGCGTGTGCGCGGTCACGTCGAGCACGTCGACGTGGCCGAGGCGGCCGACGCGGTCGTGATCGCGCCCGCCACCGCCGATCTCATGGCGCGCATGGTGCACGGCGAAGCACCCGATGCGCTCACCGCCCTGGTGCTGGCCACGGCCGCCCCGGTGCTGGTCGCACCGGCGATGGACCTGCGCATGTGGCGCCACCCGGCGACTGAAGCCAACGTCGCTGCGTTGCGCGCACGCGGCATGCGCTTCGTGGGACCTGACACCGGAGCGCTGGCCTCGGGGCTCTCGGGCCCCGGCCGCATGGCGGATCCCGGCGCGATCGTCGGCGCACTGGATGAGCTGCTGCGCGTGCGCACCGGCATGAAGGGTGTGCGCGTGCTGATCGGTGCGGGCCGCACCGAAGAAGCGCTCGATCCGGTGCGCGTGCTCACCAACCGTTCGAGCGGACGCATGGGGTTCGCGCTTGCCGAAGCGGCGCGCGACCGCGGCGCGAGTGTGACCGTGGTGGCGGGCCCGGTGAGCATCGAGCCGCCGCATGGCGTGGAAGTCGAGCGTGTCACCACTGCGCATCAGATGGAACGCGCCATGAAGGCCGCGGCTGCCGGCGCCGATGTCGTCGTGATGGCGGCGGCCGTGTCGGACTACCGCCCGGCCAAGCCGTCGGCGCAGAAGCTCAAGCGCGACGGCCAGCCGCTCACGATCGCGCTCGAGGCCAATCCGGATATTCTGGCTGGCTTGGGCATGGCCCGGCGCAAGGGCCAGACGCTGGTCGGGTTCGCACTCGAGACCGAAGATGGAGTGGCGAACGCCCGCAAGAAGCTCGCGGCCAAGTCGGTCGACCTGATCGTGCTCAACACGCCGGCCGATGGCATCGGCGGCGAGACGAACGTCGTCACGCTGGTCGAAGCGCGCAGCGCGGTGGAACTGCCCGAGGCCAGCAAGCGCGAAGTCGCCGAACGCATCCTGGATCGCGTGCTGGAGCTGCGCGGCGGGGGACCGGCGCCGGCGCCCGAGCTGAAGGTGTCGACTGCCAGCAAGAAGCCTCGCAAGAAGGGCGCACGATGAGTGACGATCTCCGGAACGAAGCGGCGAGCATCGCCCGCGCGCTCAAGCGCAAGGTGCAGCGCGAGCATGCGCTCGGTCTGGGCGAACTGCTCGCGAACGGCGTGGCGCGCGCGCGTCGTGAAGGCGTGCGGCCGGAACTCCTCGCGAGTACTGCCGAAGCGGTGACGACGCGCACGGCGGAGCTCGGCTTCGTGCCGGCCGCTGTTGCCACGCTGGCTTACACCGACGCGGCGTCCGTGGCTGCCGCGATCACGCCCGCCGCGGCCACGCGCACGGAAGCCGCGCCGGCGTCCGCCGCACCACGCGTGCCCAAGCGCGCCGCCAACAAGTCAGGCGACGCTGGCGTCGCGGGTGCGCCCGCGCATGGCATCGACGCGATCGCGCTGCCGCCGTTCGCCGCCGCGCTCAATCCCACGGCACTCGCCGGCGCGCGCGACGGCATGCACGAGAGCTCGCTACCCGTGCTGAACGCCGTGGCCAGCGAAGCGCGCGAGTGCACCAAGTGCGAACTGTGCACGACGCGCACCAACGCCGTGCCCGGCGTGGGCTCGGCGCGCAGCGGCATCGTGTTCGTGGGCGAAGCGCCCGGCGCCGATGAGGACCTGCGCGGTGAGCCGTTTGTTGGACGAGCCGGCGAACTGCTGACCAAGATGATCGCGGGCATGGACGAGCGGAACCTGATCCCCGGTGTGAAGCTCGATCGCGACAACGTTTACATCGTGAACGTGCTCAAGTGCCGCCCGCCCGAGAACCGCAATCCGCTGCCGCACGAGATCGACGCCTGTTCGCCGTACATCCTGCGCCAGCTGGAAGCACTGCAGCCGCGCATCATCTGCTGCCTCGGCAAGTGCGCCGCCGAACTGCTGCTGCAGCTGAAAGGCACCATCGCCAGCGCGCGGGGCAAGACCTACCGCTGGCGCGGCGCCAAGCTCATCGTGACCTACCACCCGGCATATGTCTTGCGAAGTCCCAGCGCAAAAGTGCCCGTGTGGGAGGACCTGCAGCGCCTCGCGCAGGAATACCTCGCCGATCAGTAGTCCCCGCACGCCCGCGCCGCGCGCCGCGCGTGCGCACAAGAAGGAATTGCATCGTGTCCGACCTCAATTACAATTCAGGCCCCGGCGGGCCCCCGGGGCTCACCCCGCCGCAGGCGCTCGACGCCGAGCGTTCGATCCTCGCCGGCATGATGCTCGACGACACGGCGATCGGCCGCGCCATCGAGATGATCGACGCCTCGGCGTTCTATCGTAGCGCGCACGGCAAACTGTTCGACGCCATCGTGGCGCTGTACAACAGCAGCACGCCGGCCGACATGATCACCGTGTCCGAGGAACTCAAGAAGCGTGGCGATCTGGAAGCCGTGGGTGGCCCGGCCTTCCTGGCGCAGATCATGGAGTACGCCACGACCTCGGCGAACATCGAGCAGCACGTCAAGATCGTGCACTCCAAGTTCATCCTGCGCTCGCTGATCAAGGCCACGACCGAGATCCAGCAGCAGTGCTACGCCGGCAGCGAGGAGACCGCCGAGATCCTGGACCGTTCCGAGGCGCGCATCTTCAACATCACCGATTCGCGCATCCGCGCCGGCTTCACGCCGATCAGCGCGCTCCTGAAGCCAGCGTTCGACAACATCCAGAAGCTGTTCGAGCGAAAGGTTCAGGTCACCGGCGTGCCGAGCGGCTGGGACGATCTCGACAAGCTCACCAGCGGCTGGCAGCCCGGCGATCTGGTGATCCTGGCGGGCAGACCTGCGATGGGAAAAACATCCGCGGTGATGAACATGGCCGAGAATGCCGCCATCCGCTACAACATCCCGGTCGCCGTGTTCTCGCTCGAAATGAGCAAGGAGCAGCTCGCGCTGCGCTTGCTGTGCTCGCAATCCGAAGTCGGCCTGCACAAGGTGCGCACGGGCTACCTCGGCAACGAGGACTGGCCGCGGCTCACCACCGGCGCCGGACTGCTCACCGCCGCGCCGATCATGATCGACGACTCGCCGGGCCAGTCGGTGCTCGAGATCCGTGCGAAGTGCCGGCGGTTGAAGTCCGAGAACAAGCTCGGCCTCATCGTCATCGACTACCTCCAGCTCATGCGCAGCAGCACGCCCGCCGAGAATCGCGTGCAGGAGATCTCGCAGATCTCACGCGGTCTGAAAGGCCTCGCCAAGGAACTCGGCGTGCCGATCATCGCGCTGTCGCAGCTATCCCGCGCCGTCGAACAGCGCGGCGGCGGCGGCAGACCCCAGCTGTCGGATCTACGCGAATCGGGATGCCTCACCGCGGACGCGCGCGTGTTGCGCGCTGATACGGGCGCAGAGGTCACGATGGGTGAGCTGCTCGCCAGCGGCGAACGCGATATCCCTGTCTGGACGATTGATGACGCCTTCCGGCTGGTGCAGGGCTCGATGTCGCATGTCTTCCCGAGCGGCGAGAAAGAAGTTTTCGAAATGCGCCTCGCTTCGGGCCGCAGCATCAAGGCCAGCGCGAACCATCCGTTCCTCACACTCGACGGCTGGCGGCGCCTTGATGAACTGAAGGCAGGCGTGCGGCTGGCGGTGCCGCGTCGGGTTTCGGATCCACTCGACCAGAAGGAGTGGCCTGAGGCGGAGATTGTCCTGCTCGCGCACATGATCGGGGACGGTTGTGTCGCTCCGCGCCAGCCGATTCACTACACGAGCGCCGACGATGCAAATCTGGCCGTCGTCGGACAGGCCGCCCAGCATTTCGGTGTCACGGCACGGCGCGTCCCGCAGGGGAACTGGAGTCATTTGTACCTGCCGGCGCCAGAGAAGCTCACGCACGGTAAGCGGAACCCGATCGCCTCCTGGCTCGACACGTTCGGTCTCTACGGCAAGCGGAGCTACGAGAAGTTCATCCCCAAGTCGGTGTTCGCGCTGCCTCTTGACCAGGCCGCCCTGTTTCTTCGCCACCTCTGGGCGACTGATGGTTGTGTGTTCGCAGGGGAGAAGCAGGTCCGCGTCTACTACGCGACGACCAGTCTGCAACTGGCAGAAGACGTGCGGCATCTGCTGCTGAGGTTCGGCATCCAGAGCCGCCTCAAGGCAAATCGCAAGGGAACCTATCGGCTCTGCTACCAACTCCACGTCACTGGCCACGAAGCTCAACTGCGTTTCATGCAGGAGATCGGTGTGCATGGTGCACGCTCGGCCAAAGTGGACGCGGCTCTCGATCTGCTGGCGAGAATCAAACCGAACACGAACCTTGATACGGTCCCGATCGAAGTCTGGAGCATGGTCCGCACCGCAATGGCGGAGCGGGCGGTGCCGACGCGGCAGCTGCAGTCGGCCGTTGGGTCGGCCTACTGTGGTTCGACCTTCTACAAACACGCCCCAAGCCGCGAGAGACTCATGAGCGTGGCGACCGCACTGGCGGACCCGGAGCTTCATGCCATGGCGGAGTCCGACCTGTTCTGGGACGCGATCGTCTCCATCGAATCTCTCGGTGTGCAGCCGGTCTTCGATGCCACAGTGCCGGGGACGCACAACTTCATCGCCAATGGCATCGTCACGCACAACTCGATCGAGCAGGATGCGGACGTCGTGATCTTCGTTTACCGCGAGGTGGTGTATAAGCCGGACACGCCGGAGCCGGGGAAGGCGCAGCTCATCATCGCCAAGCAGCGTAACGGTCCGACCGACGACGTCGACATGACGTTCATCCGCGAGTGCACCAAGTTCGTGCCGTACAGCGCCGTCATGTCGGGCGAGACCGAGCCGGGATTCTAGGCGATGGCCACCGGAACTCTCGCCGCACGCGGCGTCGGCTACCTGCGCACCCGGTTCTTCGACCGGGTGGCCGAGGTTGGCCGCGTCACCATGCTCATGGGCGATACGTTCCGCTCGCTGATCCCGGGGCTGCGCGCGTTCAGCAACGTCGTCGACCAGATGCACGCCATCGGTGTGCAGTCGCTGAGCCTGGTGCTGATCGTGAGTGTGTTCACGGGTGCCGTGGCCGCGGTGCAGGCGGCCTATCAGTTCTCGAGTGTCGTGCCGCTCAAGTACATCGGCTCGGTCATCATGCGTTCGGTCATCATCGAACTGGGCCCGGTGCTCACGGCGCTCATCGTGGGCGGGCGCGTGGGGGCGGCCATCGCGGCCGAACTGGGCACCATGCGCGTCACCGAGCAGATCGACGCGCTCGAGGCCATGGCCATCAACCCCGTGCGCTACCTGGTGGTGCCGCGCGTGTTCGCGGCCATCGTCATGCTGCCCATCCTGTGCATGATCGCCAACGTCATCGCCATCTTCGGCGGTTACGTCGTGGCGGTCACCACGATCGGCGTGAGCTCGCACACCTACGTCACGGGACTCATGGACTTCTTCAACATCCAGGACCTGTGGGTCGGCATCATCAAGGCCACCTGCTTCGGCGCGATCATCGGCTGGATGGGCTGCTACCACGGCTTCCGCACCGAGGGCGGGGCCGAGGGCGTGGGCGTGGCCACGACGCGCGCCGTGGTGTCGTCGTGCGTGCTCGTCCTGGTGGTGGACTACGTGCTCGCCAACGTGCTGCTGCGGTTCGTGTTCGCGTCATGATCAAGATCCGCGGACTCAAGAAGCGCCTGGGCGAGAAGCAGGTGCTCGACGGCGTCGATCTCGACATCCCGACCGGCTGCACCATGGTGATCCTCGGGCGCAGTGGCACAGGCAAGAGCGTGCTGCTCAAGAACATCATCGGGCTCATGCATCCGGATGCCGGCACCGTCGAGGTCGATGGGCAGGAGACGACGACGATGCACGAGCACGACCTCAACGAGGTGCGTAAGCGCTTCGGCATGCTTTTCCAGAGCGGGGCGCTGTTCGACTCGCTCACGGTGGGCGAGAACGTCGCACTGCCGCTGCACACACACACCAAGCTCGATGCGGCGGAGATCACCCGCCGGGTGAGCGAGCGGCTGGACTGGGTGGGCATGAAGGGCATCGAAGACATGAAGACGGCGTCGCTGTCCGGCGGCATGCGCAAGCGCGTCGGACTGGCGCGCGCCATTGCCATGGACCCGGCTTACATCCTGTACGACGAGCCGACCACCGGGCTGGACCCGATCATGTCGGATGTCATCAACCGGCTGATCCGCGCGCTGCAGGCGCGCATCAACGTCACGTCGATCGTGGTGACGCACGACATGCGCAGCGCGTGGCATGTGGGCGACCGGATCGCCATGCTGCACGAGGGCCACGTGGTGTTCACGGGCACCACGTCCGAGGCCCGCGAGACCACGAACCCGCTGGTGAAGCAGTTCATCGAGGGAACGAGCGATGAGCCCTCACCGGCATAACACCCCCATCTGCATCCGGCCGGCCGCGGCTGCGGGGGCTGCCCCCGAGCGCCCATCCTGCCCCAACTTCCCAAGTGTTCCGAGCATCACCATCGAAGGAGTCGTGTCATGAGTCGCAAGACAGAGATCCAGGTCGGGGCCACGGTGCTGGTGGCACTGGCCGTCACGCTGTGGGGCGTGACCTGGCTCAAACAGGTGTCGCTCGACAACAAGGTGCGGGTCTGGCATGTGACATTCCCGCAGACGGGCGGCCTGGCGAGCAGTGACGAAGTCCAGGTCAACGGAATGCGCAAGGGCACGGTCACGAAGGTCGACCTGATCGGCGACCACGTGGTGGTGGACCTGTCGCTGTCCGAGGACGTGACGCTGACCACCGACAGCAAGGTCGCGATCCGAAACATCGGCATGATGGGCGAGAAGGTCATCGCCGTGGACCTGCGCACGCGCGGCCCGGCGTACACCTCACGCGACACCATCGTCGGCATCTACGAGAAGGGTATTCCCGAGGTCATGGCCGGCATGGGCAGCTCGATCGATGCCATCACCGCACTGGCCGACCAGTTGCAGAAGATCGCCGACTCGATGCAACAGAGCGGCAGTCTGGATCGCACGCTCAGCAACTTCCGCAACACCAGCGAGGAGCTGAAGCTGGCAGTGTCCGAGAACCGGGTGATCTTGAAGGAGACGATGCAGAACCTGAACGCCGCCTCGCGCACCGCCAAGGCGCTGACCACCGACCGGGAGGTCCAGTTCAAGCACACGCTGGATTCGTTCGAGCGCTCGGCCGTGGGCATGGAGCGGCTCACCGCGCGGCTCGATTCCCTGCGCGGCGTGTTGCAGACTGTCTCGGCCAAGGTCGACCGCGGCGATGGCACGCTCGGCAAGTTGATCAACGACCCCAAGCTCTACGACGACGCCAAGGAGTCGGTGGCCGCCCTGAAGCTCCTGATCGAGGACATCAAGAAGAACCCCAAGAAGTACATCAACCTGAGCGTGTTCTAGCCCGAGCCAGCTTACCGTCCACACCCCGCACTGCACCTCGCCTCCGCCACAGGAACGTCATGACGATCGGCAGCAAGACCACCAAGCCCGGCAAGGCCGCCAAAGCCGGCAAGACGACGTTCTTCTGTACCGCGTGCGGCAACGAACAGCCGCGCTGGTTCGGGCATTGTCCGGCGTGCGGGCAGTGGAACACCGCGAGCGAGGCACCTGCCGGGGGCGCCGCGGCACCGGCACCGCGGAAATCCCGTGCGGGCTGGGTGCCGGCGACTCACGGCCGGCCCGCGGGCCCGGTCGCGCTCGCCGACGTGTCGATGGAGTCCACCGAGCGGTCGAGCACCGGCATGCGCGAACTCGACCGTGTGCTCGGCGGCGGCATCGTGCCGGGCTCGCTCATCCTGATCGGCGGCGATCCAGGCATCGGCAAGAGCACACTACTCTTGCAGCTCGCGCGGGCGCTCGCTTCCGAAGGCCGTCGCGTGCTGTACGTCTCGGGCGAGGAGAGCGAGCAGCAGATCCGCCTGCGCGCCTCAAGGCTCGGCACGGTGCCACCCGGACTGCTGCTGCTGTGCGAGACGGATCTCGAAACCGTGCTCGAGACGGCGATCGCGGTGAAGCCGGATGCGCTGATCGCCGACTCGATCCAGACGCTGTCACGCGGCGATCTCGAAGGCGGTCCCGGCACCGTGACACAGGTGCGCGAGTGCGGGCTCGCCATGCTGCACTTCGCCAAGTCGTCGCAGACGCCGGTGTTCCTGGTCGGCCACGTCACCAAGGATGGCGCGGTCGCAGGGCCGCGCGTACTGGAGCACATGGTGGACGCGGTGCTCTATCTGGAAGGTGAGCGCTATCAGCACTATCGCGTGCTGCGCGCCGCCAAGAACCGTTTTGGCAGCACGCACGAACTGGGCGTGTTCGAGATGCTCGATTCGGGCTTGCGCGAAGTCGCCAACCCGAGCGAAGCGTTTCTTTCGGACAGTACGCGCGATGTGCCGGGAGTCGCGGTGGTGGCGAGCCTCGAGGGCGCGCGGCCGCTGCTGGTCGAAGTCCAGGCATTGGTCTCCACGTCGTTCTACGGCACGCCGCAGCGCGTCACCAGTGGCTACGACCCGCGCCGGCTGGCGGTGCTGCTGGCCGTGCTTGAGCGTCGTGCCGGGCTGCGGCTCGGCAAGCACGACGTGTTCGTGACCGTGACCGGAGGCTTCAAGCTCGACGACCCGGGCGCCGATCTGGGCGTGGCACTGGCCATCGCGTCGAGCTTCCGCAGCCGTCCGGTGTTGTCGCGCACGCTGGCACTGGGCGAAGTCAGCCTGTCGGGTGAGCTGCGCCGCGTGCCCCGGCTCGATGCGCGGCTGCGCGAGGCGGCACAGATGGGCTTCGCGCGGGCCGGTTTTCCGCGCGCACAGAAGGCTGACGCCGAAGGCGCGGGTCTCGAGCTGGTGGCACTCGCCACTCTGCGCGAAGCGTGCGACCAGTTGTTAGGTGAAAAACTCGAAGGCGTGCCGACCGAACGGCCCGCACCGCGGCCCGAGATGCGGCCCGAGATGAAACCAAGCGAGCGTTTCGCCGCCGACGTGCGCGCCAAGCAGGCCGCTGCCCGCCACGCTGCCGATGCCGCGCGCGCGGCCGCGTCATCCGAGCCCGACGCCGGAGTGCGCGATTTCGGCGCGCGCTCGATCCAGAACGCCGCCATGAACAACGCCGCCGATCCGACCGCCGGGCTGCCGATTCGCGACGTGCGCGATGATCTTTCGGAGAGTGGAAGCTGATGGCGTTCGATAGCCCGCGCACGCTCAGCGAAGCCGCCCAGCGCGTCCAGGATGCGCTGCTCGCGGACGGCTTCACGAACACCGTCATCGAGCTCGACGTGCCGGTGAAGACCGCTGCCGCCGCGGCCGAGGCCGTGGGCTGTTCGGCAGCGCAGATCGTGAAGTCGTTGGTCTTCCGCGGCACGAACACCGGCACTGCCGTTCTGGTGGTCGCGAGCGGCGGCGATCGCATCAGTGAGGCCAAGCTGGGCCTGCTCCTGGGTGAGCCGGTCGCGATGGCGCCACCCAAGCTCGTGCGCGAGGTGACGGGTTTTGCCATCGGCGGCATCCCGCCGCTCGGGCATGCCCAGCGGCTCGACACGCTGGTCGAAGCCAGATTGCTGTCGCTCGGCGGACTGTGGGCCGCGGCCGGTCATCCGAACTCGCTGTTCGCGCTCCAGCCCGATGAGCTGGTGCGCATGACGCGCGGCCGCGTCGCCGAGCTGGCCGAATGAGCACGGTCGCTGTTCTCTTGTGCGCGGGGCGCGGCGAGCGTCTGGGTGCCGAGTTGCCCAAGGCGTTCGTGCCGTTGGCCGGCCGGCCGCTGTTCACATGGAGCCTCGAAGCACTGCAGCGCTGCGACGCCATCGACGGCATCGTGCTGGTGGGCCCGGTGCGCACGATCCGCGAACTCATCGCCGCCAGCGGTTGTTCGAATGCCAAGATCGTCGGGTACAGCGAGGGTGGTGAACAGCGCCAGTATTCCGTGGGCCGCGGGCTGCACGTGCTGCCCGCGGACGCCACGCTGGTCGCGGTGCACGACTCGGCGCGCGCACTGGTGACGCCGGAGGTCATCGCGCGCGCCGTGGCCGAGGCGCGCGAGCATGGTGCCGCCATTGCCGCCGTGCCGCAGGCCGACACGCTGAAACAGGGTACACTCGGGCTCATCACCGCAACAGTACCGCGCTCGGGGTTGTGGGCCGCGCAGACGCCACAGGTGTTCCGGCGCGACTGGCTCGAACGCGCGCATCGCGAGGCTGCTGAAGTCGCCACGGACGATGCCGCGCTGGTCGAATGGCTCGGACACCCCGTGCACTTGTCGCTCGGGGATCCGCTCAACTTCAAGATCACCACGGCTGCCGATCACGAACTGGCCGAAGCCTGGCTGACGCATCGAGTGGCCATCACGAACCGTCAGGAGAAAGCATGAGTGTGCGTGTCGGAATGGGTTACGACGTTCATCGGGTGAAAGCGGGACGCCCGCTGATCCTGGGCGGCGTGCACTTCGAGAGTGACTGGGGTCTGGAAGGGCACAGTGATGCCGATGTCGTGCTGCACGCCATCGCCGATGCGCTGCTGGGTTCGGTGGGGCTGGGGGATCTGGGCGAGCACTTCCCGCCGGGTGACCCGAAGTGGAAGGACGCCTCGAGCCTGAACCTGCTGACGCGCGTCGGCCGCATGCTGACAGACAAGGGTGCGCGCGTGACCAACATCGACGTCATGGTGATCGCCGAAGCCCCCAAGCTGGCGCCGCACCGCAGCACCATGTGCGCCAACATCGCCGCCGCACTCGGCATCGACGCCGACCGGGTCAGCGTGAAGGCGACGACGAACGAGACGCTGGGCGCGATCGGCCGCCGGGAAGGCCTGGCGGCGATGGCGGTTGCGTTGGTCGACAAGCCGTAACGCGCGCCAGCCTAGAGACGCGGCCCCCGGCGGATCATTCGCCGGGGGCCGTCATGTCCTCGAGCCGATGGCGCCGCTACAGCAGCACCAGCCGCCGGATCTCGTTGCGCGACGTTGTGCGCAGGTGCACGAGGTAGAGGCCCGGCGGCAGCGCGCGCCCGTGCGACAGACCATCCCAGGTGAGCGTGTGCGGACCGGCCTCGCGCATGCCCGCATCGAGCACGCTCACGACGCGACCCGTGGGGTCGAAGATCGCCAGTTGCACCTGCTCGCTCACCGACAGCGTGTATGACAATGTCGTGCGGCCATGCGGCGCGGGATTGGGTGACGGCCGCGCGAGTGCGGTGACCGCGGCACCCGGCCCGGGGTTCACGCCGAGCGTTAACGGACCGAGCGCGCCCGTGGAGTCGACGCCCTGCGCGTAGACATCGGCGGCAGCACCCGCGCGCGTGTCGCTCCATGCCAGCACCACGTCGCGGGCATTGCTGGCCAGCACGATCCCCATGCTCGGGATCTGGGTGGGCCTGCTACACACCGGGATGCCGCTCTGGTACCAGCGGCGCACACTGTTGCCCGCGACATGCTGGGCGTACAACTGGAAGCTGGTGCCGGCACCGCCCTGATCATCGAACCACGCCACGACGCAACCCGTGCCGCCGTCGTTGGTGAGCACCGCGCCGAGCTGGTTCGAGCCGTAAGACGACACTCGCACGCCGGTCGGACCCATCATGACGATGCCGCTCAGGTTGATGCGGTTGATCCACAGGGGTGACTTCCCGGTGAACGGATCGGCGGCGTTGACGATGGCGAATGCGCCGCCCGCGCCGTCGCTGGTCGCGCCGAGGAGCCCACTGACCCCGGCGGGGAACAGGCGCAGGCCCGCGGCCGGCCACAGCGGCGCACCGGTGATGGAGAGTCGCTGGGTACGGATATCGCCGACGCCGACGGAATCGGCGTCCCACAGTAGCAGGCAATCGTCCGGGCCGGTCGGAACCAGTCTGGGGTTGATGGCGTTCTCGGCGGAGCCCGCGAGCAGCTTGCCGTTGGCCCCCCACTGGGCGGTGCCGAGGATGCTGATCGACTGGCCGTAGACTTCGGTGCGGAAGCCCAGACGGCTGTCTTCCCATGCGATGACGAACGCACCGGATGCCGTGCGCGTGATCGTGGGGCGCGACTGATCGTTCACAGCAAAGCACAGCGTCTGCCCGGCGGCTGTCCATAGAGGCGCACCACTGCCATTCAGGCGTTGAGCGAAGATGTTGCTGGAGAGCAGGACCTGCGAAGCCCAGGCCACCGCGACGCCATTGCTGCCGTCGGCAGCCACATCGAACGTCGTCACTTGCGTAGCACTGGTCGCGACCTGCACGCCGGCTGCTGCCCACAGGCGCGTGCCCGACGAGTCGATGCGCTGAGCGAACAGCGCGGTCGGGCCATTGCGGTTGTCGAGCCACGCCACGATCACGCCACCGGCGCCATCGCTCACGGCCTTGGGCAGGATCTGCGCGCTGCCGAGCGGGGCGGTGCAGACTTCGGTGCCGTCTGGCGTCCAGCGAGCGACGCCGTTCGAGTCCACACGCCGGACGTACACACCGAAGTCGCCCAGACGATCCTCGTACCACACCGCGATCGCACCGCCGCGTCTGTCCGACACCGTGCTCGTGACCTGCGACGTGGCGGGGGTGGTGCACAGCGAGACATTGAACGTGGGGTCGACCGGCCATGCCGCGGCGGCGCTCCGCGGCGACAGCAGCGCGCACACCACCACGGGGAGCGCGGCGCGCATCACACCGGCACGCCGGGCGAACGCGCGAGGATCGAGCGTCATGTGGGCAGCATCGTGGACATCGTCGTAGACATCGTCGTAGACAGCATCGCGAACATCATGGGAGGGGTGCCTGAGGTCGGGAAGCGGGCGAGGGAAGACCCGTGGGACTGGGACAACGCAAGTGCCTGTTCGCTTCAACGATACAGAGCCCCGGCAGGTTTGGACCAGTCAAATCCGTGTGGCGGGCAGGCTTCCGGGCGGGGGCAGGTTCCGAAGCGGTGCGTGAATGCAGAATGCACGATGCCGGGATCGGAGGCGGCTCACCCTTGGAGCTCTTCTTCTATATATAAGGGGCGGGCCGTCCCCGCCCCGACCTGCGGGCCGTTCATCTGATAGCCTGCCTCCCATGCCCGTTCCCACCACGCCCCCTGATCCGAGCCCCGCCGACCGTCCCGTCCGCGTCCGCTTCGCGCCCAGCCCCACCGGCTGGCTGCACGTCGGCGGCGCACGGACCGCCTACTTCAACTGGCTTTACGCGCGGAAGCACGGCGGGACGTTCGTGCTGCGCATCGAGGACACCGACGTCGAGCGCTCCACCGCCGAGAGCGAGCGCGGGGTGCTCGAGGACCTGCGCTGGCTGGAACTCCAGTGGGACGAGGGCCCCGATCAGGGCGGCCCGTATGGCCCCTACCGCCAGAGCGAGCGGCTGGCATTCTATCGCCAGCACGCCGACCAGTTGCTCGCGAGTGGCCACGCGTTTCGCTGCTTCTGCACCGAGGCCGAACTCGAGACCGAGCGCGCCGCCGCAGCCGCTGCGGGCCGGCCGCCGCAGTACAACGGCCGTTGCCGCGCGCTGCCGCGCGAGACCGCCGATGCGCGCGCGCGTGCGGGGGAGTCGCACAGCATCCGCTTCACCGTGCCGGCGCGCGACATCACGTTGAGCGACGCGGTGCGCGGCGAGGTCACGTTCCCGGCTGGCATGGTGGGCGACTTCGTGGTGCTGCGCTCCAACGGGCTGCCGACGTACAACTTCGCCTGCGTGGTCGACGATCACCTCATGCGCATCTCGCACGTGCTGCGCGCCGAGGAGCACCTGGCGAACACGCCGCGCCAGCTCATGCTGTACGACGCTTTCGGCTGGGCGCCGCCGGTGTTCGCGCATGTCGCGCTCATCCTGAACTCCGACCGCACCAAGATGAGCAAGCGTGCGGGCGAGGCTGCGGTGGCCGTGGGGGACTGGCGCCGTGCGGGCTACGTGCACGAAGCACTGCTGTCGTATCTGGGATTGCTCGGCTTCCATCCGGGCGACGACCGTGAGTTGCTGAGCCGCGCCGAGATGACCGAGGCGTTCACGCTCGATCGCGTGGGGCACAGCGGCTCGGTGTTCGATCCGGCCAAGCTCGCATGGACGAACGCGCACGCGTTGCATCACGCCAGCGGCGTCATGCTCGAGGCATGGGCGCTGCGTGCCGGCGCCGACGCCCCGGCGTTCCTGCCCGAAGCCGTGCGGGCGTGGGCCCAACCGTTGCGCGAGCGCGTGCTGGAAGCCCTGCGCGGTAACCTCGCCACGCTCGCCGATCTCGTGCGCGAACTGGCGCCGTTCGTGGACGAACCGCCGCTGCCCGATGCCGACGCCGAGGCGGCGCTGGCCGCGCCCGGCGCCGCGCCGGTGTGCGCGGCTGCCGCGACCGCATTCGCCGAGCTTGCGGACTGGCGCGCTGAAGGGGTTAAATCCACGGTCCGGCAGTTGGGCGAGGCATTGGGCATCAAGGGGCGCGAGCTGTTCCAGCCGATTCGTGCCGCACTCACGGGACGCACGCATGGACCCGAGTTGCCGCTCATCGCCGAACTGCTCGGCCGCGAGCGTTGTGTGACCCGGCTCGAACGCGCGGGTGCGCGCGAAGGGTCGTGACTGGCCCGGTCCGAGTCGAAGCTGCCGCCGCATTCAAGACACGCCACGACACACCACCACAGGGAGGGAGTGGACGATGAAGGTCGCGGTGCTGATGGGGGGACGCTCGAGCGAGCGCGAGATCTCGTTGCGTACGGGGCAGGGGGTAGCACTGGCGCTGCGCAACCTGGGGCATGACGTCACGTCGGTCGATGGCGCCGATGGCACCGTGCTGTCCGCGGGCAAGGAAGAAGCCAGCGCGAGCAAGCGCGAGGCCGTGCTCAAGCTGCCCGTGTCGGCCATGCTGGCCGCGGTGCAGTCGCCGGCCGTGCAGGCGGCCGACGTGGTGTTCATCGCGCTGCACGGCACGTATGGCGAGGACGGCATGATCCAGGCCGCACTCGAGCTGGCGGGCAAGACCTACACCGGCTCGGGTGTGCTCGCGAGTGCCATCGCCATGGACAAGGCGATGAGCAAGCGCATCTTCGAGCGCGAGGCCATCCCGACCCCGCACTGGATCGTGCTCGAGCCCGGCGTGCAGGGCCGCAGCATCGACACCAGCCTGCTGGGCGGCTATCCGCTCGTGGTGAAACCGAACTCCGAGGGCAGCACGGTCGGGCTCACGATCGTGAAGCATCCGTCCGAGCTGGATGCGGCGCTCGAGAAAGCCGGCAAGCACGACTCGCAGATCCTCGTCGAGCAGTACATCGAGGGGCGCGAACTCACCGTGGCCGTGGTGGGCGAAGAGGCCTACCCGGTGGTCGAGATCGAACCCAAGAGCGGCTTCTACGACTACGAATCCAAGTACACCAAGGGCAAGACCGAATACACCTGCCCGGCAGCCCTCGACAAGGAACTCGGTCGTCACGTGCGCGAACTGGCCGTGGAATGCGCCGCGGTGCTCGGCTGCCGTGGCGTGGTCCGGGTCGACGTGCGGTTGTCCGAGGAGGACGAGCCCTACATCCTCGAGGTGAACACCGTGCCCGGGATGACGCCCACCAGCCTCGTGCCCATGGCCGCAGCCGCCAAGGGCATCACGTACGACCAGCTCGTCGGCCGCATCGTCGACATGGCGCGCGCGGATGCCAAGAACGCCCAAGCGCGCGCCCACTGACCGCAACGCTCCCCGGAGGTCCCATGGACCGCACCCTGGAGTTCCTCAAGGAACTCACCGACGCACACGGCGTCCCCGGTTTCGAGGACGACGTTCACCTGATCATGCAGAAACAGTTGAAGGGTGTCGGCAAGTTCTCCAAGGACCGGCTCGGCAGCTTCATCTGCGAGAAGGTCGGGGATGCGAAGGGGCCGCGGGTCATGCTCGCGGGGCATCTTGATGAGGTCGGCTTTTTGGTGCGCAGCATCACCAAGGAAGGCTTCATCAAGTTCCTGCCGCTCGGCGGTTGGTGGGGACACGTCGTGCTCGGGCAGCGCCTGATCATCAAGACGCGCAAGGGCGACATCCTGGGCGTGGTCGGCTGCAAGCCGCCGCACGAACTGCGCGACGAGGATCGCAAGAAGGTCCTCGAGATCAAGGACATGTTCATCGACGTCGGCGCGACCAGCGACTGGGACGTGCACAAGAAGCTCGACATCCGCCCCGGCGACCCGATCGTGCCCGACTCGGCGTTCGCGGTGATGGCGAACCCGAACCTGCTGCTCGCCAAGGCCTGGGACAACCGCCTCGGCTGTGCGCTCGCGGCCGAGACCGCACGCCGGCTGGTGGGGCAGAAGCACCCGAACATCCTGTACTCGGTCGCCACGGTGCAGGAAGAAGTCGGCCTGCGCGGTGCGAAGACCTCCGCGAGCAAAGTGCGACCGGATGTCGGCCTGGCACTCGACGTCGGCATCGCCCACGACACGCCCGGCACCGAAGGCGACGAGAAGCTGGGAGGGGGCCCGCTCGTGGTGATCTATGACGCCTCCAACATCCCGAACCGCCGGCTGCGCGATCTCGTCATCGACACCGCCGCAGCCAACAAGATCCCGCTGCAGTTCGAAGCCGTGGAACGGGGCGGCACCGACGCCGGCCGCATCCACTTGTCGGGCGAGGGCGTGCCAAGCCTGGCGATGGGCGTGGCGGCGCGTTACATCCACAGCCACGTCAGCATCATCGACCGGCGCGATTTCGAGGCTGCGGTCAAGCTGCTGGTGGCACTGGTGAAGCGGCTCGACAAGAAGACCGTCGAGGCGCTGGTCTGATGGTATTCACCGTGTCGCGCGGGGCGTGCCCGCGCAACCCGGGGCATCGAGCATGATCCTGGTCGCGTTCCTGCTGGCGGCTCCCGCGGGCAGCGTCTGGCAGTTCCCGGCGTGGCTGACGCCTGATCCCGCGCGCATCGGCGTGATGTTCGCGCGCGTGGTGCTCACGGCGTTGGCGGCATGGCTGGCGCAACGCGTGCTGTTCCTGCTCGTGAAGCGCGGCGAGCAGTGGCTGGTGCGCGCCGCACGCGACACCGGACACGGTGCGCAGCGCGCGCACACCATCGGGCAGCTGCTGCGCAACTCGGTCACCGTGATCGTGATGGCGTGGGCCGCGGTGCACGCGCTCGAGATCCTGGGCTGGGACGTCAAGCCGCTCCTGGTGGGCGCCAGCATCCTGGGGGCTGCGCTCGGCTTTGGCGCGCAGTTCCTGGTGCGCGACATCATCGCCGGCACGTTCATCTTCATCGAGGACCAGTTCGTGGTCGGCGACACCATCGAAGTCAACGGTACCGCAGCCACGGTCGAAGCCGTCACGCTGCGCAGCGCGCGACTGCGCGACTTCCATGGCCGCGAACTGCACGTGCCCAACGGCGAGATGAAGATCGTCATCAACCACAGCCGCGGCTGGAACCGCGCCATCGTCGACCTGCCGGTCGCTCCGGGGCAGGATCTGGCGCACGTGCTGCGTGTGACCGGCACCGTGGTCACCGAACTGAACGATGACTCGGCGTGGCGCGACCTGCTCGTCGACCCGTTCGCGGTCATGGGTTTCGAACGCGTCGGGCCCGATGGCGCGTTGCTGCGCATCGTGGCGCGCGCACGTCCGGGTGGCGATGCTGCGCGGTTGTCGCGCGAGGCACGCCTGCGGCTGCTGCAACGCTGGCAGGACGAAGGGATCCAGACCATCGCCGAGCAGCCCGCCGACCGCCGCCGCGCGAGCGAGGGCACGGTCTCGCCGCCCGAGCTGACGTAAGGCCGGCCGCCTCCCGCGCGGCCGCGTTCTTCGCTACAGTGTCGCCGCCCCGGTGCCGACCGCCGGGTCGCGATCCGTGACACCACCTCTCGGGAGGCCGCAGTGGCGCTGCGCATCTACGACACGCTGACGCGCGAGAAGCGCGAGTTCGTCCCCGTCACGCCCGGCAAGGCCGGCATGTACGTGTGCGGCATGACCGTGCAGAACAAGCCGCACGTGGGACACATCCGCGCGTCGCTGTCGGCCGAGGTCATGCGCCGCTACCTCGAGCATCTGGGATACACGGTCACGTACGTCTACAACTTCACCGACGTCGACGACAAGATCATCGAGCGCGCCAACTCGGAGGGCATCGAGTTCGCCACGGTGAGCGAACGCAACATCGCGGCCTACCTCCAGTTCGCCGACCACTACAACATCAAGCGCGCGAGTCACTATCCCAAAGCGACGCAGCACATCGCCGAGATGCACGCCATGATCACCGTGCTCATCGACAAGGGCTACGCCTACGCGGCCAGCGGCGATGTGTACTACGACGTCCGCAAGAAGACCGACTACGGCAAGCTGTCGGGCCGCCGTGTCGATGAGTTGCGCGAGGGCTATCGGATCGAGCCCGGCGAGGCCAAACGTGACGCGCTCGACTTCGCGCTCTGGAAGGGTGCCAAGCCCGGCGAGCCGGCGTGGGACAGCCCATGGGGGCCGGGGCGTCCCGGCTGGCACATCGAGTGCTCGGCCATGGCCATGAAGTACCTGGGTGAGACGTTCGACATCCATGGCGGCGGCCAGGACCTGATCTTCCCGCATCACGAGAACGAGATCGCACAGAGCGAGGCTTACTGCGGCAAGCCCTTCTCGAACTACTGGTGCGAGAACGGCATGGTCAACCTGTCGGGTGCGAAGATGTCGAAGAGCGTGGGCAACTTCTTCTTCATCGAGGACATCGCCAAGGACTGGGACCCCGAGGTGACGCGCTTCTACTTGATGAGCACCCACTATCGCAGCCCGATCGAGTTCGGCCTCGAACGCCTGTCCGAGGCGAGCGTGGCCTATGCGCGGCTGCGCGGCCCCTTGGAGCGCGCCAACACCTGGGCGGTCCCCGATGGCCCCGCCCCGGGCGGAGCGCTGGGTGAGGCGGTGGCCACCGCCGAGAAGCTGTTCCACGAGGCCATGCAGGACGACTTCAATACCGCCGGAGCGCTCGGTCACCTGTTCGACCTGGCCCGGGCGGTGAACCGCGCCCTGGACGAGGGCGGTGGCTCCGAGGCGGTACAGGGTGCGCGCGCCCTGCACCGGCTGGG
>JANNWR010000058.1:0-3253 GCA_031408715.1 bacterium
CCTCGGCCGCACCAGCGAAGCCAACATGGTGCTGGCGGTCTCGACGGCAGCGAACAACGACGCCAAGGCGGCGGAACTGAAGAAGGTGTTTGAAGAAGGCGTGACCGCCAGCCGGGCCGGCGACAACGACGCGGCGATTGCGAAGTTCCAGGCCGCGCTCGCCTTGTCGCCCGCGTGCTTCGATTGCCAGTTCAACATCGGCGTCGCCCAGCTCGCCAAGAAGGACGAGAAGGCCGCCGAGGCCGAATGGCTGAAGGCGCTCGCAATGAAGCCCGACTACGCCGAGGCCATGAACGCCTTATCCACGCTCTATAACAACCAGAAACGTTTCGATGAGGCCTCCGCCATGAGCACCAAGGCCGCCTCGGCCGGCGGTGGCGGCAACGCCGACGCGACGTTCAACCAGGGCATCATCCTCTGGAACCAAGGCAAGATTGCCGAAGCGAAGGCCAAGTTCGAAGAGACGATCAAGACCAGCCCCACCCACGCCGACGCGCACTACCAGCTCGGCATGGCGCTCTTGAACGAAGGCAAGCTGCCCGACGCGGTCGCCGCGTTCGAGAGCTACGTGAAGCTCGATCCGACTGGCCAGTACGCGACGCAGGCCAAGGGCATGATCGCGCAGCTCAAGAAATAGTGTACGAACACATTCCCGGACGCCTGGCGGAGATTCGCAATCGCATTGCGGATGCCGCCGGGCGCGCGGGCCGAACGCCCGATTCGGTCCGGCTGATCGCCGTCTCCAAGACCCACCCCTTTGACGCGGTGCGCGCCGCCGCCGACGCCGGGCAGCTCGACTTTGGCGAGAACAAAGTCCAGGAAGCCCTGCAGAAGATTGCGCAGTCGGCCGATACCAGACTGCGGTGGCATCTCATCGGCCACCTGCAGTCGAACAAGGCGAAGAAGGCGGCTCCAGTCGTTCACGCCATCCACGCCATCGACAGCATCGATTTACTCCAGAAAGTTGACCAGGCGGCCGCGGCCGCCGGCCACACCCTCGAGGTGTTGATCCAGGTGGACCTCGCGCTCGAGGAGACGAAACACGGCGCAACGGTGGACCTGGTCCCCGGAATCTTCGCCGCCGCCGAACACTGCCGGGCTGCCAGCCTGGTGGGACTGATGCTCTTGCCCCCGCTGGCCGAAAACCCGGAAGACGCGCGGCCGTGGTTTGCCCGGCTGCGTGGCTTGCGCGACCAACTGGCCGAGAGCGGCGTGCCGCCGGCCCGGTTGCGTGAATTGTCGATGGGCATGAGCCACGACTTCGCGGTGGCCATTGAAGAAGGCGCGACGATGGTGCGCGTGGGCACGGCACTGTTCGGCGCGCGCAACGCGCATGGAGGCGTGTGATGTTCGTGGTGGGCAATCTGATCAGCGCGGTCGCCTGGGTGCTCAAGGTCCTCGTGACAGCCCTGTCGTGGATCGTGATCGTGAATGCGCTGCTGTCGTGGGTGCGGCCGGATCCGTCCAATCCCATCGTGAGGTTCCTGGATCAAGTCTCGGACATGCTCTGTGAGCCGATCCGTCGCTTGGTTCCGACGGTGATCGGCGGGCTCGACCTGGCTCCGCTCGCCGTGATCCTCATCCTGCAGGTGCTGGACCGAGTCGTCGTGAGTTCGCTGATGGAACTGTCGCTTCGAGTCGGTTAGGTCGCATGAAGCTCTCGCTGCGCGTGCAGCCGGGTGCCAAGCGCAGTGTGTTGCTCGCGCGACTGGCGAGCGGAGCATGGAAGGTCGCGGTGGCAGCCCCTCCGGTGGAGGGCAAGGCCAACGCCGCCGTGGTGGAACTGGTGAGCGAACTGCTCGGCGTGAAGCGCCGGCAGGTGACCGTGGCGCGGGGCGGATCCTCGCGTTCGAAGATCATCGAGGTCGAAGGCCTGTCCGCAGAAGAAGTCGAGACGAAGCTTGCCGCGGAGTTGGCGGATTCGGGCAAGCGGCTGGCTGCGCGATCCGAAAGCGCACCGAACAAGTCACGAACAAGATCGTGAGCACGGGCTGGTCGCGTCTGGCGACGCCCGGAACTTCCACCTGCATCAGGGTCCTGAACCGCCTGGGGAGCACATCGATCTCATGCCGAGTGAGCTGAAGACCCAGATCACCGCAGCCGCTGACGCCGTGCGCGCACGCTTGCGTGCCGCCGCCGGCTCGGGGCACGCCGCAGGCGTGCTGACTCCGGAAACCGGGATCATCCTCGGCACCGGACTCGGCGATCTGGCGCAGGCGCTCGAGGGTGCTGTGGTCGTGCCCTACGCCGATATCCCGCACTTCCCGCGCTCGACGGTCGAGAGCCATGCGGGCGAGCTGCATGTCGGCAAGCTGGCGGGCCGCCCGGTCGCGATCATGAAGGGTCGCGTGCACTTCTACGAGGGCTACTCCATGCAACAGGTGGGTTTCCCCGTACGCGTGCTGCAGGCGCTCGGCTGCAGCACGATCGTCATCACCAACGCCGTCGGCGGCATGAACCCCGACATGCCCGCGGGCACGATCGTGGTCACCACCGACCATATCAACCTGATGGGCGACAACCCGCTCATCGGGCCCAACGACGACGAACTGGGACCGCGGTTTCCCGACATGAGCGAGCCGTACTCCCGTGCGCTCGTCGCGCACGCCGAACGCGTCGCGCTCGACAACAAGCTGCCGCTGCAGCGCGGCGTGTTCGTGGGCGTGCCGGGGCCGAATCTGGAGACCGCTGCGGAATACCGGTTCCTGCGTGCCGTCGGCGCGGACATCGTGGGCATGTCACTAGTACCCGAGAACATCGTCGCGGTGCACGGTGGCACGCGCGTGCTGGCGTTCAACGTGGTGACCGATGCCTGTCTGCCGGACGCGCTGCACCCGGTCGACATCGCGACGGTGTTGGCCGTGGCGGGACGCACAGCCCCGGCGCTCACGAAGCTCATCACCGAGATCGTGCGCCGATTGGATGAAGTGAAGTGATCACGACATATCTCATGGCATATATCTAACTCGCAGGATCACGTCGCGCAGGACTCAGCCCCCGACCGGCGGGTAGCGCGGCTGGAGTAGCGAACAACCGAGAGTTCACGGCGCGCGTGCCACGACCAGCCCGCGCTGTGTGGTGACAATGGAGGTATCGCGATGGCCATCAACCACAAGAAGCTCGCTTCGAAGCCCGTGTCCAAGACCAAAGCCCTGGTGCTGAAGTCGTCCGGGAAAGGGAAGCCTACGGCCAAGAAGCCGGCCGCCAAGCCGGTGAAGGCGGGAGCCAGGACCATCGTGAAGCCATTGTTGAA
>JANNWR010000059.1:0-12456 GCA_031408715.1 bacterium
GCTCCCCATGCCGCCGTGCCAGTGGCAATCGACGAAGCCGGGCGTGAGGGTCTTGCCGCTGGCGTCGATGATCCGCGCGCCCGCCGGGATGTGGACCTCCGCGCGCGGGCCGATCGCGGCAATGCGATTGCCGGTCACGACGATGGTGCCGTCCACGATGACCTCGTCGCCCTTCATGGTCACGAGTTGCGCGCCCGTGATGGCGATCGTGCCGGCGGGCTTGTCGGCGGCGTACGGAAAGCCGATGTCGACGGTGCGTACGGGTGTGCCCGGGAGCGAGTCCGGCGCGCCGGGCGCGAACGTGAACAGTTCACGCAGGTCCTGTTTGCAGAGCTTCGAGCCCAGCGCCCAGTGGAGCGTGCGCGAGTCGCCCGACCAGCCGAGCCAGTCGCCGGCATCGTTCGACAGCAGTTTCACGGGCAGGTCGCGCATGCCGGGGCCGATGTCGACCGGCCGGCCGGCGCGCACCGCGGGCGCGACCCAGACTTTGTACTTCTCGCGGAACGCCAGCCACTTCTCGTCGGGCGACAGCTTCACCTCGGTGAAGTAGACGCCCTTCACGTGGGTGCGCTCGTTCGTGCCGGTGAGGTCGATGCTGAACAGCGAGCGGTCGTCCTGGTCGCCGCCGTTCACGTCGACCAGATAGACGCGGTCGCTGGCGGCGCCGAACTGCGGCAGTTGCCCACGACGGGACACCAGCTTCGCGGCGCCGCCACGCGCGGGTACCTGATAGATGCCGGGGTCGCGTTGCCACGCGGTCGAGAACAGGTAGCCGCCCGTCGTGGCGCGGTAGACGACCGTGGCGCCATCGGGCGAGAACGCCGGTTCCACGTAGTGACCGGGTTTGCTGGTGAGCACGCGTCCGGTGCCACCGGCGGCGCTGATCACGCGCACCGAGCCCAGCGTCGAATCGTTCCAGGTCACGTACGCGATCGATCGTCCGTCGCGCGACCACGTGGGATAGAACTCCCAGTGGTCGGTCTGCGTGGTGAGCCGCTTGGGTCTTCCGTCCGGCAGCCCGCGCACATACAGATGGCCGAGTGCCGAGTACACCACGCGATCACCCCTCGGGCTGACGCTCACCCAGCGCAGCATCTTCACGCGCGCGGAATCGGGGGCCACCGCCACCGGTGTTCGCACCGCCTCGGTCACACGCCGCGTGTCGGCGACGTGGAACGGGATGTCGGCGACCTTCCTGCTCGCGACGTCGAGCCGGTGGATACCGCCCTGGGCCCAGAACACGAGAGCCTTGCCATCCGGCGTCCATGAGATACCGGGGTACACGCCGTGCACGGCCCAGACTTCCTGATTGTCGCGCTCCATGCCGGCGTAGAGCGCGTGCTCCTCTCCGGATTCGAGATCGAGCACGTGCAGCACGCTCTGGAAGCGCACGCGCTTCAAGTAGGCGAGACGCTTGCCATCGGGCGAGGGCGTCGGGCGAATCGCGCCGCCCGGCCCGCCGGCAACCGTGGTGATCTCGCCGCTCTCACGATCGAGACGCTGGATCGTGTAGATCTGACCGTTGCCGTCCTTGTTGTAGTCGAAGCTCGGCCCCGGTGTGGCATCCATGCTCCAATACAGGTAGCGCCCATCGGGCGAGAACGCCGGCTCACCCTCGTCCTTCTGCTCGGTGCGGCGCTTGGTCATCTGCACGCCGTCCTTGCCGCCGCTCGCGTGGTAGAGCCAGATCTCGCCGGCGCCCGCCGAGCGCGTCGACGTGAAGTGCTTGCGGCCTGCCAGGTACTGGCCGTCGGGCGACCAAGCCGGACTGTTGAGCAATCGGAATGTCTCCTGCGTGACCGCGCGCGCATGCGTGCCGTCGGCGTCCATGACCCACAGGTTGTCGCCGCCCGAGCGATCGCTCGTGAACGCGATGTGCTTGCCGTCCGGGCTCCAGCGCGGCTGCTCGTCCCACGCCATGCCGTGCGTCAGCGCCTTCGCTTCACCGCCGGCGATGGGCAGCAGATAGAGATCACCGAGCAGGTCGAACAGCAGTTGCCTGCCATCCGGGCTGACGTCCAATGCCATCCATGTGCCGGTGCGTGTATCGAGTTTGGCCTCGTGGTGCGGGCCCGGCGGGTCGTCGACGTTCCACGTGCCAGCGGGTGCGGCTCCGGGCGAGTTGCCGCTGCCGGTGCCCGCGGCGTTCAGCAGTTCGGGCGTCCAGCGGTCGTCGGGGTCGCCGCCACCCGCGAACGCGGACGTGGCGAGCAGGAGCATCAGCGCGGGGATCACAACGCGCTTGGGGTCGGACGGGTGGCGCATGGGGCGGCCTCGCGGCAGGGGTGGAGGTGCGGGAATGGGGCGCCGCAGCCTACAACGTGGAGCCGTTCAGCGCCGCGCCGTGCGCTTCGCGGTCGGCCCGACCCCGGCCTTCGCGTGAGCTTCCACCGACAGCTTGCCTGCGAACCACACCTGATTGACGCGCGACAGCACCCCTTTCCAGTCGAGCAGCGTCCCAGCCGGGGGAGCGCAAGTGGCGCTCGCGCGCGCTCGATCCCGCAGCGCCAGGAAGCCCTGTCCCATCGGGCTCTCGATGCTGGTGCAATGCACGAGCGTGGCGCGGCCGACGGGCAACTTCGTATGGGGTGCGTCGTGGTCGATGACGAAGATCGCACGGATGTCCCGCTGCCTCAGGCTGTCGGTGAGCACGGCCGCGGCCATGCACTCGATGGCATCGTAGAGCTTGACCGCTCCCGAGCGCAGCCGCACTTCGCCGCCGAAGCCCGACTGCTCGACGAGCATGCGGCAGTAGTCGCAGGCCGGGCGGCCGTGATCGACGGCCGCGGCCGCCGGGCGCGGCGACATCGCGATGAGCGCCGTGAGCGCCAGGGCGAAGACGGAGGAGAGGCGCGGGATCGTGCGGGCCATGTTCCGGTGTCCTCAGGGTCGGTCGATTGGGTGGCCGGCCAGTGCTCGGGGGCAGCAGCCGTGGGGCCAGAACTCTAGCAGGCCCAGAGCCTGGCTCGGTCTCGGGATGCAGGCGGACGCGCGGGTCAGAATTCCGGCCAGAACGCTGAAATTTGGGTTGACCCACCCGTCCAGTGGTTGTTAAGTGGGCGATGAGTCGCTCTGCTCTCGGCTCCACGGCAACTCTCTCAGGCCCCAACCGGGAGTCTTCACGCAGCACGCGGCCCCCCTTGCAGCACGGGTGGGATGGGCCGGGTGCGATCCTTGGGCGGGGGTCAGGCGCGCGGCCGCACAGATCCTGAGGCTGTCCCGACACGCATCTCGCTCACGCGTCCGCTCGCACGGGTTCGGGCGCACATCTCTTTATGTGGAACGCGGCCTGCCGCCGGTTCCGTCCCCCGGGGGAAACATCCATGAAGCTCGTTACTCGAGGCGGCGCTCTCCTCGCCGCCGCCATGCTGTGTGTGCTCGCGGCGATGCCCGCGCGTGCCGAAGTCACGCAGGAGCCCATCCAGGGCTTCTTCGGTGAGGTCGATGGCACGCCGAGCAATCTGGTCATCAACAAGGACCAGGGCAAGTCGGCGACGAACGCGGTCTCGATCATCTATGACAACACGCCGTCGGCCGCGAACTTCGGATTCTCCTCGACCGATCTGCTCGCCGTGTTCGGCGACGAGCTGTTCACGACCGGTCTGGGTATCCTGTCGACACACCAGCTGTCGCTGTTCAATGCCGGCTCGAGCCTGGGCCCGGTGCTCACGGCGACGCTCGGCGTCGAGTTCTATGACGCGGTGTCGTCGGCGTTCCTGGGTGCCTACAACGTGAACGTGAACTTCGGGGCCGGCCTGAATCCGGGCTTCTTCTCGACGATCAATGTCACCGCACTCGATCCGCTGCTGATCAACCTCAACGTGACCGACATCATCGTGCTGCAGCGGGTGGTCGCGAAGACCGGTGCTGCCAGCCGTCTGGGCATCGCGTCCAAGAACCCGCCCACGGTGGGTTCGAGCCCGATCAGCATGTTCATCAACGCCACCACGGTCGGCCCGGCCGGTTTCTACAACGTCGGCACGAGCCCGGCGAACCCGATCTACCAGATCGGTGTCTCGCCGCCGCCCGTCAGCACGGTCTCCAAGAGCTGGAGCCAGCTGAAAAAGCTCTACCGCTAGTCCGCGATCCCACCGCCCGTGCGCGGTGCGGAACGCTGTGGAACACTCGGACGGCCGGTCCCGTTGAAGGGGCCGGTCGTTTGTCGTGGGTGGGATCGGGCCTTCCGGCTCGATCCACGCGTAGTGACTCTCCACCAGAAGCAGCGGGCGCTGGCGCACGATGCTCCAACCATTAGATCCGGTGAGCGCACGGCGGCCGGCGTGCGGAGGTGCTCCATGACGCACGCATTCGATCATGTCGTCGTCGTCGTGCCCTCGTTGGCGGCCGCACGGCAGGCGTTCGGGGATGCGGGCTTCACCGTGCTGCCGGGCGGCCGGCACGACGCCGTACCGACCGAGAACGCGCTGGTGTGTTTCGCCGACGGCGGCTATCTGGAACTGCTCGCGACTCGCGAACCCGAGACCCGCGACGAGCTCAGGCAGTTGCGTGCCAGCACGCGCTGGGAGTCGCACCTGCGCGGCGTCTCAGCCGTGGCGCGGCGCTTCCTGCCGCTGCTCGCCGGGCCCGATGGCGTGGCCGACTGGGTGGTGCGCTCGGAGTCGATCGCCCGCGATGCGCCGCGGCTGCGCGCCGCCGGCGTCGTCGCGAGCGGGCCGGTCGAGATGAGCCGCGAGCGACCCGATGGCGAACGCATCGCCTGGCAGTTGCTGCTGCCCGAGTCGCCACTGCATCCGTTCCGCATCGCCGACCGCACACCGCGCGAGCGGCGAGTGCCAGAGGACGAGCACTCGACGACGCACGCCAATGGCGCCACGGGCGTGGCGGCCGTGCACCTGCGCGCGCCCGTCGTGCCGCTGGCCGCGCTCGACCTGGGTGGCGCACTCGGCGTGGTGCCGGTGATCGGTGCATCGGGCGCGAGCGTGCTGGCGCTTGGTGAATGGCGCGTCGAGCTGATTGCAGGCGAGCCCGCGGGGGCGTTCGCGGTCACCCTTGCAGGATTTCGGCAGGTGCCGCCGGATCTGGCTGCTCTGGGTATCCGTGCCGAAGCGCTGCCGGGATGACGGGAGTCCGAGCGCAGCGTTGAACATGGGACCAAGGTAGTAGTGCTGGAGGTGGGCTGCGGAGCCTATCCTGAGTCCATCGCTCGAACTCTGCGCTCGCACGGTCGCGCCTCCCCCCACCCAGGAAACACGCCATGCTCCCGATACTACTGGACCGAGTCGGCGGCACACCGTTGGTCGAGATCGATGGCGTGCACGTGAAGATGGAATGCGCGAATCCGGCCGGCAGCGTGAAGGACCGCATCGCGGTGTTCATGCTGACCGAGGCCATGCGCCGGGGCGACCTGTATGCGGGCGACACCGTCGTCGAGGCGACCTCGGGCAACACCGGCATCGCGCTGGCGCTTGCCGCGCGCGAACTGAGCTGCCGGGCACTCATCTTCATGCCCGAGCACATGAGCGTCGAGCGCCGCCGCATGATGGTGCGCGCCGGTGCGGAAGTCCGGCTGACACCGCGCACGGAGAGCTTCGCCGGCGCATGCGCGCGGCGTGACGAGTACCAGAACCGCTCGGGCTATTACATCCCCGATCAGTTCGGGAATCCCGACAATGCCCGTTGTCATTTCGAGACCACCGGTGCCGAGATCGTGCGGCAACTGCTCGATCGCGGTGTGCGGCGCCTCGGGGCATTCGTGTCGGGCACCGGAACGGGTGGCACCCTGATGGGGGTCGCACAGGCGTTGCGTACGGAGTTCCCCGGAGTGCACGTGGTCGCGGTCGAACCCACCGAGAGCGCGGTCATGAGCGGCGGTCCGGCGGGGGACCACGGCATCATGGGAATCGGCGACGGCTTCATCCCGGCACTGGTCGACATGACCAGGATCGACAGTGTGGCTTGCGTGTCGACCGAAGAGGCGCTGGCGGAGTGTGCGCGGCTGCGCGAGCATCACGGCTGGTGTGTCGGCGTGAGCGCGGGTGCGAACCTGCTGGTGGCGCGCCGGCTGCGCGAGTCCGGTTTGTCAGTCGTCACGATCTGGCCGGACTCAGCGGATCGCTACGCGTCGATGGGACTCGCGCCTCCGTCCTCGGAAACCACGTGCTGCCCGCTCGCGGGCGCATGCCATCGAAGACTGGCGGCACTGCTCGACGGCTGAGTACGTTTCCGGTGTGCGAGACGTGGCGGGCCCGCGTGGGTCCGCCCCGTCTCGTTCCCTCAGACTACGTTCGACCGCCGCGCCCAGTGAGCGTCAGTTCTTGGCGCGCTTCCTTGCGACGTAGTCGCGCGCGGTGGCTTCCATCTCGGCACTCTTCAAGCCGCCGGCCTTGGCCGTCGTCACGGCTCGTTCCATGTTCCAGCCGCGATCGAGCACGAGCCACGGGATGAGCGCGGCACCCACACGGTTGCCCGACGCGCAGTGCACGAACACGCCCATTCCACCTGTCTCGGTCATGAGTTTCCGCACCTGGTCGAACACAACGTCGTTCAGCGTGGCGGGTGTGACCGGGAGCTTCACATAACGTACGCCGGTCGCTTTCATCGCCGCGTCTTCGTCAAAGCCGCGCACTTCATCGGCGGCGCGCAGGTCGAGCACGGTCTTGAAGCCGGCCTTGGCGAGCGCCGCGACCTGTGTGGATTCGGGCTGGCCGCCGGTCGCGAGCCCGGGCAGCGGGCAGGCACCGTTGTGCACGCCGGCGAGAAGCGCGAGAACGGCCGCGGAATCGGGCAGGCTGGGAATCGCTGCCGCTTTGCCGGCATGCATCGGCGTCGCGTGCGGCTTGGGCACCCGTGCAGAGAAAGCCGGCGCGGCGAGCAGCATCATGGCCAGCACGAAGGACAGACGACGGATCATGGCTTGAGCCCCACGGACTTGAGAATGGACATCATCGGACACCACTTCGTGAACGCACTCTGCAGCAGGTTCAGCCCCACGAATGCCGTGAACGCGAACCACCACGGGTTCACCCACACACCCAATGCCACGGACAACAGGATGAACACGCCCGCCACCAAGCGTACGGCTTCCTCGATACGCATCAGTCTACCCTCCTTCGGGTCGGATTTCCGACCGCTGTTTCATGCTCCCGCGGTCCGGTGCGGGTCGCGGGCTTCGCCACGGCGTTTCGCGAGGTAATACAGAACGGGGACCGTGACGCGCGACAACAGCGTGGCGGCGACTTCACCGCCGATGAGCGCGACCGCGAGCCCCTGGAAGATGGGGTCGAACAGGATGACGCCGCCGCCCACGACGACCGCAGCCGCGGTCAGCACCATGGGGCGGAAGCGCACCGCGCCTGCGTCGATGACGGCGTCACGCAATGCCAGGCCCTGTTTGCGGCGCAACTCGATGAAGTCGACGAGGATGATCGAGTTGCGCACGCTGATGCCGGCTCCCGCGATGAAACCGATCATGGACGTCGCGGTGAAGAACGCGCCCATGGCCGCGTGCAGCGGCAGGATGCCGACCAGCGACAGCGGGATCGGCAGCATGATGACGAAGGGGGTCACGAACGAGTGGAACCAGCCGACCGTGAGCAGGTAGATCAGCACCAGCACCACCGCGAACGCCGCACCCATGTCACGGAACACTTCGTACGTGATGTGCCACTCGCCGTCCCACTTGAGTTCGTAGTGGTCGTCGGACTCCGGCAGCTGCGTCGACAACTGGTGCACCGGCCTGCCGTCCGGGGTCGCGAGCGCCTGCACGCGCGGGCGCAGGCCGGCGATGGCGTACACCGGGCTCTCTGCTTTGCCGGCGACGTCGCCCAACACATACACGACGCGGCGCAGGTTCTTGTGATGGATCTCCGGCGGTGCGCTGTCGGTCTGCGTGTGCACCATCTCGGACAGAGGCGTGCCGGTGCCCATCTGCAACGCGGACAGCGCGGCAAGGTCGGCGCGATCGGCGGCCGCGAGCCGTAGCGACACCGGCACGGGCTCGGGCGATTCGGGCGCGCGCAGCGTGCCGACGGCGCGTCCTCCGTAGAACGCCGCCGCCGCATCCACCGCCTGGCTCGGGGACACACCCGCCAGTGCGGCGCGGTCGCGATCGACCACGAACCGTGTACGCGGCCGGCCCTCGGTCAGCATGAGGTCGGTGTCGACGACGCCGGGCGTGCTGTCGAACACGGCCTGCACTGCTCTTGCGAATGCGCGCTGGCCGTCGAGATCGGGGCCATAGACCTCGGCCACCAGCGTCGAAAGCACCGGCGGACCGGGCGGGACCTCCACGACTTTCAGTTTCGCTCCGCTGCGCTTCGCGAGGCCGGCGAGATCGTCGCGCACGGACTTGGCGATGGCGTGGCTCTGGCGCTTGCGCTTGCTTCCTTCGACCAGACGCACCTGTACCTCGGCGAGCCGCGGGTCGTCGCGGAAGTCGTAGTGGCGTACCAGGCCGTTGAACGTCACCGGCGCACCCATGCCGGCGTACACCACGGCATCTTCGACTTCGGGCTGGTGCCCGGCGATGCGCGCGGCTTCATGCGCAACGCCCACGGTTCGCTCGAGCGGCGTGCCGGGGGGAAGGTCGAGCACGATCTCGAACTCGCTCTTGTTGTCGAACGGCAGCATCTTCACGGTCACGAAGCGCAATACCACCAGTGACGCGGCCGCGAAGAACAGCGCGATCAGGCCGGCGAAGAACCAGCCGCGGGCGCGGCCATCGTCGAGCAGGCGGCCCATGCTCCGCCGGTAGGCCTGGTCCATGCGCGACTCTTTGGGTTCGTGCCCGGCGTGCGCGGCCGCGTCGCGCTTCAGGAGCCGGCGCGCGGCCCACGGCGAGATGGCGAACGCCACGCCCAGCGAGAACAGCATGGCGAGCGAAGCGCCAACGGGGATGGGCTTCATGTACGGGCCCATGAGCCCGCCCACGAACGCCAGCGGCAGGATCGCGGCGATGACTGCGAATGTGGCGAGCAGCGTGGGATTGCCGACTTCGTCGACCGCCTCGACGACACGCTGGTCGGTGTCGCGAACGTCCTTCATCGCGAAATGCCGCGCGATGTTCTCGACCACGACGATGGCATCGTCGACCAGGATGCCGATCGAGAAGATGAGCGCGAACAACGTGACGCGGTTCAGGGTGTAGCCGAGGAAGCGGTACACGAACAGTGTCAGCGCGAGCGTCACCGGAATCGCGATCGCCACGATGAGCGCCTCGCGCCGTCCGAGCGCGAACGCGATCAACAGCACCACCGACAGCGTGGCGAGCAACAGATGGAACATCAGGTCGTCCGACTTGTGCTTGGCCGTCGCGCCAAGGTCGCGCGTCACGTCGAGCGCGACGTCACGCGTCAACAAAGTCGGCTGCAGTTGAGTGAGCCTTGTGTTCAGCGCGTGCACGAGGTCCGTGGCATTGACGCCGGGGCGCTTGGCGACCTCGACCGTGACCGCGGGTTCGGCGTGACCTTCGTGGCTGATGCGCCACACCTGCCGTGCGGGTTCTGCCGGACCATCGACCACGTCGGCGACCTCGGACAGGCGTACCGGACCGCGTGCACCAGGGACTTGCAGGGCATCAAGGTCCGCGGCCGAGGCGAGCGGTGACTCGGCGCGCAGCATACGCACGCTGCCGCCCTGGATGGCCGTACCCGCGGGCCACGACAGCCCGGCGCCCGCGAGCACGTCGAGCAGCGCTCCGGCGCTCACGCCGGCTTGCGCCATGCGGCCGGGCACGGGGCGCACCTCGATGACGCGCGACTCGCCGCCCAGGACGCGCACACGCGACACTCCAGAAGTCTTGCGCAGTTCGGTCGCGAGTTCCTCGCCCACTCGGCGCAGGTCGCTGCCGTCCCAGTCCTGGCGCTTGGGCGCAGTCAGGGTCAGCGCCAAAACCGGCACGTCGTCGATCGATCGCGGTACCACAGAAGCCACTCCGGCGCCCGGGGGTAGCGCCGTGAGGGCTTCGTCGAGCCGCGATCGCACACGCGTGAGGGCTTTGTCGGGCGACAGCCCGACCTTGAAGCGCAGGATGAGCAGCGCGCCGTCGGCATCGCTGGTGGAGTACAGGTACTCGAGGTCGGGGATCTGCCACAGCACGCGCTCGATCGGCGAGGTCAGCTGGCGTTCGACTTCCGTGACCGGGTGCCCGGGCCAGCCCAGGCGCACGTCGACCATCGGGACCTGGATCTGCGGCTCTTCCTCGCGCGGCAGCGAAGCGAGTGCCAGCAGCCCGAGCAGTCCCGAGGCGATGATCGCCAGCGGCGTCAGGCGTGAATGCAGGAACATGCCGGCGATTCGGCCGGCGATGCCCGTGGTGTCGAGTTTCACGGCGCCACCTTCACGCGCACGCCGTCCTCGAGGTTCATGGGGCTGGCGACCACCTGTTCGCCGCGCTCGAGCCCGGACAGCACTTCGAAGGCGTCACCCTGTGCGCGTCCCAATCGCAGCCAGCGCAGCCAGACGCGGCCGTGCTCGACGACGTACACGCCGGTCAGCGCGCCGCGCCGGACGATGCTCGTGGCCGGCACCGCGAGTGCGGCGGGCGTTGCAGTCGCGCTGCGCGTGATCTCGAGCCGCACGCGCGCATACGCACCGGGCTCGATCGCACCGCGGTCGCGCGGCGCATAGCGCGCGGTGCGGGTGCGCGTGGCGGGATCCACCATGCCATCGGCGCGCAGCAGCCTTGCTTCGCGCCACGGTCCATCGCCGACCTGGACCCAGGCCTGTGCACTGCCGAGTCCGCCCGCGGCGGCTTCGGGCACCGCGGTCACGATCTCGGCGCCACTCGGCGAGCGCAGATCGACCAGCGGCGATCCCGCCTGCACGTCGGCGCCCACGTCGACGTGCCGGCGGACGAGCACGCCCGCGAACGGTGCGCGCACCTCGAACGCCGACTCGGCGGACTCGCGCGCCGCGGTCGCTTGCGCCAGCCGTGCGGCGGCACCGCGATCCGACGCTTCGGCGTTCTCGCGTTCGGCCTGCGCGATGACGCCGGCGGCGAACAGCGACTCCATCCTCGTATGCTGCCGCTGCGCGTAGAGCGCGCTCACGCGTGCGGCCTGTTCGTCCGCACGGGCGGCGGCGAGCGCCAGGCGCGCCTCGGGCGCATCGAAGCGCACGAGCAGCGCGCCTTCGGCCACATGCTGTCCCTCGCGCACCGGAAATGCCGAGATGCGCCCGCCATGGCGGGCGGTGAGTGTCGCTTCCTCGGACGCCTTGACGCGTGCGGGCAACTCGAGCGTGCCGGGCGCACCGGCGCCCACGCGCACGAGCTGCACTGCGATCGCGGCCGTCTCGTCGGACGCGGTGTGCTTGGCACCGCCGCAGCCGGCGGCCAGTGCGACGAACGTGGCCAGCATGGCGGTCGCGGCGAGCCGGAGTGTCGGTGCGGGTCGCTCAGCGGATGCGGCCACCCGGCGGCGGTCTGCTAGCATGGCGGTTCCTCATGTGATGATGACGCGAGCCTTGGGAGAACGTATGTCTTCAGTGGGTGGGAGCCCTAGGGCGACCAAAGGATTCGCGAGTCCGCCGCCTGGGACCACTGGGAGCGCTAAGTCGCGTGCTCGCAACGGCGAAGCGGCGCCAACCCGGGCAGCCGAAGGGCGGCTGCTCCGAGCGGCCCGTGCCGGCGACGGCGCCGCGTTGCGCGACCTGCTCGAGCGCGCCTCGGCACCAGCATGGCGCTGGAGCCGGGGCTTCTGCCGGAACGCGGAAGACGCCGCCGATCTCGTGCAGGACGTGCTGCATACACTCCTGCGCTCGCTCCAGCAGTTCCGCGGTGACTCCTCGCTGTCGACCTGGACCTACGTCGTGGCACGCCGCGCGTGCGCGCGCCGCCGCCAGCGCGGCAAGCGCCAACAGCCGCTCGATGCGCCGGCGTATGCGCATCTGCGCGATTCTCCGGATCCAGCGCCCGGCCCTGCCCGCCGGTTCGAGCGCCGGGAACTGGCAGGGAGACTGGAAGCCGCGATCGGCGCGCTGCCCGAAGCGCAGCGCGCGGTGCTCGTCATGCGCGACGTCGAGGGCTTGAGTGCTGCCGAGGTGGGCGAGGCGCTGGGGATCGGCGAACGCGCCGTGAAGTCGCGCCTGCATCGCGCCCGACTGACGCTGCGCACCCATCTTGCGCCGTACGTGCAGGGGGGTGATGCACCGGCGCCCAAGGCTGGCTGTCCGGAAACCGCGCTCATGTTGTCGCGCTGGTTCGAGGGCGAGGTCTCGGCGATCACGTGCGCACAGATGGAGCAGCACGTGAACGGGTGTGCGTCATGCAACGGCACATGCATGTCGCTGCGCAGCGTGCTGGGGGCGTGCCGCGACTACGGCGGGCGTGCGGTGCCGCGAGAGCTGCAGCGCGCGGTCCGTGAGGCGGTACGCGACGTGGCGGCGCGGGCTTAGCTTGTCGTTTCTGGGCTGGCGCAGTGGGTGGTGGCTTTGGCGGTTCACCTGGCAGTACCGCGCGGGCAGGTGCATGTGGAGGTGACGAGGTGAACATACTCG
>JANNWR010000060.1:0-4257 GCA_031408715.1 bacterium
GAACTGCTCGACGACTCGCTGCGCCTGCACCTTGTAGGCTTCGGCATCCGACGCCTGCCACCAGTCGCGCAGGTTGCCCTGGGCGTCGAACTGCCGGCCGCGGTCGTCGAAGCCGTGCGACATCTCGTGCCCGATGACCGCCCCGATCGCACCGTAGTTGATGGGATCGTCGGCGTCGGCGTTGAAGAATGGCGGCTGCAGGATGCCGGCGGGGAAGTTGATGCTGTTGAGCGACGGTGAGTAGAACGCGTTCACCGTGGGCGGAGTCATGCGCCACTCGCGGCGCTCGACCGGCTTACCGATGCGGTCCATGTTGCGTGCCGACTCGGCCGCGCGCGAGTTCAAGCGGTTCGTGAGCAATGCCCCGCGCGTGATTGTGACCTTCGAATAGTCGCGCCACAGTTCGGGGTAGCCGATCTTCTCGTCGAAGGCGGCCAGTTTTCCGGCCGCCGCCTTCCGGGTCGCCTCGGTCATCCACGGCAGCGTCGCGATCTTGTCGCCGAGCGCGGCCTCGAGGTTGTGCACCAGTTCCAGCGCCCGTGCGCGTGCCTTGGGCGGGAACGCCTGGGCCACGTACGCCTTGCCGAGCACGTCACCCAAGTCGCGGTCGGTGGCCGCAAGACAGCGCTTCCAGCGCGGCTGCTGTTCCTTGGCTCCGGTGAGCAACTTCTCGAAACGGAAGTCCTCGTCGCCGAACGCCCGGGTGAGCGTGGGGGCGGCGTCCGACAGCACGGCCCAGCGCAGGTACGCCTGCCAGGTGTCGAGCGGCGTGCTGGCGATCAACTCGTTCATTGCCAAGAAGAACTCGGGCTGCGTGACGTTGACCACTTCGGGCGACTGCGCACGTCCCGCGAAGTAATCCTTCCACAGGAATCGGGGCGCGAGCAGTGCCAGCGAATCGGCAGGCATCACGTGGTAGGTGGCGTTGGGGTCGCGGCGTTGGACATTCGTCATGCTGGCATTGGCGAGCGCGCTCTCGAGCGCCATCACGCCGTCGGCGTGCTGCGTCGCGCTGGCTGCGGGTTCACCCGCGAGCACGAACAGCCGGCCCATGTGCGCGACGTATTCCGTGCGCAGTGCCTTCGAGGCCGAGTCCTGCTTGCTGTAGTAGTCGCGGTCCGGCAGTCCGATCCCGCCCTGTCCCGCATGTGCGATGACGCGGGAACTGTTCTTCGCATCCTGATTGCCGAAATACCCGAACAGCGTGCCGATGCCATGCGCGTGCAGCCACGCCACCTGACTCGCCAGCTGCGTCGTCGACTTGATGGCGTCGATCGCGTCGAGCAGCGTCTGCACCGGTGTCAGGCCGGCTTTCTCGGCCGACGCGGAGTCCATGCAACTCGACCAGTAGTCGCCGATCTTGGCGTCGTCGCTGCCCGGCTTGGCCTTCCTGGCCGCAGCGTTCGTCACGATGCCGAGCAGCACCTTCTGGTTGCGGTCGGCGACCTCGGTGAACGCACCGAAGCGCGAGTATGCCGCCGGCATCACGAACGTGGCGCGCCAGCCACCATTGGCGTACTGGTCGAAGTCCTTGCACGGCGCGCACGTGGTGTCGCGGCTCGAGGCCTCGAGGAACGAGCCGGCGGCGTGCGCGGCAGGCGCGCTCAGCAGCAGGGCGGCGGCGGCGGCCAGCAGGAGGGGGGAGCGAGGCATGCGACGGTCCTTTCGGGCAGTTGGGTAGCAACTCGGGGCAGCAAACGCGCGGACGTTGGGCGCGCCGGGCCGCGGCGTCAAGCGCGCGATGACGGACGGGGGGCGCTGGTGACCCCGGCGCGTGCTCTTGGGTGCAACAGGGCGCGACAGGGCGAAACTAGCGCGTCAGCCGCACGCCCACGCTGGCGTGCGTACCGCGTCGCGTCACGCCGGCCACGTGCCCGGCGTCATCGATGCGCTGCCAGCCGAGTGCCAGCGACAAGTCGACTCCGCTCGCCGGCCACCAGCGCACGACACCCGTGAAGTCGTCGCTGATCGCCGCGATCCCTTCGAGCGTCGAGACCGACGGCACCGGGCCACCCTGCACGAACGGTTCGTCGATGTCGTTCTCGCCCTTCCACGTGCGCGCGGCGATGCCCGTGACCTGCCAGTCGACGCGCGGGTCCCAACTCATGCGCAACCGCAGCCGGCGCGCGTCGGGGCCGGTCGGGAAGCCGAGCGGTGAAGCCTGGGCGATGTAGGAGCGGCCGAAGAAAGATGTGTAGACGTACCGCGACAGGAACGTGTATTCGGCATTCCAAGTCAGACGCGTGAACCCACGCGTCCACGCGCCGTCGAGCCCGGTCTGGAACGCGTACTTGCTCGGCACGGCGCCGGTCTTGGCGGGCACGTCGTCGAGCAGGACTTCGGCATAGAGCCGAGTGCCGTCGGCCGGACGCCACGACGCGTCGAATGCCAGTTCGATGTTGTTGCGATTCACACCGGCGCTGTCGCCGTCCTGCGCGAGCAAGCGCTGTGCGAGCGAGAACGGGATGACGCTCGCCAGGTAGACCGCCTGCCAACCGTCCGAGCGATAGCGCGCCGCTTCGCTCACGCCGAGCCGCAGGCCGGATGCGGGCTGCCACTCGATGCGATGCGCGGCCAGCTGTTCGCCGCGACCCGGGTCGGTGGTGGCATGGATCGCGGTGAAGTCGGCTCGCAACGCCTGCAGCCGGCCGTGCAGCCACAGGGCGGTGAGCGGTGCAGCCGTGCGCGACAACAACAGCGAGCCCTCTTCGCCGGGGCCCCATGCGAAGCGTTGGCGGCCGATCGCCACGCTCCAGTGCGGGCTGGCGCTGTACGACACGTACGCCTCTTCGGTCTGCGCGGCGAGGTCGGTGTTCGACACCAGCACGTCCGTGTAACGCGCGGCGTCTTGCAACTGGCCGAGCCCCAGGTGCAGGAAGAACAGCAGGCGTTCGCTCTGCACCGCGGCGCGGAAGTGCGCGCCGCTGCCGTCTCGCCAGCGCGAGTCCTTCACGCCTTCGATGTCGCTCGCGTCGAAGCCGCCCTCGAGTCCGACCGACAGTTCGGCGCGCTCATCGAGCGGCCACTCGCGCTGCCACAGGCGCGGCGTGGAGCGGCGCACACGCGCGTCGGCGAACGCCGCGATGGCATCGCGCTGCAGTTCGCGTTCGATGCGTTCCGCCACGAGCGTGCGTACGGCGTTGCCGGCGCCGATCGGTGCGCCGATGCCCATGAGCTCGCGACGCTGCAGCGGCCACGTCTGGAAGTGCGGCAGCCGGAAGCGCCCGCTGTCGGCCGGCAGGTCGTAGCACTCCAGTACGCGCAGTTCGGCCGCGAGCGGGTGGCGCGGCGAGACGAACTCGAGCGGGGAGGCATGGGCCGGAAGTGCCAGTGCTAGCGCGGCGAGCACGGACAGCAGGCGGGAAGCGAGACGGGACGCGAGACGGGACGCGAGACGGGACGAGGGCATGCGGCGAATCTAGACGGCTTCACGCCCGGGTGCACGTGAGCGGGGGGCGGAGCACCGCTGTTCTGGTCGCCATGCCGCCTGCGACGATCGAGCCTCATGATACGGGTGTCCCGACCGGGTCACAGTTCCAGGAGGTGCCGTTCGATCGAGCATCCGCGCGTTCGTCGCGAGTCTTCCCGTGGTGTGGCTGCGTCAGGCGGGCCGCGCACGCGCCGCCGCACGCGATTCGTTATGCTCGCGGTTGACCCGAGGGCTTCGCCCGCCATGACCGATCCGACGATCGAACCGCTGCTTCGCCACGCACCTGCCACCGTGCACGGCCGTTACCTCGTTCGTCCGCCACGCACGAGTGCTGCCGCATGCTGGCTCGTGGGCTTTCACGGCTACGCGCAGTCGGCGGCGATGTTCCTGCCCGGACTGCTGCGCGCGGACGTCCGAGCGCAATGGCTGGTGGCTTCCGTGCAAGCACCGCATCCCTTTTACACGCGAACGGAAGAAGTCGTCGCCAACTGGATGACGCGCGAGGATCGTGAACTGGCGATCGCCGACAACATCGGTTATGCGGCCACCGTGTTCGATCAGCTCGAGTCCGAGTTCGGCACCCCACGAGCGATCGTTGTCGCCGGTTTCTCGCAGGGTGTGGCCATGGCGTACCGCGCCGCGCTCATGGGTAGAAGGACGTGTGACGCGCTGTTCGCGGTGGGCGGCGATACACCGCCCGAACTGCGCAGCGGCGGTGTGCAGCCGTGGCCACATGTCGTCCTGCTCACCGGCGGGAGCGACGCCTGGTACACACCGGCCCGGCTCGAAGCCGATGCCGAGGCCGTGCGCGGAGCCGGTGCCGAGGT
>JANNWR010000061.1:0-4344 GCA_031408715.1 bacterium
GCCAAGGGGCGCATGACAACGCTGCAAATCATCGTGATGACCTGCGCGTACGCCGTCGCGCTGGTTGCCGCAATCTACCTTACGCGGGCACCTTCGCGCCGCGTCATGGGGGCCTTGGCCGGCGGCGCTGCGGCCGGCGGCTTGGGTCTGGGCGCGATCGTCCTGGGGGAGGCACTCGGGGTGTGGGGGGTTTCCCTCCCCTCGACACCCGGCGTGTTGGTGCTCTTCTACCTCGGGCTCGCTATTTCGTGCTCGCCGATCTATCTCATCACCTGGCGGGTGGCTCGCAGGTTTGGCCGGCGCGGGTTGGCGGTGTGTCTCATTGTCGTGGGAGTCATTGGCCCGCTGCGGGATTATCTGTTCGCTGCGGTCTACCCAGAGTGGATGGTATTCGCGCCGGGCGTTGCTCCGATCGTGGCCGATGCCGCAACCTATGTCGGCATCGTGGCACTGGGGCATGCGGTTATGTGGTTCGTCAGCGGCCCCGCGCGTGAAAGCCGGCTGGCGCGAAAGTCGGCCGCCTAACTATCGAATGGAGCCGACGCGCCCGTGGTCTCGTGCCATTATGTCTCCGCGGCGCGCGCCTCATTCGTGGCGTTAGACAGACATGATGACGTACAGCCCCCGGGAAACCGGAGATGGGATGAAGGTGGGCGAGTTGATCCGCCTTCTCAAGCACGATGGCTGGGCCCTGATTCGAACGAAGGGAAGCCCCCGGCAGTTCAAGAATCTGGACAAGCCGGGAACGGTGACGGTCGCGGGAAGGCCAAGTCTAGATGTTCCCCCGGGTACCCTGAGCTCGAATCTGAAGCAGGCCGGTCTCAAGAGGCGGGAGGAAGCAGAGTGATGAGATACATGGTGGTGATCGAACGAGGGGACTCCAGCCGGGGAGCACATGTGCCCGACCTTCCCGGCTGTGCCGCCGCCGGCGAGACGCGCGAGGAGGTCGTCGGTCTGATTCGAGAGGCAGTCGCCTTCCACGTCGATGGATTGAGGCGGGAAGGGCTTCCGATTCCGAAGCCGAGCTCAGAGGGAGAGTTCGTCGACGTGGAGGCTGCCTGACTGGCCGCTCGAGCGGACCGGAATCTCCGGCCGCTCAGCGCCAAGGCGTTAGCTGCGCGAAGAGGAGCGCATGACCACCGAAGCTGAGATTGCCGCTGGCTTGGTGCTGCACCTCGATCCCGATACGCTGGCTAATCGCGGCGGCTCCTACACGTGCAAGGATGAACAACGCGCCCAAGGAGGCCACTTCTTCTTGTGCTTGTCCGTCGATGCCGGGTCTAGTCGCTGGCTCCCGCTCTACTCCAATCCAGGTGACGGGAGAGCACAGGTTGCTGCAAACGGACGTACCGGCCATCAGAAGTGGACTGGCGGCACGTGGTACTGGCATCGTGACCAGGTGTGGACCGCGCCTCATGCGGCAGTGGTGGCCGCCGATGTGGCCGGCGTAGACATGAGTAGTCGCGGGTCACGGAACCTGCTCGATGAATCGAATCTGCCCTCACTTGACGGGAGCGGCAGCTGACCGGAGCGTTGGGCGGGGCTGTCTGGCGCGGACGGAACGGGGTCGAGGGTGATAGGTTGGGAGGGTTACGCCCCCTTGGAGGTGCAAGTCCTGGATGCCACGAATCAAGGGAATACCCGGTCCGTATCGGTTCTTCTTCACGAGCTTCGACTGCAACGAGCCTCCACACGTACACGTCGAGCGCGAGGACGCGACCTGCAAGTTCTGGCTCGAGCCAGCCGGATTTGCACGCGGCCACGGCTTTGACGCACGGGAGTTGAGCAAGATTCGACGGATCATCACAGCCCACCGCGCCGCGATATTGGAGGCATGGCATGAGCACTGCGGCTGAGTTTACCAGCGACCCACTGATCCAGGATGTGCACGTCACGGCGAACGAGATCATCGCGCATCTGGCCGATGGACGGGTGATAAGCGTTCCACTTGCGTGGTCTTGGCGGCTGTCGGACGCGACGCCCAAAGAGCGGGCCAACTTCCGCCTCATCGGCGTCGGGCAGGGGGTGCATTGGCCGGACGTGGACGAGGACATCAGTGTGGAGGGGATGCTGCATGGTATCCCGGCAGGTCGCCCGAGGTCGAAGCGTTCACGCACCGGCGCTTCGATCGCCCGCGAACGAATGCAGCCTAACAGGCGAGTGCAGCCGGCGCGCAAGAAGCCTGCGCGCGGCTGATACGCGGAGTTATGCCGCAGGAGGAACCAGCATGTACCAGATGAAGCTCGACACTTCCGCCCTTGCCTGGTCGCCGACTGGCTGGCCGGGCGTCTCGATGAAGATGCTCCAGCTGGTCGAGTCGACCGGCGGCATGACGGGGATGATGCAGATGGGGGCCGGGAGTTCGATCCCGGCGCACAGCCACACTCACGCCGACCAGACCGTCTTCGTGATCGAAGGGGATCTCGTAGAAGACGGCGTGAGCTACGGGCCCGGCAGCTACTTCGTCGCCAAGGCGGGCTCGCCGCACGGCCCGCACGGCTCGTCGGGGGGCTGCGTCCTGCTGAGCTGGTATTCCGGCCCGCCGGACTTCGTTCCCGTCGGGTAGGGGGCTGGGCTGCGGCACATCCAGCCGGTGCAGTGGACCGAGCCGGCGGGTAAGCTTCGTGTGGTGGGTGGGTCCGCTCGCGCCGGCTCGGCCACTTATCGGCCTGACGTTAGGCAGTCGGCGGCCTGGATCGCTGAAACCCGCGAGACTGGTCGCGTACGGGCACATCATGCGACTCCCAAGGAGCGCCCCCTGTGAAGCAGAACGACCTCTTGAGCGTTACCTCGATACTCTCCGTGCTTCTGCTTGCCCTGCACATCTCGCAAGACATCGTGTTCGGAATGGACCGCGCGGGGCTCAATCATCTTGTTGGCGTTGCGATCCTACTCGTCATTGTCTGCGGCGCCGTTCTGCTACGAGAAAAGCCATTGGGCAAGGTGGTCATGCTCCTTGGCGGCCTGATGGCCGCCGGGATGTTGCCGCTGCACATGCGGAATGGATTGCGCCCGGAGTTTCTTGCGAAGAGCGGCGCGCTGCTGTTCATCTGGACTCTCTATGTCCTCGGGGTGACCGGCGCGTTCTCGGTCGTCCTCGCGATCCAGGCGTTGCGTGGTCGGCGAGGCGCTGCGTGACGAAGCGTCCTGACGGCGCGAGCTACTCGCGTTCGCCTTTCCTGGGTTGGCCGGTCATCGCGGTGACGAGCGTCCGGAGCAAGAGGGGCTCAGCGCACAACGGTCACATCGGCTGCCGCCTTACAACCGGGAGCAGCGGCCGACGCAGCGCGCCCCCGCTGAACCAGATTTTTAGTCGTCCAAACGGAGGCATCAATTGACACGAGTTCGCGTGGCGAGCTTCACCATCTCGCTCGACGGATACGGAGCGGGCCCAGATCAAGACATCAACAATCCGCTCGGCATCGGCGGGCCGGACCTGCACCAGTGGCTATTCCCGACACGCACGCTTCAGCGGGCCTTGTTCGGGAAAGATGGCGGCACGACCGGGGTTGACGATGACTTCGCCGCTCGCGGATTTGCGAATGTCGGGGCTTGGATCTTGGGGAGGAACATGTTCAGCCCCGATCGTGGACCCTGGACGGACATGAACTGGAAGGGCTGGTGGGGAGACAACCCGCCGTATCATGTTCCGGTCTTCATCCTGACTCATCATTCACGCCCACCTATCGAGATGGAAGGCGACACGACGTTCCACTTCGTCACGGGCGGCATTCACGAGGCGCTTGAACGGGCGCGCGAGGCAGCCGGCGGAATGGACGTGCGTATCGGCGGTGGGGCGAACACCATCCAGCAGTGTCTCCGCGATGGCCTCATCGATGAACTGCACATTGCTATCGCACCCGTACTTCTCGGCGGAGGAGAACGGCTGTTCGAAGGAGTTGACTTGCGGACTCTGGGATACGAATGCGTCGAGTTCGTAGCATCGGAGAAGGCCACGCACGTCGTCCTACGGCACCAAGGGCGTAAGGACGCCTGACAAACCCACAAACCCCTGAAGGCCCGAGTATGGAACCGATCGAGACCCGCTCAGATTCACGGCACGTGCTGATCCCCGCCACCCCATCCGACGTGTTTGCCGCAATGCGCGATCCCGATCGCGTCGCCAGATGGTGGGGGCCAGCTGGGTTCACGAACACGATTCATCGGTTCGAGTTCAAGCCCGGTGGAGCGTGGATACTCACGATGCGCGGGCCGGATGGGACGGACTATCCCAATGAGAGCCGTTTCACGCGCATCGTGACCAACCAACTCTTCGAGATCGAGCACCTCACTGGACATCACTTCCTACTCACCATCGAACTTGTGCCGATGGATGCTGGTACC
>JANNWR010000062.1:0-4506 GCA_031408715.1 bacterium
CGTCGCCGAACATCGCAAGCGGTGAGCCGGCGACCGCGGCCGCGGCTGCACCCGCGGCAAGTGCAGCGCCCGACAGCAGCGCGGCGAGACAGGGCCAAAGCCTCACGCCGAGACCGTCACGCCTATTTTCGGACAATGCGACGCGAGCGCGCAGGCGCTGCACACGGGCTTGCGCGCATTGCACACGGCGCGGCCGTGCAGGATCAGCCAGTGCGACAGCAGCGTCCAGTGCTCCTGGGGCACGAGCGGCATCAACGCGTACTCGATCTTCACGGCGTCGGATTCCTGAGTGAAGCCCAGGCGGTTCGACAGCCGCGTCACGTGTGTATCGACCACCACGCCCGCATTGATGCCGTAAGCGTTCCCCAACACCACGTTGGCGGTCTTGCGTCCGACACCACGCAACGCGGTCAGCTCGTCGATCGTCCGCGGCACTTGGCCGCCATGCTTTTTCACGATGTCCGCGCACGCCTCGCGAATGGCTTTCGCTTTGTTCCGGAAGAAGCCCGCAGAATGGATGATCGTCTCGATCGCGGCTTGCTCGGCGGACGCAAGGGCGGCCGCGTCGGGGTACGCCGCGAACAACACCGGCGTGACCTTGTTGACGCGCTCGTCGGTGCATTGCGCGGACAGGATCGTGGCGATCAGCAGTTGCAATGGCGTCGCGTAGTCCAGAGCGCACTTGGCGTCGGGGTAGAGCTCGCGCAGTTGCTCGACGATGGCGCGCACGCGCACCGCGTCGGGCTGCACGAACCGGTTGCGCGCCGCACGCGGAGTCACAGGCTTTGCTGCCGGTCGGCTGGCGCGCACGGAGGTCGCGGCCGCGGACTTGGTGCCGCGCAACGGACGCGTCGCCTTCTTGCGCGCCGCTTTCTTGCCGGCGGCGGCCGTGCCGCGCGCGCCTTTGCTGGCGTGCGTGGCGCGCGGTGCGGCAGCGGCGGTGCGCGACTTGCCGGGTGTGGAACGCACGCGCGGGGACTGCGGCAGCTTGGCGCCTGCGGCTTTGCGCTTGGAACGCGGAGAACGTCGGGGCATGGCCCGAGCCTAATGGAGCACTCGAATGGCCGCCAGCGCGGTAGCACGACCCGGCCGACATGCCACGCAAGAGCCCCGGCACCGACCGCGTACCGGGGCTCGCGCGCCTACGGGAGTTCGCTGGGCCGCGTGCCGGACCCTAGAACCCCCACGCCACGCCGAAGCGCATGCCCGCGCCGTCGGCCTTGACCGTCTCGTGCACCTCGAGCCCGCTCAGCTCGTCGGTCGCGTCACGGCCGAGTTCGGCGCCGTTCACGAACACCTCGGCGTTGAGCCGCGTGCGGCCGCCCAGCGGGAAGCCCGCGCCGCCCCACAGTTGCCAGCCCCAGCCACTGAACGTGCCTTCGAACGACTGCCCGGTGACGAAGTCATCGCCCGACAGCACCAGCACTTCGTAGCCAGCACCGGCGCCAAAATATGGGATGACCGTCATGTTCTCGGGCGCCGACATCTGGATGAAGCCCATGATCGGGAACATGTTCACGGACGCACGCGCGATCTGGGTGCGCACTTCGATCGGCACACCGCCCGGGCCGATGCCCGGCGAGGTGACGCTCGAGATGTTCTCGCCCTTGTGGATCCAGTCGACGCCAAGCCCGATCTGAAGATTTTCATCGATCATCGGGCCGCCACGCACGCCGATGTCGAAGCGCGACTCCTGATCGCCATCGGGGTCGAACCAGCCGATGTGCACCTGGCTCACGCCTGCCGACTCCGGCTGGCGATAACGTCTGCCACCGCGCGGCCGGTAGTGCACACCCGCGAACTCGGGCGGTGCGATCGATGGCGCATGCGTCATGAGCAGCGTGACCGGTGCCGGATCGGCACTGGCTTCGCCGACCACGGCGCGCAGCCGCTGGCCCAGCGCGGGTGAGGGGAGCGCCAGCAACGAAGGCGTGAGCTCGACGGCACCCGACAGCGTGGGCGAGGACAACGCGACAGCCGCCAAGGCGGCGATGAGGACCTGGTTCGTGACTCGCATGACAGTTCTCCCAGTCGGTTCCGGTGACCCTGCGAGGGGTGGTGCAGGACCGGGTTGCCGGTGATGTTCCATCCATAGGTATGGCACGGGTCGTGCCGACTCGTGTCGAAAGTGGGCCCGGGCGCGCAATGCGCAGCCCCGGGCGCACGTAACGCTAGCGCAACTCGCAGCGGCGCGTGCGGTTCCACCTTCGCCGCCGTTGCCATCTCGTCGCAGACTGTTGCGGGCGTGCCGCACCCCGGCTAGCGTCCGCGGCAGCCTCCCACCCCTTTCCTGGACCGTCCCGTGAGCCCTGAAGCCGACCGCGCCCTGCCCTCTGTCAGCCTCGCTGCACTTATGAGAGTGGCGGTGCTCGCCGCACTCGTGCTCCAGCTGGGGCCCGCACGCGCCAGCGCTCAGCCCGTCCATTCCACGGGACCCACACTGGCGGTGGAAGACACCATGCACACGGATGTCTCCGAAGTGCTGGTGCGTGCCCCGCGCGTCACGCTCGACGAGATCCTCGACCGCGTCGCCCGCGGCGAGGCCCGGCGCGACTCGCTGCTCCAGGACCAGTCGTTCACCGCGACGCTGCGCGTGATGCGCAACGTCACCGGCAAGAAGGCACCCGAGTTGTTCTTCGAAAGCGTCTCCAAGGTCTACAAGAAAAAGCCCAACAAGATCCGCACGATCGAACTGCGTAACTATGAAGCGAAGCCCGACAAGAAGGGCAAGAGTGAGGACGAGGACAAAAAGGACGACGACACCGTCGATGCCGACTTCTCGCCCGGCATGGGCGAGGAAATGGTGAACTTCGCGTTCCGGCCCGAGAACCGCCGCAACTTCAAGTTCAGGATCGAGGACCGCAAGATCCTCGGCGATCACCTGCTCTACACGCTGCGCTTCGAGCCGCGCTCGGCGCTGGCCGTGTACGAACCGTCCGGCCGGGTGTGGGTCGACACGAAGGACTTCGTGATCGTGCGCCAGGAACTCGAGTTCCGGCAGTCGCCGGTGCCGCTGTTCCTCAAGGGCATCCGTCACATGGTGGTCGAACGCACCTACGCCGACGGCTTCTGGGTGATGTCGCGCATGATGATGCGCATCGAACTCACCCTACCGTTGCCGAAGTTCGGCAATGCATTCGACTTCGCCATGGCGATGAGCGACTACAAGGTGAACTCGTCGCTGCCGGATTCGATGTTCGCCACGCCGGCCAGCAACAAGAACGTCGTGCGCCTGAAAGTCGGCGGCGGGCGCGGGAGGAAGTCATGAGCGCGGCGGTTGGCGGTAGCGACCGCCCGACGATCGCGCGCTGCTCTCGCACCGGACCGTCCCGAGCCGCGCTGGGCTTGTGGTTCGCGCTCGTCGTGAGCCTGTCGACGCTCGCCGGTGGGGCGCGCGCTGAGGAGGCTCCGGCCGACAGTGCGCTGGGCGCCTACGTGCGTTCGTTGTCGGACTCCACCGATTCGTGGTTCGGCAGCACGGCGGCACCGCTCGACACGACCGGCCTCGACTCAGCACTCGTGGCGGGGCTCGCCAAACCGCCCGGCAGCCCGGGGCACTCCGGCAGTGGTTCGCAGCGTCGCAAACTGAGCTTCGGCTACGGGCCCGCGCTCGGGTTCAATCGCGCCGATGGCGCCCAGTTGGGCGGGACCGGGTCGATGAGCGTGCCGCGCGCCGGCCAGTTGAGCGCTCGCGCGCAATACACCACCGGCACGCACGACCTGCTCGGCGAGGGCGCATGGACGCGGTCGTGGGGGCTCCCGCGCTGGAAGTCGCGCGCGGTGTTCAAGGCGGCTGCCGGTCGCTGGACCGAAGCGTTCGACCGCGATCACTTCGACCCGTTCTATGCGACGTTCAACGCACTGGCCTATGGCGGCGACCGTCACCAGTACGTGCGCCGGGACGGGTTCCGGGCCAGCCTGCGCGTGGGGCGCGACCAGGGTTCGCTCACCGCACAGTGGCGCGACCAGCTGGAGTCGGCGCTTCCCTACACCACCGACTGGGTGTTGTTCGGCGGCGGCCCGGTGCTGCCGTACAACACCGCGGCAGCACTTGGCCGCGCTCGCGAGTGGTCGCTGCACGCCGATGCCGGCGTGCCCGGCACGCGCTTTCGCGTGAACGGTCACTACTGGACGAGCGACCCGCGCATCGGCAGCGACTTCCTCTATCGCCGCTATCAGTTGAGCACGGGCGGTGACATCTCGCTGGGGCGGCACTTCGCTCTCGTGCCACAGGTCATGTTCGGCCGGCTGCGCGGCGATGCCCTGCCGCAGGAAGCGCTGTTCCTGGGCGGCGTGTCTTCGCTGCGCACGCTTGATCGAAACCAACTCGCGGCCACGGGACGGGCGTTCGCGCGCGCCGACCTGGTGCTGGTCGACGACTTGCGCGACCTGCTGCACCTGCCGCTGCCGGCGTGGCTGCCGCTGCAGTCAGGCGTGTTCGTGGCCTCGGGTGCGGCATGGGGTCGCGACCCGGTGAGTGGTGCGGCCGTCGCCACGCTCCGCGAC
>JANNWR010000063.1:0-4198 GCA_031408715.1 bacterium
CTGCCCATGAATCGCGGCGGAGCTGGCATGGCCTGCTCCTCGTAGTGTCATCAACACGACTGCGTCGCAGTCCATGCCATCTCCTTGCGCTTCACGGACATCCGACCCTCTCGGCTCACGGTTCATGAATAGGTCAGGCTAGCTCACGGCACGACGACCACGCGGCGTGTCGCGGCGCGTGTGCCCTGGGCGATCCGGAGCGAGTACACGCCGGCGGGGAGGCGGCGGCCCTGGGTGTGGGGCCGGAGTGTGACCTCGGGCAAACACGACGCCGGGCCGGCCCTGCGGGCGACCCGGCGGCTGTGCGTTGGCGCAGCGCTAGTTCTCGAGCTTGTAGATCTCGCGCCGGCCGTGTTCCACGAGGTCGTGGTAGCCCTTCATGATGGCTTCCATTTCTTTGCCGACGGCCTCGGACATGCCCTCGCCTTTCATCATGCGTTCGAAGGCGGCCAGGTCGGGGACTTCCATCTCGGCCACGACCATCCAGTAGCGCTCGGCGGTGAAGTCGGTCATGACCTTCATGGGCGGCATGCCGCTGCCCTTGCCGAGCTTGTCCATGGCGATGAACTTCTCGACCAGCGGCTTGGCCTTGCCCGGCTTGCAGAACATGATCTCGCGAATGAGTAGCATGTGTGTGTATCTCCTCTGTCGCACGCGCACGGCGCGCGAAGTTGGGGTTCTAAGTCACGCGCGAAGCGCGTTGGAAAAAAAACGCACGCGCTGCGCGCGTGGAACAATCCTATGCCCCATCCGGGATCACCGGCTCCACCACATGCGCCAGCAGCGCCAGCGACTCCTGCCAGCCGAGGTAGCAGAACTCGACCGGGATCATGGGCGGGATGCCTTCCTGCACGACCTTGAGTTCCGTGCCGCACAGGACCTTGGTGAACGTGACGGTCACCAGCATCTCGCCGGGCAGGTTGGGGTCGTCGAACTTGTCGGTGTAGCGCATGCGTTCGCCCGGCACGAGTTCGAGGTACGAGCCCCCGAACGCGCTACTGCTGCCGGTGCCGAAGTTGGTGAACGACATGCGGAAGCTGCCGCCGACGCGTGCGTCCATGCTATGGATCTTGGCGACGAAGCCATGCGGTGGCAGCCACTTGACCATCGCGTCGGGATCGATGAACGCTTTGTAGACTCTGTCGGGGGAAGCGCGCAGAACGCGGTGAAGCGTGACGGTGTTGCCGTTGGTGGCCATGAGATAGGACTCCGAGGGTTGAGAGCGGACAGTTGGTGCAGCCAGCGATAGGGTTCGAGCGCGATCACGGGCGAAGCCTCGAGTCATCTGAGCGTGCGGCGCGTTCGACGCGCCGGTGTTCACCGGCGCGCGCTGAGCACGCCGAACATGGCGCCCTGCGGGTCGGCGATGTACGCGATCCACTGGCCACCCGGCACCTGGTGCGGGCCCATCAGCACCTGGCCGCCCGCCGAGTTCACGCGTTCGACGGCCGCATCGACACCGTCGACGTTGAAGTAGAACGTCCAGTAGGGCGCGGGCGCTTGCGGCATCTTGGTCATGATGCCGCCCTCGGCCTGGCCGCTGCCGGTGGAGAACAGGCGGTAGATGCCCATGGGGCCCATGTCCATCTCCTGCACGACGTCCCACCCGAACTGCTCGGTGTACCACTGGGCGGCCTGCGTGCCATCGCCCGCGTGCAGTTCACGCCAGCCGACGGTGCCGGGCGTGCCGTCGGGAACGTGAGGCAGGGGTTCGTTGCTCACAGGCTTCATCACGATCATATGCGCGCCATGCGGGTCGGTGACGATGGCCCAGCGCCCGACGCCGGGAATGTCTGACGGCTCGCGCACCAGCTTGCCGCCGGTCTTGGTGATGCGCGCGATGGTGGCCTCGACGTCGTCAACGCCCAGGTACGCCATCCAGCACGGCTTGGCGCCCGCGGCGCAGGCTTCCGCCGGCAGCGTCATGAGTCCGCCGACGTTGAACGGGCCGGCATTCACGATGGTGTACTCGGGGCTCGCGAACTCGTTCTGCGCCTTGGTCCAGCCGAGCACGCGCGAATAGAACGTGAACGCGGCGGCGTGGTCCGACGACATGAGTTCGTACCAGATGAACGGAGTCTTCGTGCGGATGGATGGCATGGGTGGCTCCTGTGTACCGGGCGCCGTGCGCCCGGGGTGGGTGAAGCGGGGATGTCACGTGCTGCGTTTCGGGGTGACGCGCTTGGTGGTGCGGGCCGCTGGGGAGTGCGGCCGGTCGAACAACAGCTCGAAGTAGCGCTTCAGGTGCTCGATGCTCTCGATGGCAGGTCCTGCGCTGTTCCGTGCCTTGGAAAGAATAAAAGCCCCCTGGATCACGGCCTGAGTGTGCAATGCCAGACTCTCGGGGCTCCATGTGGCCCTGGGCGCATACTTCCGTTTGGCCGCGGCGATGTCGGCGACCAGCGTGTGCGCGTGGCCGCTGATGCTGGCCTCGCACGCTTGGCGTATCGCCGGATTCGAGGAATAGGCCTCCTGCACCATGGTGCCTACGAGGCACGTGAACTGCGGCACGTCGCCCTGCACGAGCTGCTTGCGGAACTCGATGTAGGCGAGCACGCGGTCGAGCGGATCCGCGGGCGCATGGTAGGGGGCCGAGGCGAACAGGTTGCTTGTGATTGAGGACCAATGCGCTGCAGCCTCCACCGCGAGTGCTTCCTTGCTCTCGAAGTGATGGAAGAAGCTGCCCTTGCTCAAGCCCGCGGCCGCGCAGATGTCGTCCACCCGGGTGGCGGTCAGGCCATTCGTGCGGATGAGCGTGAGTGCGGCACTGAGCAGCTTGGTGCGGGAGTCCTGGGCTGGCTCGGGCGTGACTGGCTTGGGCATGCGGGAATGGCCTCCGTGGCGTGGAGAGACAAGCATACCAACTGGTCGGTATGATGCGCAAGTGGGCGAATCCTTGGGTCAGGCTGCTCAGTTGCACACCTCACGGGCGGCAGCCCCGCGAGATGGAGAGCAGTCGACGCGAGAGGCTGACGCTCGCTCGCGGGGGCGAGTTCGCCATTGCGGACCCGACCCAGCCGAGTGCAGACTCGGGTGACCGGGTAGGGGGATCCAGACATGCGCATCACGAAGTTCCTATTTGTTGGCTCGGTACTGCTCGCCCTTGGGTGCCGTTCAGCGGTCGCACCGCAAGCGATGACGATCACGGGCGCGGTGCACTACGCGGATGGCACACCGGTCGCTAAGGCTTCGGTGAGCATCCGGGGGCAAGCCCAAACGCTCAGCGACGACGAGGGCCGCTACACGATTCGACTTGTCGTCGTTCCGGGCACGGTGGAGATCCGCGCTACGGATGAGAATCGGGGTGGTGCGAGAGCCGGTACAAACTACGGCACGGCGCAGGTCGAGGTTCATGGGGGTTACCTCCGCCAGGACATCGTGCTGGACGTGTTCCAGCCGATCTGAGTCGGCAAGGCTGCTCGGGGCGGGTGAGTGTTCCAGATGGCGTTCGCAGATTTTCCTGTTGACGCTGTCTGGCGTTGCGGCGCCATGAATCCGAGGCGCGCATCGCGGTGAGCGTGCAATCGCCTGAGGATCGCGTCGCCGCGGCGAACAGTGCGCGAGGCTGAAAAGTTCTCGTGGAGCGGCACGTTCTTCGTTGCACGCGCGCCCTGCGCGCTCGAAAATGCTCGTGCTAGAATCTGCGCACAGCCCCCGGGACACGCCCCCGTCGCGGAGTCCCGATGTCAGCAGAAGCTATCGCTGTTGTTGCTCGCAGCAGCGCGACCGTGCGTGCGCTGCCCGGATACGACCTCGAGTCGTGTGTCGCGAAGGCCCGCCGTGCGCTGAAGCTGCCAGCGCCGCGTTTGCTCGAAGAGTGCTGCGAAGCAGCGGCTCGCGATCGCGCGGGCACCGTGGACCTGTTGGTGCACCTAGGCGCGATCGAAGCGCGCCGGCTGCATCGCGCGCGCGGCTGCGGCTCGCTGTTCGAATATTGCACTCAGGTGTTGGGCATGTGCGAGGCCACGGCCACTCGACGCATCCGTGCGGCGCGCGCGGCGCGCCGGTTCCCGGTGATCCTGCCGATGCTGGCCGATGGTCGGCTGCATGTGTCAGCGGTGTCGCTCCTGGCCAAGCACTTGCGCCAGGCCAATGTGGCGTCGCTGCTGGCCGAGGCCACGCACCAGAGCAAGGCGCAGGTCGAGCGGTTGGTGGCGCGACGGTTCCCGAAGCCGGACGTTGTCACAGCCGTGCGGCC
>JANNWR010000064.1:0-3254 GCA_031408715.1 bacterium
GGATCGGAGTGGGACCAACACGGCTGTGCGCTCCACTTCTGCCTCGATGCACGCAAACGCCGCGTGCACTAACCTGCGCGCGTCACGGTACGTCATCCTCAGTCCATTCGGGAGGTGCACCATGCCGGAACCGACCACGCCCGGGGCGTTGCCGCGCCGCGGATTTCTACAATTGATCGCGACCGCCGTTGCCGCCGTGCCGGCCGCAGCACTGGCACAGAGCACGACCCCGCCCGCTGCACCCGCGCCGCCCGAGCACAGCGGGAACGAAGCGCGGCTCGTCACCGAGGTGCTGCGTGCGCGTTACCCCGACCGCTTTTCCGAGACGCAATGGACCAGCATCGTTGGCGACGTCGACGGTGATCTCGCGGGCGGCAAGCGCCTGCGTTCGGTCAAGCTCGCAAACGCGGACGAGCCGGACATCACGTTCCGCCCCTGAGCCTCTCGCTCCCCGCGCGCTCGTCGCGCGACTCGCAACGTTGGTGCTCCCACCCGAGGACTCCATGCCCGATTCCGACCTGATGTACCTGCCGCTGCGCGAGCTCGCCGCGCGCGTGAACTCGCGCGCTGTCTCGCCCGTGAAGCTCACCGAGATCTGCTTGAACCGGCTCGAGACGCTGGGACCCAAGCTCAATGCCGTCGTCACCGTGATGCGCGAGTCCGCCATGCGCGAAGCGCGCGCTGCCGAAGCGGATATCGCCAAGGCCAAGTATCGGGGTGTCCTGCACGGCATCCCTTACGGCGTGAAGGACCTGCTCGCGACCAAGGGCGTGCCCACCACATGGGGTGCGGAGCCCTATCGCAATCAGGTGTTCGATCATGACGCCACCGTGGTGAAGAAGCTGCGCGAGGCCGGCGCGGTGCTGTGTGCCAAGCTGGCCATGGTCGAGCTCGCGGGCGGCATGGGCTACAACCACGCCAACGCCTCGTTCACGGGGCCTGGCCTCACGCCATGGAACACGAAGTTCTGGAGCGGCGGCTCCTCGAGCGGCCCCGGCGCGGCGGTGGCTGCGGGCCTCGTGCCGTTCGCGATCGGCAGCGAGACCTCGGGCAGCATCCTGACGCCGAGCGCGTATTCCGGTGTCACCGGCCTGCGCCCGACGTATGGATTGGTGTCGCGGCATGGCGCGATGGCGCTGTCGTGGACGCTCGACAAGCTCGGGCCCATGGGACGCTGCGCCGATGACTGCGCGCTGGTGCTGGCGGCCATCGCGGGCCCCGATGCCGACGACCCGACCACGTCGGGCCGCCTGTTCCCGTGGAGCACGGTCCAGAAGCCGACCCGCAAGCTGCGGCTCGCGGTGCCCAAGGGTTGCACCGAGAAGGTGCAGCCGGCGGTGCGCGAGAACTTCGAGAAGTCCCTCGCGGTGCTCGGGGACGCGGTCGCGATCACCCGCGACGTGGAGTGGCCGGACCTGCCGTGGGGGCCGTCGGTGGGTGCGATCGTCACCGCCGAGGGTGCGAGCGCGTTCCTGGAGCTGATCGAATCGGGCGAGGCCACCAAGCTCACGTGCCCGGCCGACCGCACGGGTGGCTACTCCGGCCTCATGCTGCCGGCGGTGGACTACCTGCACGCCATGCGCCTACGGAAGCCGATGCGCGCCGCCATGAAGAAGCTGTTCGAGAAATACGACGCCATCGCCACGCCGACGCGCGGCACGGTCGCGTACCCGGCCGACACGGAGTTCTCGAACGCCTATCCCGGCATCTCGAGCGGCCCGCCGGTGATCGCGGCGGGCAATCTCACCGGGCTGCCTGCGCTGGCGATGCCGAACGGGTTCGGTGACAACGGACTGCCGACGAGCGTGGCGTTCATGGGCGCGCCGTTCAGCGAGGCACTGCTGTGCTCACTCGGGGCCGTGCTGCAGTCGCGAACCGATTGGCACGCCAAGCGTCCGGAGACGTTCGCGTGAGTCGGCTGCCGTCCCGCTTGTTGGGCCCCGCCGCACTGTTCACCCTGTTCTTGCTGCTCCCCGCGCTCGCACACGCCGCCACGGTGCGCGGGCGCGTGCTCGATGCGCGCACGCGCGAGCCACTGGTGGCCGTCAGCGTGTCGCTGCAGGGCGTGCCACGCGGCGCGCTCACCGACGCGCAGGGACGCTTCGAGATCCTCGACGTACCGCCCGGCTCGTACAACGTGCAGGCCGCGCAACTGGGCTACAAGCGTAGCGTGCAGTATGAACTCGATGTCATGCCCGCGCGGCCCACGGAGCTCGAGTTCCTGCTCGACGAGGAGATCGTGTCCACCGACTCGGTCTCGGTCACAGCTTCGCCATTCGCACGGCGCGCGGCGAGTCCGTTGTCCGTGCGTACCATCGGTGCCGCCGAGATCGAGCGCTTCCCGGGCGGCGGTCGCGACCTGTCGAAGGCGCTGCAGAGCACGCCGGGCGTGGCCTCCACGCCCAACTTCCGCAACGACCTCATCGTGCGCGGCGGCGCGCCCAACGAGAACCGCTTCTACCTGGACGGCATCGAGGTGCCGAACATCAACCACTTCGCCACGCAGGGCTCTTCGGGTGGGCCCGTGGGCATGATCGACGTTCGGTTCATCCGTGAGGTCGACGTGTACACGAGCGCGTTCCCGGTGGCGCGCGGCAACGCGCTCAGCTCGGTCATGGACTTCCGCATGCGCGACGGCAATGCCGACCATCGGGTGTCGAGCGCCACGGTGGGCGCCTCCGACCTCGGCGTCACGGCCGACGGGCCTTGGGGGGAGCGCGGTTCGTACATCCTGTCGGCGCGGCGGTCTTATCTCCAGTTCCTGTTCAAGGCGCTCGGCCTGCCGTTCCTGCCCACATACAACGACGCGCAGTTCAAGCTGCGTGCCAAGGTGGGCGAGCGCGACGAGTTCACACTGCTGGGCCTGGGGGCGGTCGACGACTTCACGCTCAATCGTGGCGCGGACGACACCGAGTTCAAACGCTATCTTTTGGAACAACTGCCCATCAACTCGCAGTGGAACTACACGCTGGGTGGCGTGTGGAAGCGGCAGTCGGCGACGGGCGTCACCACCGCCGTGCTGTCGCGCAATCAGCTCGACAACCAGGCGCACAAGTTCCAGGGCAACGACGACACGGACCCGGCCAAGCGGCTGCTGGACTACGACTCGCGCGAGACCGAGAACAAGCTGCGGGTCGAACGCAACGAGCGCCGGGGCGGGTTTCAGCTGGAGTACGGCGGCGGGGCGGAGACGGCGGAATACACCACCGCCACGTTCCAGCGCACGGCGACGCAGACCGGCCCGATCGTCATCG
>JANNWR010000065.1:0-6794 GCA_031408715.1 bacterium
GCCATCGGGCAGCCGGCGGCGCACCTTGTAGCCCGGCCAGTCGTCGGGGATGCATGGCTTGACGACCAGCGTGTCGCCGCCGTCGATGGTCACGCCGAGCACGGACTCGAGGGCGACGCGCCGCAGCCAGCCGGCCGAGCCCGTGTACCACGTCCAGCCGCCGCGGCCCACGTGCGGCTCGGCGCCGTAGACGTCGGCGGCGACCACATAGGGCTCGACCTGGTAGGTCGCGACCTGCGCGGGTGTCTGGGAGTGGCTCACGGGGCTCAGCAGTTCCAGGAGATGCGCGGCGCGGTCGCGGCGGCCGCGCTCGGCAAACGCGCGCACGACCCACAGCGCGGCATGAGTGTACTGGCCACCGTTCTCACGGACGCCGCGGACGTAGCCCTTGATATATCCAGGGTCATTCGGGGTGTTCTCGAAGGGCGGGTCGAGGAGGCGGATGATGCCGGCTTCGTCGGAGATCAGGTGCTCCTCGACCGCGTCAAGCGCGCGCTCCGCGCGCGGAGCTGGCGCAGTATCGGCGATCGTGGCCCACGCCTGGGCGAGCGCGTCGATCCGGCACTCGTCGCCCTGGGCGGTGCCCAGCGGCGTGCCGTCGTCGTAGTAGCCACGGCGGTACCACGCGCCGTCCCAGCCGGCGCTCTCGAGTGCTGCGACGAGTCGAACTCGCTCCAGGTCGTAGCGCTCGGCGCGTGCAAGGTCGCCGCGGGCGCGCACGAGCGGCGTGAAGTCCGTGAGCACGGCATGGAGGAACATCGCCATCCACGTGCTCTCGCCCTTCCCGTCGTGGCCGACACGGTTCATGCCGTCGTTCCAGTCGCCGCAGCCGAACAGCGGCAGGCCGTGCACACCGGTGGTGAGCGAACGGTCGATCGTGCGCGCGGCGTGTTCGTAGATGCTGGCGCTGTCGCGCGAGACAGCCGGGCGCAGGTAGACCTCGTCTTCCCCAGCCTCCAACGATCGGGCCGTCAGGAACGGTGTGACCTCGTCGAGCACGGCGTAGTCCCCGGTCGAACGCACATAGGTGCCGGCCAGATACGGCAGCCACAGCAGGTCGTCGGCGAAGCGCGTGCGCATGCCCTGGGACAACGGCGGATGCCACCAGTGCAGCACGTCGCCCTCGGGGAACTGGTGGCTGGCGTTGCGCACGATCTGCTCGCGCGCCATCTCGGGCGCGATCGGCAGCAGCGACAGGGCATCCTGGAGCTGGTCACGGAACCCGAAGGCGCCGCCCGACTGGTAGAACGCCGAACGCCCCCACATGCGGCAGCTGATGGTCTGGTATGGCAGCCAAGCGTTGACCATGAGGTCGAGTTCGGGCGCGGGTGTCGTGATGCGCACGCCATCCACGCGGGAGCGCCATCGCGCGACGTTCTCGGTACTTCGTGCCGCCGGGTCGGCCGCCGGATCCGCGAGTCGGTCGAGCAGTTCGCGCAGCTCGGTCTCGTTGGCCGCCTCCCCCAGGATCAGTTGCAGTTCGGCATGCTCCCCGGGCGCGATGGTGAACGCGATGCGGTGCGCGAAGCAGGCGTCGTGCAGTGGTCCGGTCGCGCCATCGAACACGCTGGCGTCACGGAGCGCCTCCGGGCGGGTCGCCAGCCCGTGGCGTCCGAGGAACGCTGAGCGGTTGGTGGTGCGTGTGACACGGACATCCTGCGCCCCGCGGGTGTCCACCATGGCGAACGCCACCGCGCCGCGCCATGCGCCCGCCGTGGCGTTGCGTGCGAGCAATGCCCCGGTCGCGTGGTCGAGTGCGGTCACCACACGGCGCGCGGCATGTTCGGACGAACCCAGTACCAATTGGGCATAAGACATCAGTACGAGCTTCCGCGTCTGGTTGCCAACGTTGTGGAGCCGCAGCCGCACGGTCTTGTAGGGGGCTTCGTCGTCCACGCCCACCGTGGTCTCGTGTTCGATCATCTCGGCCGAGAGCCGGAACGTGCTGTAGCCGATGCCGTGGCGTACTTCATAGGCCGCCGGGTGCGGGATCGGCCCCGGAAGCGGCGACCACACCGCACCGTCGTGCTCGTCGATCAGGTAGAGTGCTTCACCATGCGGATCGAGCAGCGGATCGTTCGACCACGGCGTGATCCGGTGTTCGCGGCTATTGCCACTCCACGTGAACCCGGCGCCGGATTCGCTCACCAGTGTGCCAAAGCGCGGGTTGGCGATGACGTTCACCCACGGCATCGGCGGCACGTGATGGGAACCGCGGCGCAGCGCATCGAGGCGCACCACGTATTCGAAGCCATCCTGCGAGAAGCCACCGTGGCCGTTGTCCTCGCGCAGCACCTCGCGTTCGCGGCGAGGGCCGCGTTTGCGCGGCAGGCCGGACGGGCGCGCTAGTGCCTCCTCGCCTGTCCGGGGCGCATCGTCCTGGAACATCTGGCGCAGGATCGTCACCGTACCGTCGCGCACCACGATGCGCGCGCCGGCCTCGAGCGCTTCGCGATCCCCGGGCGCGAGACCCGTCACGACCCGTACGCCCGGGGTGTTCGCTGGAGCGTGCAACGCGCCGCCCGAGCCGGAGAAGCCGATCAGTTCCGCCTCGATGCCGTGCCGGCGCCAGTAGGCGACCGCGCGCTGCAGCGGCTCCCATTCCGAGGCGGCGACGGCGTCTTCGCCGCGCACGATCACCAACGGCGCCTGCGGCGCGAGTCCCAGCGCCGAGCGCACGGGGGCATCGTCGAGCGCGCGTCGCAGGACGTCATCGGAAGCGCGCAGTCGCGGGTCGCCGTAGAGCAAGGCACCCGCCATTCGCGCGAACGTCTCGGATTCGTCGGCACTGATCCCGAGGGCCTCCAGTGAAGCACGCGTGCGTCCGGGGGCCGAGGACAGCACGCCGTCGATGGCGGCGTCGGTGCTGAAGTTCGCCAGAGTCGCGAGCGCGCCCTCACGGTCTGCTCCGGCAGCGAGCACGAAGGTCCAGCGTGCTTGAGCGCCCGATTCCAGACTGATGGTTCGGCGCGTCGTGAACACCGGGTCCAGGACGTTGCCGACCGTGCCCGCGAGCGGCCGCGGGGAGGCCACGCCCGCCGGCCGATTCCACGACCGGCCGCGGCCCAGGAAGCGCGCGCGGTCGGTCTCGAACTCGAACTGTCCGGCCCCGACCAGCGCATGGGCCACGCACGGGTGTTGCTCGCTCGCGCCGCGTGGTCGTCGGGTCGCCAGCAGCGCACTCACCGACTCCTCGAACGCAGTCTGCACGAAGAGTTTGGAGAACGCCGGATGGGAAGCATCCGCGGCCGGGTCATGCAGGACGAGCTCCAGACAGCCGGTCACGTCCAGCTGACGAGTCCGGTCGCTGCGGTTCGTGATCGTCACGCAGCGCAGTTCGGCGTCCGCATCGGGTGCGACGCAGATCTCGACACGCGTCTCGATACCATGGTCGCGCTGCTGCCAGCCGAACAGCCCCGGACTCGCGAGCACGGTGCCATGACCAGGTGGTCGCGAAGACGACGGTTGCATCAGAGCCCAGCTACGCCCCAGCGCAGGGTCACGCAGCCACATGCGCCACCCATCACTGTCGCTGACGCGGTCGCCCGCCCAGCGAGACAGCGCGGAGCCCTGCCAGGAAGAACGGCCCGTGCCAGCTTCGGTAAGCCACAGCGAATATCGCCCGTTGCCGAGCAGGTGGACGGCCGGGACGGCGGAACGCAGTCGCGGAGGGCCGCTGCGCAGAGTGGTGGAGATGACGGTCAACGGGTGGCTTTCAGTGCAGTACGACGAAACGCGCGTGCTGCACGGTGTCGCCCGTGTGCAAACGCAACCAGTAGATACCGGCCGGGAGTCCATCCCGACCGATCGCCAGTGTGTGTTCTCCAGCTGCGTAGCGCGATTCAGCCAGTGAACGCAGCGTGCGACCCTGTAGGTCGAGCAGATCGAGCGTGACGTCGGCTTCGCGCGGCAGCCTGAACGACACACGCGAGACACTCGTGAGCGGGTCGGGTGTGACCGGTCCGAGAGTTGCGCCGCGCGGTTCGGGGCGTCCGCCCGCGTCCAGCACGAACGGCTGGAAGCCCGCGCGTGACAGCCCGCGCTGGATGCTCGGGTGCGCCATCATCCGTTGCCACGGCTTACCGGTGCGGTAGTTCTCGATCATCATGAGGATCGGGCCCTGATCGATGCCGATGACGTCGGACGCCACCCAGTTCCCGATCGACGGGTTGAAGCCATCTTTCCAGCCGTAGGGCCCCCACACCGTGGGACGGTAGTGGTTCCACATGTAATGGATGAAGCCGATGGACTCATTGGGCGTGAACGGGATCGACGAGATCGCGGCGGTCGGCGTGATGGTCCCGTTGTCGTTCTGCGCCGGCGGCGCGCCCCGCGCCGTGTAACCGAACGGCCCGTCACCCGCCGTCAGGCCCCACAGGCTGTCCGAATAGGCCAGCATTCCGAGCGGATTCGCGATGCAGTAGTTGCGCTGTGCGAGCGTGGCCCGGCGCGAGTTCTCGAAGTAGTCGTGGCCCTTGGCACGCATGTAGATGTCCGCGATGTCACGGAAGTCCACCCAGCAGTGCGAATACTGGTGTGTGAACAGCGGCGGACAGGTCACGAAGCTGTAGCCGTAGAGCGTGTCGTAGCGGTACCCGCTCAGCCACTGGTTCCAAGCGCTCGCCGGTACGGCGTACGACGGCGTGCCGAGGGCGAGCAGGTACAAGATCATGCCCTCGTTGTAGCCGGTCCACTGGCCAAACCCCAAAAAGCCGAAGCTCGGCTTCCACCCCATCATGATCCCGGGGTTCAAGTTGCGCATGAAGTTCCAGTTGGCGCGCTGCTCGATCGAGTCGGCCATGGCGCGAATGGCGATCTCGGTGGTGTCGCCCGGTGAGTCGAAGTACATGCGTGCGTCCAGCATGCCGGCGAACAGCAATCCGGAATCGATGCTCGACAGCTCGACATTCGTGTCCCAGCGGGTCGCGGTGTTGATGTTCAGGAAGTGATAGAACAGCCCTTGGTAGCCGATCTTGCCGAGTGACGTGCTGCCCTGCGGGCCGTTGTAGAACGTCAGCAGCGTGCGGTGCACGCGGGCGGCTCCCGCTGCGCGCGAGACCCAGCCGTGATCGATGCCGATCGGGATCCCCGACAGCCCGAAGCCCACCGAGGCGATGCTGGCGAATGCCGACCCCGGGACACTGCGGTCGCGAATCAGCCCGTTGGCCGGGTTGGCCTCGTTCCAGAAGAAATCGAACGCCGTGTGCTGCAGCGTGTCGAGCAGCGCCGCCGTGGTCTGGGCGGCAGCCGGTGCGGCCACGGAAAGCGTGAGGGCGAGTATGGCGAGGATGCGTCGCATGGATGAGTGCCTCAGAACAGGAGTCCGAACGAGAAACGGTGTGTGTCTTCGAGGCGGCCCTGGTCCGCCCATCCGTAGTCGACATGATAGCGCACGCCTTCCACGGCACTCTTGAAGCCGACGCCGCCGGTGAGCCCGACCTCGGAGTCCTGCATGAACAGGCTCTGGTAACCGGCACGCAGGGCGACCTGGTTGCGAAGCATGAGTTCGGCGCCAAAGCTCATGCTCTCGGTGTTGTCCGCGGGATGCAGCGCGTCGACAGCCAGCAGCAGGCGCGCATCACGGCCCAAGGCGAGCGGCTGCGCCAGACCCACGCGGAACGTGGTGGGTACGGAGAACGCATCGGTGGCGCGCGATCCCGGGAGAACGCCGTTGTCGCCATTCTGCCCCGGCACGTTGTCGAACTGGATCTCGAGGTCATTGCCTGAGAAACGTGCCGTGGTGCCGAAGTTCGACAGCGTGGCTCCGATCCGCAGGCCATCCTGCGAGAGCCGGTACAGCGTCGCGGCGGAGAAGGTCGCCGTGCCGGCCGCCGTATGGAAGATCGACTCCTGAAGGTAGTTGATCTGCGCGGCGGCCGAGAATCGCAGCGAGAACTTGTGCGCCAGCCCCAGGCTCACGGCGATGTCGGAGACCGAGAACAGCTCGCCCGTGCCGAGCGGTTGGTTCACCGTGCGCACTTCCATGTCGCCCGAGTTGAGTGACGTGAAGGTGCCGTACAACGATCCGAGGCGCGTCGGGTGTGCGTAGGCGATCCAGTCGTGACGGATGCCGGCGAACCACGAGGTGTGGACGAACTCGAGTGCGCGCTGCTCCTGCCCCGCCACTGCGGCGGCGTTGTGGAACGCCCCGGCCAGCCCTTCGGCGGCGGCCCCTCCGGCATTTCCCATCGCGGCGAGCCGCGCGTCGGGCTCGATGAGCGTGAACACGCCGAACGTCGTGCCGACCTTGGTCTGGGCCGCGGCGTTCACCGCAGCCAGTCCGAGCGCGACCGTCATCGCGAGGCAGCGAGCGACGTTCCCTGTCATGGCGCGCATCACTTCACCACCGCGAACTTGCCGGTCGCCTTGGGGAAGCCGGGCGATTCGACATGGAAGATGTAGAGGCCCGGCGCGAGGTCGAGATTGTCCTTCGTGCGCAGGTCCCAAGGTACGAAGCCGGCGAACGAGCCATCCTGGTTCAGCGTACGGACGAGATCGCCGTGCACCGTGTAGATACGGATGGTGCCGCCGCGTGGGATGTTGCGGAACTCCACGCGCCGCTCGCCACGGCCGCGTATGTTCAAGAGCGCCGGCTCGAAGCTGGCTGCGGCGATGTAGGGGTTCGGGACCACATAGGGAGCGTTGCCCGCCCCGGCGGTCGCGGCGGTGCCGGCGCGTTCGCCGGTGGTGGTGAAGGTGAACTGGTCGCCACCCTCAAGGGGCAACTTGAGCCTCAGGTCCCAGACGTCACCCAGGGTCGGCTTCACCAGCGCCCCGGTGGTAGGCGGCCCCGC
>JANNWR010000066.1:0-41798 GCA_031408715.1 bacterium
TTCGTCGGCCCGTCGGTTCGTTTCCCGCTTCCTTCAGACGGTCGCTCGCGCTTCCGCCTTTGCGGTTCCCTTGAGTCCCTGTGACCAAGTCCTCGGAGGACTTCCACCTCCAAGTCAGCGCCCATGCTGGGCGTACAAGCGCAGCGGCCCGGACCTTTCGGCCCGGGCCGCGCGTGACACCCGACGTCAACGCTTCGAGGCGGTCTGCGTGGAACCCTCGAGCGGACGGCCGAGCGCGGTGGCCGCCAACCCGGGCCACCCCTGCGACGGCATCTCCCCACCGATCTGACGAACACGACCCTTCACATCGATCACGTACCACGCGGACCGCGAGCGGCCGGTCCCGGGCTCGAACACGCCGTACTGCGCACCGATGAGCCCCTTGGGATCCGCCAGCAGGCTGAATGTCAGCCCCAGGCGTCGCACCGACGCCCACACTTCACGATCGCTCTTCTCGACCACCGCGAGCGGCATGACGCCGCCCTTCATGAGCGACTCCCGTTCACGCTCGAGTGTGCGCAGATCGACGTCACTGGCACCGAACACGAGCAGCATGTCGCCATGCTCGAGCGCGTTGTGCAGGTGCTGCCACATGCCATCGTACGACTGGTACTGGAAGTCCGGCGCACGCTTGCCGGGAGACAGAACAGCGGAATCCGTCTCGCGCACCGCCGTCGTGGCGGACTGTGCGATCGAACTGGTGTTGGTGAAGGCCACCGGCTGGACGTCATTCGCTTGGGCGGCGAACGCGTTCACGGCAGCGAGCGGAGACACAACGGCCAGGACACCGACCGCGAAAGAAGACACGAAGGACACGGCATTCCCCCTGAGAAGCAGTCCGAGAAGTCACGCACGGAGGCGAGCCACGGCTTGGGCCGCAGCCGGCTGTGTTCACTGCAAGGGGCTTGCCAGTGGAACGGGAAGGGGTTCGGCGCCCGCAAGTGAAAGCAATCACGAGCGTCCGGGCGCCGTGCACACCTGGGGCACAAGCCCCAGACGATGCGGACTGCAGGGCTCGGCGTTGCAGAGCAAGCGCACGCGCTGTTCGAACGCAGTGCGACCGAGACGCCACGGACCGACTGGATGGCCGGTCCGCGACGTCCGCCAGGGTCAGGGCCCTACTTCGGGGTACCCGTGCGCGGCGCGTCCCACGCACTCGGCGGCGGGAACACGAGTGCGGGACCATTGGGCGTCTCGCCGGGCGGCAAGGGCTTCGGGACCGCGTGCTTCACGGGCTTCAGTGTCTTCAGGTATGCCGCGATCGCCAGCGCGTCAGCGTCCGTCAGAACCGAATAGTTGAGCCACGGCATCGCCGGTGCGAGCTGGCGGCCGTCCGGGCGGTTGCCTGAACGGATCGCCATCGCGATCTGCTCCGGCTTCCACTTGCCGAGCCCCGTTTCGGGATCACTCGTGAGGTTCGCGGCGTACACCACTCCCCACGGGCCAACCCAACCCAGCTCACTGCCCGCGAGGAAGCGCTCGAAGTCGGGCGCGCCGTAGAACGTGCCCGGCGTATGGCAGTCGTTGCACGCCATGATCGTGGCGAGGTACTTGCCGCGTTCGACTGCCATGGCTGCCTGCCCGCCCTTCTCGGCGGCCGGAGCGGCACCGAGCACGAGCGCGGAACAGCCGAGCACTGCGGCTCCGACGATGAACGACGACGAGAACAGGCGAAGGCGGTGCATGTGGACCTCATGGAAGGGTTTCACGGAAAAGTGGACGGCGCCACGGTGGACGGCTGAACCCCGCACGATAACCCGGCGCGGTCCACGGCTGAAGCCCCTTGGGCTCCGAGGCCAAGCCGAAGGGGCGACCCGTACAGGCCGCCCCTTCGGGAGCTGCACTGCGCGACTACCGTCAGCGGCCGTCACGCAACAACGCCACCCTCGTCGACCGCACCGTCCCGTCGACCACCAGTCGGACGAAGTACATGCCATCCCGTGCACCACTGGCGTCCCATGTGAACGAGCGCCGTCCCGCGCTCATCCGGCCTTGGGCCAGCCTCGCCACGGTGCGTCCGGAGACGTCATGAACGGTGAGCTCGACCGTGGACTCGCGTGGCAGGCTGACGCTGAAGCTGGTCGCTCGCCCGAACGGATTCGGCCGTGCGGGTGACAGCTCGACGATTGCCGAGAGCGGTGCCGGCGACAGTTCGGCCCGCGGCAAAGCAACCGACGGCAAGTAGACCGCGCCGCTCGGCGAGGTGAGGTCGGCGCCCTCGACCACGATCGCATCGCTCTCGGACGCACCCGCGATGGGAACCGCATCGAGCTCGTAGACCAGCTCGCCTTCGGCGCGCTCGCTCAGCCGCACCGCGCCGAGCCGCAGCAGGCCCGCCCCACTCTGCTCGATCAATGGCATCCAGCCGGCCGCGAAGTAGTCGTCGAAGACCTGCGGCGTCGTCACCCGCCAGCGCTCGGCCGGGTAGCGCACGCGCAAAAGCGCGGCTCCCAGGGCGTCAGCCCCGCGCACATGCACCCGAAGCGCGAAGCCATTGCCACGGGCATGAGCGACCGGCGGATCGATGCTCACCATGAGACCCTCGTGCACCACTGCACTGTCGCCCGGCACACCGCCGCCACCCAGCACCTCGCGCGCGCAGCAGATCAGGTCCGAGATGCCGAACACGCTGTCGCGATCGCAGTCGTGGCAGCGCGGATCGGCAGACACCTCCAGGCGAAGACACATCGCCATGCGCACGAGGTCTCGCACGTCGGTTTGGCCATCGCCGTTGACGTCGCAGCCCGAGAGTGCCGACCGGTCCAGGCAGATGGTCAGCGCGGGCGGCACGATCGCGGGCTGCGGACAAAGCGGGATCTCATTGCCGGCCGCGTCCGAGGCGAGCGTGACCACTCCCTGCAGCCGGCCGAACTCGGGGCCGGCCGTGAGCGACGAGTCGGCGGCGAGCGTGATGCGCAGCAGGCTCGACAGACCGGCCGGCACCGCCACGCCATCCGTGCCGAACACCACGAAGCGAGTCAGCCCGCCGTCGTGTCGCCAGCTCACCTGCACGCCGGGTGCAGTGCCCGCATAGGTCACGTTCGTGACCCGGAACGGAGCGACTGAAGCGAGAAAGCCTTCCACGCCTGCGGCTGGAACCGAGGTGCGGATGGGCAGCACGGCATCGCCGCTCGCGCCCGGGCGAATCAGCACCGAGCACTGCGGCAGCGGCACCCCGAACGGGGGCAGCGCGCCTTCGAGACAACCGTGCGACAGCGTGTCACAGAGCTGGAGCACGGGGAACTCCAGAGCACGCGTGAACGAGATCGTGGAGTCCGGGGTGCCGAGCACGTGAACGTCGGTCGCGACCTCGAAACGGTAGAAGCCAGGACGCAGCAGCCCGATCGACACCGACAGCGTCTCGGCAGCACAGCGCAACTCGGCGCACAACGGTGTCCAGTCGAGCGTGGCCACGAGTCCGCGCACGCGTGTGAACGCGAAGCTGGTCAGGTGCACGCACGGCGGGCAGCCGTTCTTCACCAGTTCCAGCCGTACGGTGTCGGTGGCGCACGGGTGCTCAGGCACGATGCGCAGCGACGTGAACGACCGCACGAGCGAATCCAGCGACGGCGGCGGCGGTGGGCACTCGGGACGTACCAGGTAGTCGACCAGCCGGCTGCGGAACTCGGCCGTCTGCGAGGTGTCCGGGCAGGCGCTCTTCTCTTCCGCAAGCTGAAGGTGATAGAGCCCGGGGAACGCCACGCCCAGGTCGATGCTGGCGCTGAACTCGGTGGAACCCGGCAGGCAGTCCACCAGACAACCGAAATCGACGACGCGCGCCGCGACGACCGTGAACGGTCCGGCCGTCGGGAGGATCCGGAGTCCCGCGAAGCGCATGCAGCTGGGCACCGTGCCGCTCACGGTCATGCTCACCGGTTCGCCGGGGCACAGGGCTGCCCCCGAGCCGAACGTCACGTTCTTGATGAATGCATAGCCGGTCGAGTCGGGCGGTATCGCCGCCGACACGGGTGCGATCGTGAGCAGTGCGAGCGCGGCGACGCCCAGTGCGATCGCTGCGCGGGTCAGCGCGCTCATGAGCGCGTGATGCGGCTTCGACGTGGCCTCGGCGCGGACGCGCGGGCCTGCGAGCAGGTCGGACGAGTACATGGTGAGTCCCTCAGGTGCCTGCGCCCGGTCGGACGGACACCCCTAGGATTGCCCCCGGAAGAGCGAAGGTCAAGGACCGAACGACCTGCGCGCGCTTCACCCGGGGGACCTTCGCCTACTTCTTTTCCGGAGCCACCGCGGGCGGGACCTTGGGAGCATCCCAGGCACTCGGGGCCGGGAACTCCAGCACGGGGCCCTTCGCCTCGACACCCGGCTTGAGTGCCCGGGGAACCGTGTGGGACACAGGCTTCAGGCTCATGAAGAAGGCTGCCATGGCTTTGGCATCGCCCTCGGAAAGTTGCTTGATGTTCTCCATCGGCATCGGCGGCCCGAGGGTGCTGCCGTCGGGCCGCACACCGGTGCGCAACGTCTGCGCGAGTTCGGCGGCGGTCCAGTAACCGATGCCCGTGTCGAGGTCGGGCGTCAGATTGGCGGCATATTTCACGCCCCACGGCCCTTTCCATCCCATCTCGCTGCCGCTGTAGGCGCGTGCCTCGTCCGGCGCGCCGTAGAACGTGCCGGGAGTATGGCAGTCCCCGCAGCTCATGATCTGCGCCAGGTACTTGCCCTTGGCGATGAGCGCGGGGTCCGCCTTCTGCGGGCCACCTTGTGCGAAGGCGAGCACGACTCCGCACACGAGCGCGGCGAACACGATGAGCATCGAGAAGTGGCGCGTGGACATGACGGACTCCCCCGGCAGTTGTTCAGAACGAGGACGACGGAACGGTGGGCATCCTACTGCACGGATGGCGTCGCGCGGGAGTCCGCTTGCCGCCCCGCGCCGTCAGCGCGCTGGCTTCTGCCCCACGAACATCGCGCGGTCGCCGAGCATGTTGAACGAGCGCGTCAGCGGCACGTTCAGCGCATCGATGGCGTTCATGACCAGCGCCTGCAGCGCGCTCTTGCGGCCATAACGCGGTCCGGGCGGGATCTTGCTCTGCTCGACCGCCACCACTTCGAGTCCGACCCTGCGCGCCAGGCGCTTCAAGGAACCGGGGCGGAACTCCCACAGATGGTAGGGCGGCTCGCGCAGCACGATGTCGCGTCCGAGCGCGCCATAGATCGCCAGCCCGAGCCGCCGCGCCAATGAGTGCGTGGTGATCGGCCCGCGCACCACGGCATGGCCGCCGGGGGCGAGCACTCGGGTCACTTCGGCGAGCGTGGCTCGGCAGTCGGGCACGTGTTCGAGCACGTCGCCCATGTACACCACGTCGAAGGCATCTGCGGGCAGGTTCGCCGACTCGAGCGTGCCTTGCTGCACGTCGAGCCCCAGCGCGCGCGCATTCGCCACGGCGTCACCCGACAACTCGACGCCCGTGACCAGCCAGCTGCGTTCATGCGCGCGCTTGAGCAGCAGCCCGGCGGCACACCCGACCTCGAGCAACCGCGACTTCCCGCGCCACGACTCGAAGCGGTCGAGCAACCCATCGTTCTCCGGACGAAATGCGTCCTCGTCAGTGGACCGCGCCTCGCTGCGACCACAGCGAAAGTCCTGCTCGAAGTACTCGGCCGAGTACATGCTGGCGAGCGTCGCACCCACGGGCTGCACGCGCAGGAACAGCATGCCGCAGCCTGGACAGCGCGCCGCCGGGAAGCGCGCGCCCTGCCACTCGTAGCGCATGGCCGCGCGTGACAACTCGCGCGAGCCGCACGCCAGGCAATGATCGAGCGTGCGGGTGTCGAGTACGTTCATGCGGACGTGGCGGACGCGCTCGCGTCCGCTGGCGCTGCTTCGCTCGTGCGCTCCGCCACGCTGTGCCGGATCATCGCGCCTCCGATGCAGCGCTCGCCCACGTACATGACCGCGAGCTGCCCGGGCGTGACCGCCAGTTGCGGCTCGTCGAACAACACCTCGAGCGATCCGTCCGATCGTGGCGTGAGCACGGCCATCGCGCCCGCATGGTTGTAGCGGATGCGCACGAGCGCACGCGTGCCCGGCGCGGGTGCAGCCGCCATGAGCCAGTTGGGCGGCTCGGCGACGAGCCCGCATCGCTCCAGCGCCGCACGCGGCCCGAGCGTGACCGTGTTGGCGATGGCGTCGATGGCGATGACGTACCAGCGCTCGTGCATGGCGAGCCCCAGTCCCTTGCGCTGGCCGATCGTGTAGTGGATGACACCGCGATGCGTGCCGATGACGCTGCCCTGCGCATCGAGGAACGAACCCGGCACGTCGCCCCGCTTGTCGCCCATCGTGCCGGTGATGTAGCCGGCGTAATCGCCGTCCGGCACGAAGCACAGGTCCTGGCTCTCGGGCTTGTCCCACACCGACAGCCCCAGGCGCTGCGCATGCTCGCGCACCTGCGACTTGGGCAGTTCGCCGAGTGGGAACGCGACCTTGGGCAGCACCGCATAGGGGATCGTGGCGAGCGCGTAGGTCTGATCCTTGGCAGCATCGGCGGCGCGGTACAGTCCCCAACTGCCGTCGCTCTCCTGGCGGACGCGCGCGTAGTGCCCCGTGGCCAGCACATCGGCGTTGGCGAGCTGCATGCGCGTGAACAGGTCCCCGAACTTCAGGTGCTGGTTGCACGACGCGCACGGGTACAGCGTACGGCCCTCGGCATAGCCATCGGCCCACGGCAGCATGACGCGCTCGCGGAACACCTGCTCGGCATCGATGACGTGGTAGGGGAACCCCATCTTCATGGCGACGCGCTTGGCATCGTCCATGGCGTCCAGTGTGCAGCAGGCGCGCGGCGACATCGGCGTCTTGCCGTAGCACGCCAGCTTGAGCGTGACGCCCGTGACCTCGTGGCCCTGCTCGGCGAGCAATGCCGCGGCCACGGCGGAGTCCACTCCGCCCGACATCGCCGCCATCACGCGCATCGGCGCGCGCCCCGGCTCGGTCACGACGGCACTCCGGCTGCGCGCACCGCACGCACGGACTCGGCGATCAGTGTCACGGCGCGTGCCAGGTCGTCGGCGTGCGTGGCGTGGCCCAGCGAGAAGCGCAGCGCGCACACCGCCAGTTCGCGCGACACCCCCATGGCGGTGAGCACGGGTGACGGCTCGACGCCGCCACTGGCGCACGCCGCGCCGGCTGAGGCCGCGATGCCGCGCGCGTCGAGCGCCAGCAGCAGATGGTCGGCGCGTGCGCCCGGGAACGACACATTCACGGTATTGGGAAGCCTCGGCGCCTGTGCGCCATGCACCACGACATCCGGGAGCGCACGCTTCAGTTCGTCCTCGAAGGACTTTCGCAGCGCAAGCACGCGAGCACCCTCGCTCGCGATCTCACGCTTGGCGAGGCGTGCCGCCACACCCATGCCGATGATGCCGGGCACGTTCTCGGTGCCACCCCGGTGGCCATGCTCCTGGGCGCTGCCGCGGAACAGCGATTCGAGCGGCGCGTTCTTCCGCACCACCAGCACACCGATGCCTTTTGGACCACCGAACTTGTGCGCCGAGAACACCAGGTAGTCCACGCCCAGCGCGTCGATATCGACCGGCACCTTGCCCACACCCTGCACGGCGTCGCAGTGCACGCGGATGCCACGCGCACGCGCACGCGCCGCCAGCGCCGACACCGGCTGCAGCACGCCGGTCTCGTTGTTGGCCAGCATCAGCGACAGCAGGGTGATGCCCGCGGGCAGATCGTTCACCGACTCCGGCAGCGTCATGCCGCTCGGTGAGCACGGCAGCGTGGAGTGCGTCCACCCGAACTGCTCGAGCACTTGGACGGCCCCGTGCACGGCGTGGTGCTCGATCGCGGCGGTCGCGACGTGCTTGCCGCGCTCACGCTGCGCCCATGCGCTGCCGACGATGGCGAGGTGGTCGCCTTCGGTGCCGCCCGAGACGAACACGATCTCTTTGGAATCCGCCTCGACAAGCTCGGCGGCGGCGTCGCGCGCATCCTCGATCGCGGCGCGCACCAACTGGCCGCCGCGATGCGCGCTCGACGGATTCGCACCCAGATCGCGCAGCGCCTTGCCCATGGCCTCGGCGACTTCGGGGCGCACCGGGGTCGAGGCGTTGTGGTCGAGGTAGATGGTGGTGTTCATCGGATGGTCTTCGCGTTGCTCATGGAATCGAGGCCCTCCCGGGCCGTGGCGCGCACCGACGTGCGGGCCTGAAGAAAACGCCGCGCATGCTCGTGCGGCAGGGCCGCAGGACGGGCATGCGCGGCGTCGGGGTCACGGCGGACGGCGCGGCGTTACTGCCCGGCTCTACTGCCCGGCCAGGAACCGTTCCAGCACGTCGATGCTCTCTTTGGCGCTCTGCGCTTCCGGCGATGCCGGGGCGAGTTCCACGACCTTCTTCCACATGCGGATCGCGTCGCGATACAGACCCGCGTCCGCGAACGCCACGCCCATCGTGAAGTAGGCGCAATGCGACCTGGGCTGCTTGGCGACCAACTCGCGCAGAAGCGTCATGGAGTCCGAGAACTTGCCCTGTGCGTACAGCGACGTGGCAAGGCGGCAGCTCGCGATCGAGTCGGACGGCGCGATGGTCATGGCCTCACGGTAGTAACCCTGCGCGGCTTCGGACTTGCTCAAGTTGTCGAGTGCCACGCCCAGATTGACCAGCACCTTGACGTTCTTGGGCCGGACCTTGTTCGCCTTCATGAACACGGTCGCGGCCTCGAGGTTCTTCTCGCGGTCCAGATACATGATGCCGAGCCGGTACAGGTTGTCGAACTTGGTCGAATCCTTGGCCACGACACGCTCGAGCAGGCCGAGTGAGTCGACAACGGCGGGCGCGGCGGCGGCGGGCTTTGCGGCCTTATCGGCAGCGTGCGCGACGGGCGCGACGGCGAGCGGTGCCATCAGCGCGACAACCAGGACGAGACGCTTCACGGGGCATCCTCCGGCAAGGTGAATGAGTAGTTCTCAAAGCGCGGATGAGCATACCACGAGCCGCGAAACCCCCGTGAATGCCCGAAATGGCCCGGAGTTCAACGCCCGGTCAAGAATGCGTCCGAAAGTCCGCCGGAAGCCGCCCGCGGCCCGCCCTCAGGCCCGCACCACCGCCGCCTGGCCGAGTGCCTGCTTGAGATCGGCCCACAGGTCGTCGACGCTCTCGACACCGGCAGACAAACGCACGAGCCCCTCCGGGATGCCGGCTCGCTTGCGGCCCTCGGGTCCGATCATCTTGTGCGACGTGAACGCGGCCAAGCTCGCCAGCGACTCCACGCCACCCAGACTCGCGCCGTGGCGGATGACCTTGAGCGCATTGACCACGCGTAGCGCGGCGTCGGCGCCGCCCTGCACTTCGAAGCCCAGCAGCGGACCGAAGCCCTCTTTCATCTGGCGGGCGGCGATGGCGTGACTGGGGTGCTCGGGGAGCCCGGGATAGAACACCTGCGAGACGCCCGCGTGCGCCTGCAGGCGCACGGCGAGTTCGAGTGCGTTGGCGTTGGCGGCTCGCACCCGCAGCGGCAGCGTCTTCAAGCTGCGCTCGAGCATCCACGCCATGGTCGGCTCGGCGATGGGGCCGAACACGCTGCGCGCATGGAACACCGGCGCGAGCGCGGCGCGCGTTCCCATGACCGCGCCCGCGAGCAGGTCGCTGTGCCCACCGAGCGACTTGGTGGCGGAGTACATGGACAGGTCGCAGCCCATGGCCAGCGGCTGCTGGCCGATCGGCGAGGCGATGGTGTTGTCGATCGTGACCACGGCACCCTTCGCATGCCCGAGCTTCGCGGCCGCGGCGATGTCGAAGCACACGAGTGTCGGGTTGATAGGCGATTCCAGGTGCAGCAGCCGCGTGTTCGGCTTGAAAGCCGCTTCCCACGTCTCGGGCTTGCGCGAGTCGACGAACGTGTGATCCCAGCCGAAGCGCTCTTTTCCCCACTGCAAGAGCGCCTGTGTGCCGCCGTAGCACGGGTCGACGCACACGACGTGATCACCGCTCTTCAAGTACCCGAGGAACACGCTGCTGATCGCCCCCATGCCGGACGGGAACAGCAGCGCGCCTTCGCTGCCCTCGAGTGCGGCAAGACGTTCTTCGGTGGCGTGGATGGTCGGGTGCCCGTTGCGCTGGTAGAACGAACCCGCGCTGCCGGCGTTCTGCTGCGCGATCATGTCGTCCAGGGACTCGAACGAGAACGTGGCGCTGTGGACGATGGGCGAGCTCATGGCACCCGCTTCACCGATGTGCGGGCCATGCACGGCGCGGGTCTCGAGTCCGGGTTCACGTTCGGGGTTCACGGCGGGGCTCCTTGTCGACGGTGAGGACTGCGGGGGGGCCGGGGACGAGCCCGAGCCAGCGAGCCGGCGCCAGTTCGGAGCCGGACTCGCGGGCCCAGACTCCGCCACGTTGGCGGCGGTTCAAGGAAGGGTTACGTTCGCTCTATCTTGAGTGAGGGCCGCCCGTGAAGCCAGTGCGCAGTTCGGATGTCCGCCGGATCCTGTTCGTCCGCCCGCGGTTCCTCGGCGACGTCTGCCTGACGCTGCCCGCCGTGGATGCCGCGATGGCCGCGTGTCCCGGCGCCGAGGCGGCCTACGTCACCGAAGCCGGGCTCGCCCCGCTGCTGCGTGACGACCCGCGCTTTCGGGACGTGTTCAGCGTGCCAGCCAAGCCAAGTGTCAGCGAGACGCTGGCGCTGATCGGAAAGCTGCGCGCCTTCGCGCCCGACGTGGTGTTCGATTTCTTCTGCAACCCGCGCAGTGCCGTCTGGACGCGTGCCTCGGGTGCGCGTGTGCGCGTGGGCTACCCGAACAAGGGCTGGCGGTCGGCCATGTACACCCACCACGCGCGCCCGCGGGTGCTGTCGAGCGTGGGATTCCATCTGGCGTCGGTGGCAGCACTCGGCTGGCATGTGCCCAGTGGTGCGATCTCACCGCGCCTGATCGTGAGCGATGCGGTGCGCTCCGAGGCGCGCGCAGCACTGCGCGATCTCGGCGTTCGCGACGGTGCGCTGCTCGTCGGCATGCACCCCGGCGCGCGCTGGCCGACGCGGCGCTGGTCCCCCGAGCGCTTCCGGGAACTCGCACAGCGCGTGCTGCGTGAGCACATGGATGCCGCGGTGCTGGTGAGCGCCGGCCCGGGCGAGCTGGACATGGCGCGCGCCGTGCTCGCCGACCTGCCCGCCGAGCGCGTCAAACTGATCGAAGGCTGGCCGCTCGCACGGTTCGTGGCGATGCAGTCGCTGTGCAAGGCGTTCGTCTGCGGTGATACCGGGCCGGTTCACACGGCGGTCGCAGCCGGCGTACCGACACTGGGGCTCATGAGCCGCAACCGGCCGGCGATGTTCTTCCCCTACCCGGAATCCGACGGCCACCGCGCCTATTGGTCGCGCGTCGAGTGCTCGCCTTGCGATCGCGACACGTGCAGCGACCTGCGCTGCCTCGAACGGCTCACGGTCGACGGTGCGTGGGCGCTGCTGGGCGGCATGCTGGCGGGAGCGCGCAAGCGCTGATGAGCTATTCGGGCGCGGTCACCTCGACTGCCGCATCCGCCAGCTCCCGCGCCCGGCGCGATTTCGCACGCCGCTGGTAGACGTACGACACCACCAGCATGGCCGCACCGGCGGCGATGGCGGTCACGAAGCGCCAGAACACGTCGGCGTTGGCGAGGTCGTAGAACATGAACTTGAGCAGCGTGACACCGATGAGCAGCAGCCCGGCCCAGCGCAGGAACGCCGTGGTGCGCAGCCAGCCGAGTGCAAGCAGGATGAGCGCTTCGAGGAGCCACGCCGCACTCGTGAGTGCGGCCGACAGGGTGTGGTGCGCGACCCAGAGATCCCGATCCTGATTCGGCATCACCGGACCGAGGACCGTGGTCGCAACGTGACCCGCCTCGCGTGCGCTCCACAACAACAGCACCAGCAGGAAGCCACTCGCCCACACCTCGGGCACACGACGTTCGATCTCGGACAGCTGACCGCGCTTGGCGGCGAGTCCCGCAGCTGTCACGAACATGACTGCGAGACAGGCGGCGATGCCGATGCCGACCGGATGCAGCACCGGCCACTGCCCGGACGACCAGCCATCCGACGCGCCTGACGTCGCGAGCAGCGCGACCAGCACCAGCAAACCGAACACATGCGCACACGTGCGCAGGAAACCGCCGCCCGCGCGAGCACCCCGCCACGCCAGGCCCGCAGCCGGCAGCGCCCACACCAGCGCGAGCAGTGCGGTGAAGCGCTCGGCTCGGCGCACGCTGGTATCTGCGGTCGGCGGCCATGCACCCTGCCACCACGCGCTGACCGGCCACTGCGCGAACGCCACCACCTCCGAGCAGCGATGCCAGCTCCACAGCAGGAACAGCGCCCCTGCTGCGGCCGACCACACCTCGGGCGCCCAGCGCTCGAGTGGCGCGAGTGCGGCCCGCCGGCGCGCCAACAGCGTTGCTCCGATGGCGAGCAGCGCGATCAGCCCCGCGCCGCGCAACGACTCGGCGTGCAGACCCACGACGGCCGAATGCACGTCGTGCCACCACGCCGAGTCGAAGAGTGTGACGACCCCGGCCATCACCAGCACCATGTGACCGCACATCCGCAGCCAGCCGCTGCGCGGGGCGAGTCCCAATAGTACGAGCAGGACGCCTTCGAGTGCCCACGTGAGTGCCAGATTGTCGTTGCCCACGATGCGCTGGAGTCCGGCGGTGAGGAACACGATGGCCGCACCACTCAGCGGCCGCCACAGGTCGCGCTCGCTGCGCTGGCGGTCGACCCACAGCGCCGCCACCCACTGCACTGCGGCGAGCGAGAACATCAGGCTGGCGACCGAAGTCGAGGAGTGCTTCTCGAACCACCCCCACAGGCTCAGCAACAACAGCACCGGGGCGCCGGCCACGACCGCGAGATCGATGTCGCGCACGCGCCCCTCGACGCGCACCAACCGGGGCAGTGGCGCCAGCCCGAGACCGATGAACAGCGCGGTGAGCCCGAGCGTGATGGGCCAGCCCCAGTCACCACTCGGGAACGTCGACTGCCACGTCAGCATGGTCAAGCACAACGCCGCCAGATCGAGCGCGCTCCAGCCCGCACGTGCGGCCAGTGCGAACACCAGGATGTCCACCAGTACGAGATAGCCCAGGAAAGACGAGGGCTCGAGCCAGAAGCCGCGCAGTTCCAGCCACGACACCAGCAACTGCGGCAGGAATGCCCCGATGACGCCGATCGCGGCGATGGTCTGGACGCGATAGCGCAGGCCCGCGCCGATGGTCGCGAACGCCACCAAGAGCGTGAGCACGGCGGCAAGCGGACGCGGCACGACGTGCAGCGTGAAGTGCCCGAGATAGATGGACAGGTACACGATGCCGAGGCCCACGCCGATGAACGCATGCCCGAGCCGCGGCAACGAGCGCGACAGCCGGTCGCCACGCCACGCCGACAGGAGCCCGAGTCCGATGCCGGTGCCGACCAGCACCTCGGCGCCGAAGCGCCCGGTCGTGTAGCCCCACAGGATGAAGAAGAACACGCCCAGCAGCAGCACGACCGCACCGGCGTTCTGCAGCCATACGCTGCCGACGCGGTCCTCGAGAGCTTCATGCGCGGCGCTCGGAGCGACGGGAGCTTGCACGCGCGCCTGTGCGAGGTTCGCGCCCGGGGACGCGGGCGCGTCGCTGACTTTCGCAGCCAGCACCTCGCCCAAGGGCACGGGCGCGTCGGCGATCGGCGCAGCGACCGCCACGGGTTCGACGGGCGCGGAAATCGGTGAGAGTCCCGGAGCCGGGTCCGGGTGAACGCTCACGCCGGGAGGCCGAACGTCATCGGGCGACGCATCTCGCGTCGCGAGTTCACGCTCGAGCCAGTTGAATCGGTCGCGAAGCTGGTTCAGCTCGCGTTGTGTGCGATTGACCCGGAGCCACACCACGAAAGGCAGCGCGATCCAGAAGCAACCCAGCACCAGACTCAGGACCCAGCCCATGACGCTCCTCCCGGCGATTCGACCCAAGGGGTCATCGGCAGGATACGGGAGAATGGCCAGCACCGCTGCGGTCATGCCGTGCTAGCCTGCGGTTCCACCGGGAGGTGCCATGCCGCGACCCATCCTCACGTTCCTGTCCGACTTCGGTCTCAGTGATTGGTTCGTGGGCGTGGTGCACGGCGTGCTGCACAGCGATGCGCCCGGCATCCATGTGGTGGACCTCGCGCACTCGGTGCCGCCGGGCAACATCGCACGCGGCGCGTTCATGCTCGAGGCCGCGGCGCCGGACTTCCCCGCGGGCACGATCCATCTGGCGGTGGTCGATCCCGGCGTCGGCACCGACCGGCGCGCGCTCGCCGTGTCGGCACGCGGGCAGTTGTTCGTGGGCCCGGACAACGGTCTGCTCGAATGGGCGCTGTGCGCACCCGACGCGCGCGTGCATGAGCTCACCGAACAGCGGCACTTCCGCGCGCCGGTGAGCCGGACTTTCCATGGCCGCGACGTGTTCGCCCCGGTGGCCGCGGCACTCGCCAATGGCACCACGATCGAGTCGTTCGGGGCCCGTATCCAGGATCCCGTGCGACTGCCGCAACACGATCCCGAGCGGCGCGGAGAAACGCTCATCGGTCGCGTGGTGTTCATCGATCGCTTCGGAAATGCGCTCACCAACCTCACGGCCGAAGCGATCCGCGCGTCGTTCGGCCCTGCCGACGACGACGCCAGCTTCGAGGTCACGGTGCTCGACCGCACCATTCGCGGCCTGGCGCGATCCTATGGAGACGCCCCGGTCGGAACGTTGCTCGCCATCCTCGGCTCGAGCGGGCGGCTGGAGGTCGCGCAGGTCGGCGGAGCGGCCTCGGACCGCTTAGGGCTGGGCGAGGGCGACGCGGTCACGGTGCGCCGGCGGGGCTGACGGGCGGCGGCATTCCGGCACCGGCAACCCGACCGAAAGCGCCCATGACTCCAAGTTCGTTTCCCGGCGACAGGGTCGAAAAGGGGCATTGTTCGGTTGCCTGACAAAGTGCATGATGGTGGGGACAGGCGGTCGTCACTCGCCTTGGATCCATCCCCCGCCGCGAGGCGTGCCGAGCCCAGGGACCCCGGGCGACGGCAACCAGGAGAACCCCCATGCGGAAGCTGGTCATCGCCGCGCTGCTCGTCGTCGGCTGTGGGACCGCGCAGGCCCAGGTCGGCCCGCTGCTCTGGCAGGACGACTTCAACAACCTGAACAACTGGCTCAAAGTCCAGGGCAATGGCAGCTGGGGCTGGGGCAACGGCGAGCTGGAGTTCTACAAGAACGAGAATGTCGATGTGGCCGCCATTCCGGGCGAGCCGGGGAACAATGCGTTGCGTATCATCGCGCGCCAGCAGAGTGGCCCGGGCATCGTCGACCAGTGGGGCAACCCGCTCAGCTACACCTCCGGCAAAGTGGTGAGTAAATCGTTCGTGTCGGTGAAGTACGGGATGATCGAGACCCGCGTGCTGGTGCCGGACCTGAACCTGGGCGGCTGGCCGGCGTTCTGGATGCTCGGGACCGCCACCTCCCCGTGGCCCAACTGCGGCGAAGCCGACCTCATGGAGATGGGTGCCGCGAAGGCGTTTCGCGACCTGCACGACACGCACAACGGTGGCAACGGCCTCGACAACTCGACGGTCAATCAGATGACCGGCGCGAACGCGATCTACTACTCGCCCGGAGCGGTCAACCCCGGCAATCCTTCCGGAGCTGCCAGTCTCGCGTTCGACCCCACCGACGTCAGTGACCGTCCCTACTACAACCACGCCAACCCGCTCGCTGGCCGGTTCCTGATCTACCGGCTCTATTGGGACGCGAACTCGATGCGCTTCACCGTCGTCGACAACGGCGTCGAGCACGACCTGTTCGTGAACCCGTTCGCGCTGGGTCCCGACTCCGATGAGTTCCGGCAGCCGTTCTACATGCTCGCGAACCTCGCCATCGGCGGCGCCTACACCGACGCCTATCGTCTGGGCGCTCCCGCCAGTGGCGCGCCGATCTCGATGCCACTGCCGGCCACGATGCTGGTGGACTACGTGCGCATATACCAGTGGAACGGTCAGGGCGAAGTCACTCTGGGCCCGCCCACGGCACAGGTCGGGAGGTTCGGCCTGTTCACCGACACGACGCCGACGACCACCGGCCTCGTGACCGGTCTGTCGTCGGATGTCTACGCCTGGGAGAGCACGCTCGTGCCCGGGACGATCCCGCCGTTCGAGGGCAGCAATGGCCTGACGTGGCGCACGAATGCCAAGGGCTGGTTCGGTGCGGGCATCCTGTCGCGCCAGCCGGTCAACCTGTTCGCCCTCGGCGACGGCACGCTCAAGTTCCGCATCAAGATCCCCGCCAACGTCACGTTCAAGATCGGCGTCATCGACTCGTGGGGCAACCAGTTCTACGTCCAGCTTCCCGCCAATGTCACCAAGTACGGTCTCGTGCGCGATGGTGCCTGGGGCCAGGTGTCGATCCCGGTGAGCGAGCTGCGGGGCCCGGCGATCGACCTGCGCATGCTGAGCTACGAGTTCGTCATCCTCGAAGAGAGCGGCACGGCGTGTGAGTTCGCACTCGACGACATCTATTGGGAAGGCGGCGCAGTCACTGGCGTCGAGCCCCCGCGCATCGTGCCGCAGGCGGGCCTGACCATGTCGAGCATGCCGAACCCTTTCCGGACCAGCACCGAACTGCGCTTCGAACTGCTCGCGGCGGCACCTTACGAGGTCGAAGTGTTCGATCCGGCCGGCAAGCGCGTGACCTCGTTCCGTGGCAGCGGGAAGGCCGGAGTGAACGCGGTGCGCTGGGACGGCCGCGATGCGCAGGGGCACACGAGCAACCCGGGCATCTACTACTACCGCCTGGTGTCGAACACGCAGTCATCGGCGCGCAAGGTTGTGCTGCTGCGGTAACCCGGCTGCTCTGGCAGCCCGGGCCGACTCATGAAGGTCGCGGTCTCGCTCATGAGGACGGCGTGGGGCTTCCGGCTGAGTCGCGACAGCCGGCCCAGCCCTACGACGACTGCTCGGATTCCTCGAGGGCGCGCCCCAAGCGGTCCGCGACTCCCAGTTCCAAAGCCCACCGCCGCATGTAGGGGCGATCGAGCCGGCCCCTCTGCGCCCTCATGACCCCGAGCACGTCTGTCCACTGATGGTCGGACACCTCGGAACCGGCCCGATACCACGCGAGTTTACGAAGGATCAGATCCTCCGCCGACTTGATGGGTACCAAGGGGGCACCTTGCTCAGCGGTCAGTGGAGCGAGGCCGGCACGGGCGAACTCCTCCCGATCGAACGGCGTATCGCCCAGGACGAAGAAGTCCACCTTGAGCGGCGAGCTCAATGAGATCGCGTTGAACGACGAGCGGGCCTGCAGAGCCTCTTCCATGGCCACTCGAGAGACATAGAAGTCATGACGGAGTTCTCGCTCAAGGGCATCCAGGTGCTCTGGCGCGAGTCGGACAACGAGGTCGACGTCTGCGGTGGTTCTTGGCAGGCCATGGAACGAACTCGCCATCGAACCGCCAACGTGATGTTCGATTCGGAGTCGCCGCAGGATGGCACTCACATGCTGGACCATCTCCGCCGGCGTGTTCACGCTTCCTCGCGCTGCCGGTATCCGACCTTCTCACGGTGCTCGAACACGCGCCGCGCCAGCTCATCGCCCAAGACGAGGCGGAAATACTCCCACTCGAGCTCGGCTGCGGTGGCGCCCGGCATCCGCTGGCGGATACCCGCACGCGTCAGCTCGTGGGCCATCCGGGTGAGCTCGGATGCGTACATGAAGCGTTCCGCGCCGGACCTCAGGGCCCAGCGCGCCGCCTGCTCCCGAAGGGCCTCACCGGAGGTATCGCGCGGGTTCATGTGACCAGCATACCGGAAGGTGGGCGCCGGCGGGGAAACTGCCGGCGAGCAGCGCCACGCCCAGCTGGAGCAAGGCGGCGTGGCAGCCCGCAAGGAGCGCGGTACGTATGTGGAGGGGGTGGGCCACGGCAATCGCATGTATTCGTCGTCCGGTCGGCAGGCGCGAGACGACGGATCAGACAACAGATAAGGCGGCGCCGGGAGTTGCCGGCGCCGCCTCACTTTCACTCTCGAATCGGTATCGCTGCGAACTACCGATAGATCGACTTCACCTTGCCCCAGCTCGTCGGCTTGGTGGGCGTGACGATCAGCTGCTCGAGGAAGGCATCGTCATAGAACGGCGCGCCGCCCGGACCGCCCGGCAGGAAGTCGCCGGTGATCACGACGAGACGAGCGAACGCGGCATCCGCGGGCGCGATTCCGGTGATCGTCTGCAGCGTCCACAGATCACGGGGCGAAGCCGCCGTGAACGTGCCGTTGCTGATGAACGGGATGATGCTCGACTGCGTCGAGCCGTCCGCCTTGATCCACTCGATGTTGACCGCGGCCACCTGACCGCCGCCCATCGCGTCGATGCTGGCGTTCTTCATCCACACGCCGCCGTTCCAGGTCTGACCACCAGCGGCGGGGAACTGCTGGAACGCGCCGCTGCAGCAACCACCGAACATCTTGAGGCACTGGCTGCCGCTGTGCGGAGCGGTGACCGCGGCGCCGATGGTGAAGATGCCGCCGCCGAAGCCGGTCCACGACGAGCCCGGTCCGAAATACTCGGGAGGTCCGGGAGGAATCGCAGGGAGCTCGAAGCCCGGGTTACCGAGCGCGACCGCACCAGACACCCCGGGGGTGGCAACAGCCAGCACCGTGGCGACCATCAGAAGGCACGCGCCGAAAGACACGCGTCGAAGCTGAGTACTGAGATGCATGCTCACTCCTCCTTACAAAAGTTTCGGGAGCTGTCGGCGTCGGTGGACGGACCGGCGGGACCCGGGGCCTCCTGCGAGGACCACCCAGAATAGCGGGCGTGTTCCACAGGACATGACTTACGGTATAGTATGTTCGGCCGCCGAACAAAGTCTTTTTCTCCTGACGGGTGACAGTTCTCGGGCTTCGAGCATGCGGGGCCTGAATAGGTTTGGGCCTGCCGAACGTCGTGCTCGGTCCAATCGGCCCGCCCGGTGGGCACGCCCACGGCGGTAGTGCGTTCCCGCGCATGGCGTAACGGCTCCACTGCGAGGAGCGCCGGCAGCCACCGCAGTGGCTGCCCATGATCGGGGCGCCACCTCAGGGGACATCGCCGACCACCCCGGTCGTGGACTCCTGGACCGTGTGCGTATCCAGCCGCTCGCCCCCCCCGCTCCCACCCTGCGCGGGCATTGGCTTATGCTGCGGGACTTCTGGAGGTCACTCATGCCCCGTGCCCAGTTCCGTCGGATTCGCGCGCGCGCCATCTTCTCGAGCCTGTTGGGGATCGCTTTCATGAGCCATGCCGCATCCGCCGCCACGCCGAAACCGCCCGTCGCCGAGAAGCACGCGCACGAGTTCACGCTGCACGGCGACCGCATCACGGACGACTACGCCTGGTTGCGCCACAAGACCGATCCCAAGGTCATCGACTACCTGAAGGCCGAGAACGCCTACACCGACTCGCTCACGGCCACGCAAGCGCCGTTCCGCTCCAAGCTCTATGACGAGATGCTGGCGCGCATCCAGCAGACCGACCTGTCGGTGCCCTACCGGCACGGCAGCTACCTGTATTACTCACGCACCGAAGAGGGCAAGCAGTACCCCATCTACTGCCGCAAGTCGGGCAGTGACTCGGCTCCGGAAGAAGTCCTGCTCGACCTGAACGCGATGGCCGAAGGGCACACGTTCATGGCGGTCGGCGACTACGAGGTGAGCCCGGACGAGCAGATGCTGGCCTACACCACCGACGACAACGGCTACCGCCAGTACCGCCTGCACGTGAAGAACCTCGCCACAGGCGACACGCTGGCGGTGACCGACGAGCGCGTGACCAGCGTGGCGTGGACGAGCGACAGCCGCGCGCTGTTCTACACGCAGGAAGATGCCACCTCCAAGCGCAGCTACCGGCTCTACGTGCGCGAGCTCGGCCAACCCAATCCGGTGCTGCAGGACGAAGAGCGCGACGAACGCTTCGATGTGAACGTCGGCCTGACGCGCAGTGGCGAGTGGCTGCTGTACACCATCTCCAGCCACACGACATCCGAAGTACGGGTCCTGCGCGCCGACCAGCTCACCGGCCAATGGCAGACGCTGGCGCCGCGCGTGCAGGACGTCGAGTACTACGCCGACCATCGCCGTGGTGAGTTCTGGATCCGAACGAACGACAAGGGCCGCAACTACCGGCTCGTGACCGCCTCGATCGCCACGCCCGACCCCGCACATTGGAAAGAAGTCGTCCCGCAACGCGACCACGTCATGCTGAGCGGCGTCGACTGCTTCGCGCAGTGCGTGGTGCTCACCGAGCGCGAGAATGCGCTGCCGCAGATCACCGTGCTGGAGCCCGAGAGCGGCCGCTCGCGCCGCGTGCACTTTGACGAGCCCGCCTACACCGTCGGACCCGCGACCAACGCGGAGTACGCTCCCAAGGCTTTCCGCTACGCCTACCAGTCGTTCATCACGCCCCCGAGCGTGTACGACCTGGACCTGGCGAGCCTCAAGCCGGAACTGCGCAAGCGCACCGCCGTGCTGGGCGGCTGGGACGCCACGCACTACGTGATGGAGCGCAGCACGGCCACGGCCAGCGACGGCACGCAGGTGCCGGTCACCCTGCTCTACCGCAAAGGCGTGAAGCGCGACGGCACGGCGCCCTGCCTGCTGTACTCGTACGGCTCGTACGGCATCTCGAGCAACGTCACGTTCAGTTCGGCGCGCTTCAGTCTGGTCGATCGCGGTGTGGTGTACGCGCTCGCGCACATCCGCGGGGGCGGCGACCTGGGCAAGAAGTGGCACGACGCCGGCCGCATGGCGAACAAGATGAACACGTTCACCGATTTCATCGCCTGCGCGGAATACCTGAAGGCGCAGAAACTGTGTGCTCCGGACCGTCTGGTCATCCAGGGCGGCAGCGCGGGCGGCCTCCTCATGGGTGCGGTCACGAACCTGCGGCCCAACCTGTTCACCGGCGTGCTGTCGCAGGTACCGTTCGTGGACGTGATCAACACCATGCTGGACGAATCGCTGCCGCTCACCGTGGGCGAGTTCGAGGAATGGGGTAATCCTAAAGTCGAAGCGGACTATCGGGTCATGCGGCGCTACTCGCCGTACGACAACATGACGGCGGGCAGCTACCCTGCCATGCTGGTGAAGACCTCACTCAACGACAGTCAGGTGGGTTACTGGGAACCGGCCAAGTACGTGGCCAAGCTCCGCACGCTCGACACCGGTGGCCAACCGGTGCTGTTCAAGTGCAACATGGGCGCAGGCCACGGCGGCGCCAGCGGGCGCTATGACGCACTGCACGAAGTCGCGTTCGATTACGCTTGGATCCTGAACACCCTGAGGGTGCCGGACCTCAAGCCGGTGCCCTGAACCCATACGCCGGAGCGCACTCCATGAACCCGCACGACCTCGAGACCTTCGACGAAAGCCTGGCGCGCTGCTACGCCCAGCCGCGCTTCCTCGAGCGTTTCTACGAGATATTCCTCGCCGAGTCGCCCGAAGCACGCGAGAAGTTCGCCGGTACCGACCTGGCACAGCAGCGCCGCATGCTCAAGGCCTCGCTCGTGCTGATGATGCTGAGCACCGGCGGCAAGCTGGAAGGCATGGCGCACATGGAGCGCATCGGCGCCGTGCATGGAAAGTCCGGGCACGACATCCCCGTGCACTTGTACGACATCTGGCTCGATTGCCTGCTGCGTGCGGTGCGCGAGTTCGACCCGCAGGTGAACGACGAGCTGATCGCGACCTGGAAGCGCGTGCTGGAGCCCGGCATCGCGTTCATGAAGTCGCGGCGCGACGAGTCAGCCCCGCCGACGCGCTGAAGCCATTACCGCCGCAAGACTGAAGCCCCGCCGGGCGAACCTGGCGGGGCTTCGGCATTTCTCGGGGCGAGCCCGCGGCCTAAGGCCGGCGCACCTTCGTCGGCTTTGTCTCAGTCGCGCCGCCCGCCATCAGCTTCTGCGCCTGCGGGAATAACGCCAGCGCCTCGGCGAGCTGCGTGTCTTCCTCGACCGCGATCTTGTAGCGCTCGAGCGAGCCGTGCGTCTGCTGAGCAAGCTCGGCGCGCAACTGGTGCAGCACAAACGGCTTCTCGGCGGTCCACGTCGAGTCGTCCATCTTCACGCCCTTGGTGGCGATCGCCCCGCGCAGTTCCTTCCAGCCGGCATCGGCGAGATTGAACTTGTCGCGCGCCAGGGCCTCGACCTTCCACTCCGTGGCCTTGTGGTTCTGGACCATGTGGTTGGCGTAATCGAAGAACGCGCGCTTGGTGATCATCTCGATCTCGGGCTGCGTCAGGCGCGGCGAGTCGTGCACGACGATATCCGGATGGATGCCACCGCCGCCGTACACCGTGCGGCCGGCCGCGGTCTTGAACTTGGGACGGAGTGCCAGAGCGGAGTCGGTGGGAACCTCTTCCTTGAACGCGTCGGCCTGATAGTCGGCGTTGTCCTCGAACTTGGTGTAGTCGCGCTGGATGCCGCGCCCGCTCGGCGTGTAGTAGCGCGCCACCGTGAGCAGCAGCTTGCCCTCGGACAGGTTGATCTGGTTCTGCACCAGCCCCTTGCCGAACGTGTTGATTCCGGCCACCAGACCGCGATCGAGATCCTGCAACCCGCCCGACACGATCTCGGACGCCGACGCACTGCCGTGGTCCACGAGCACCACGATCGCGCCGTCGGTCCACTTGCCCTTGCGGTCGGTCGAATAATAGTCCGCGTTGCTGGTCTGGATGCGGCCGCGCGTGTACACCAGCTTCTTGTCTTCCGGCACGAACTGATCGAGCACGTCGACCGCCTGGTTCAGCAGGCCGCCCGAGTTCGAGCGCAGGTCGATGAGCAGGCTCTTCATGCCCTGTGCGCGCAGTGTCGCGACGGCCTTCTCGAGTTCCTCGCCCGTGGTCTGCGCGAAGCGGATGATGCGCACGTAACCGATGCCGGGCTTGATCATGTAGGAGTAGGGCACGGATTCGATCGGGATCTTGGCGCGCTCGATCGAGAAGTTGAGCAGTGCCGACTCGCCCGGACGTTCGATGTCGACGTTCACCGTGGTGCCGGTGGGCCCTTTCAGGAGCTTGAACACGTCGTCGGTGACCAAGCCCTTCTTCAGGGGCTTGCCGTCGACCTGGACGATCTTGTCGCCGGCACGGATGCCGAGGCGATAGGCCGGCGTGCCTTCAATGGGCGACAGCACGACGATCTTGTTCTCGACGATGTCGAACTGCACACCAATGCCCGAGTACTCGGCACGGAAGTTCTCGTCCATGGCGGCAGCGCGCACCTTGGGCAGGAACACCGTGTGCGGGTCGAGTGTCTTCAGCATGCCGTCGATCGCGCCCTTGATGAGCTTCTCGTTGTCGGGCTGCTCGACGTAGTTGTTCTGCACGGTGAACAGCACCTGCGAGAACAGGTCGAGCTGGCTGCGCAGGTCGTCCGTGGCGGACAACGCACGGGCGAAGCCGAAGCCGAGCAACAGCGACAGCGCCATGGCGATGGCGAACGGACCGAGAGTCGAACGACGGGGCTTGTGCATGGAAGTGCTACTCCCGGGTGAGGGACTCCGGCCGCGCCGGCAGGCGTGACCGCAGGGACTGCAGGCGTTCGGCGGCGGCTTCCAGCGTCTCGCGTTTCCGGGCGAAATGGAAACGCAGGCGCTGGGAACCGGCCGCGGGATCGGAATAGAAACTCGAACCGGGCACCGCAGCAACGCCACCCACCTGCACCAGCCAGCGGGCGAACGTCACGTCGTCGGAAAACCCGAAATCGGAGATATCGGTCATCACGTAGTAGGCCCCTCGCGGCATGATGGGATGGAATCCCGCCGCCTCGAGCACGGGCACCAGGAACTCCCGGCGCTGCCGGTAGTCATCGGCCAGCCGTGTGTAGTACTCGCCCGGCATCGCCAAGGCCACCGCGGCGGCCTCCTGGAGCGGGGCCGGCGCGCCCACGGTGAGGAAGTCATGCACCTTGCGAATCGCACTGGTGAGGTCCGGCGGCGCCAGACACCAACCGATGCGCCAGCCGGTCACGCTGTAGGTCTTGGACAGTCCCGACACCGTGACCGTGCGCTCGCGCATGCCGTCCAGCGCCGCCATGCTCACGTGTTCGGCGCCGTCGTACAAGATGTGCTCGTAGATCTCGTCGGTGATCGCGATCACGTCCCACTTCTGGCACAGCGCGGCGATCGACTGCATCTCGGCACGCGAGAATACCTTGCCGGTGGGATTGTTCGGCGTGTTCACGACGATGGCGCGCGTGCGGTCGTTGAACGCCGCGGCCAGCTCGGCCGGGTCGAAGCTCCAGTCGGGCTCGCGCAGGCGCACGAAGCGCGGCACCGCGCCCGACAGGATGGCGTCCGGACCGTAGTTCTCGTAGTACGGCTCGAAGATGATGACCTCGTCGAGCGGATCGACCAACGCCAGCATGACCGCGGCCATGCACTCGGTGGAGCCGCAGCACACCGCGATCTCGCGCTCGGGGTCGTACTCGACGCCGCTGTAGTGCTTCTGCTTGGTGACCAACGCGTCACGCAGGCGCTTGGCGCCCCACGTGATGGCGTACTGGTTGATGTCGGCGAGCACGGCGCGGGTCGCTTCCGCCTTGATGGCGTCGGGGGCCGGGAAGTCGGGAAAACCCTGCGACAGATTGACCGCGCCATGCTGGTTCGCCAGGCGCGTCATCTCGCGGATGACGCTCTCGGTGAAGCGCGCGCTCTTCTGCGACACACGGGCTCTCACCGGCCGAACTCCTTGTTCGTGCCGACCCAGGCGTAGTTGCTGATCAGGTCGCGATACGCGGGCAGCGCCTGCTGGAACCCCTGCGCGGTCTTGCTCGACAGCACGATCAGCATGATGAGATCTTTTTCGGGCACGTACGCGACGGCCTCCTGTGGCGCGCCGCCGTCGGGCGAGAAGTAGCGCACGATCGCGTCCTTGCTGCTGAGCGTGCGGATCTTGCCCATGTCCGTGACCTTGCCACGCGGCGAGCGCTTGAGGAACGCCTTGCCATCCTCGGCGATGAGTGCGGAGACCGTGCGCGTGCGGGCGGTGTAGCCGTGGAGTGGGTTCACGTACATGACCGTTGGCGCCGTGGCCCACTTCTGCCCCTTGGGGTAGAACACGCAACGGATGCGCGAGCCCATGCCCGAGGTGTCGTCCAGGACCCAGCCCTTGGGGGCCGAAGCCATGAACAGGTGGTCGTCGCCTTCGATGACCAGCGCCTTGCGCTGGGCGGTGTCCTGCGTGGGGGCGGCCGGACGCTTCACGCTCGTACGCCCGATCGGCTGGGGCGGCGCCGTGGCGGAAGCCGGTACGGCAAGCAACAGGCCCAGCACGATGGCCGGCACGTGGCGGAACAGAGAGCTGGGGTTCAGCGCGGGCCTCCGGAACGGGAACGCTCGAGGGTGGACTGGCAGGCAGGTGACCATCAGACGAGTCTAACCCGGCCGGGATGCACGCCCAACCCGCAAAGGTCACCGGCGCGCGCTCTGCTCGGACCGACGAGCCGCACCCCCTCCAGTCCGCCACGAACCTCACACCGCGTTGACAGGCGCGCCCTGCTCCGACACCTTGGCCGCGCATGGACGCCCAACGCATCGTCGCCCGCCGCATGGTCATCGGCATCCCCCCGGGAGGCCTGACTCCGGCTTTCGAGAAGGACTTCGCCCAGTTCCCGCCCGCGGGCGTGATCCTGTTCGCGCGTGACTTCCGTGACCTGGAGGACGCGCGGCGACTGATCGCGCGACTGCGCGAGCTGGCCGCACCGCGGCGGCTGTTCGTGTCGCTGGATGAAGAGGGCGGCTGGGTGTCGCAGCTGGCCGGCCACATGGTGGTGCCGCCCAATGCCGCCACGCTGGCGCGCGTCGCCGATCACGACACGTTGCGCTGGATCGCCGCGGTGACCGCGCGCCGGCTGCATGCGGTCGGCTTCGACTGGGACTTCGCGCCCGTCGCCGACGTGCACAGCGAACTCGACAATCCGGTGATCGGGCCGCGTGCGTGGGGCACGACGCCACAGCAGGTCGTGGGCAACGTCGGCGCATGGCTCGCGGGCCTGGCCGGCACGGGTGTGGCCGGGTGCATCAAGCATGCGCCCGGGCACGGCGACACGCGCACCGACTCGCATCTGGCGCTGCCGGTATGCGAGGCCTCCGAGGCCACGCTCGTTGCACGCGAGTTCGTGCCGTTCGCAGCGCATGCCAACGCCGACTCATTGATGACCGCGCACGTGGTCTACCCCGCGCTCGACCCGGGCGTGCCGTCCACATACTCCCGCCGCATCGGACAGGACGTGCTGCGTACGCGCCTTGGATTCAAAGGTGTGGTGATCACCGATGCGCTCGAGATGCAGGGCGCTGCCGCTGGGCGCACGCCGGCCGAGGCCGGCCTTGCCGCGCTCGGCGCGGGCTGCGACCTGTTGCTGTACGCGCATTGGAACGAGGACGTGCGACGCGGCCGGCACACGATCGCCGAGGCGGTGGTCGAGCAGAAGATCGACCGCGAGCTGTTCGACAACACGCGGCCGAGGCTCGCCAAGTTCGACGGTGATCATGCGGTGCCGTCGGCAGCGGAGTTGGCGACACCATTGGAAGACCTGACGCCGGCCGACTGGGTGCCGCGGCTCACCGACCTCATCGACCGCGCCCTCATCGTGACCGGCACAGCGCCGGCAGGCGGCTGGCGCGTGGTCGAAGAGACCGAATGGAAGCACGGCCCGCTGTTCGCGGATGCACTGCGATCGGCTGGCATCCCGGACGGCGGCGCGGCACCTGCTGCGGACGTGATCGCGATCTCGTCACGCATCCCGCTTGCCCCCGAGCGCATCGCTGCGCTCCGCGCGCATGCTGCGTCGCGCCCGACAGTGCTGGTCGGTCTGCAGAACGATCGTTTCCTCGACTTCGTTCCGGAAGCCGCACTGCGTGTGTCGGCGGCCGACTGCACGCCGCTGACGCGGGCAGTCGTGGCAGCGCGGCTGGCGGCGCTGTGCCGCGGGGTCGCCTGACGGGACGCTGCCGCGAGCGCCCCCGTGGTGCCGCTCACGAGTTCCTCGAGACACGATGAGTTCGATGGGCATTCGCGCGCCCCAGGTACTGGAGCGCGACGCGAACCCGCTGCTCGGCAGAGGCGCCCACCATGTGCGCGGTGATCTCGACACCGCGTTTCGCCTCCGCGAGTGTGAGCCGCAGGCTGCGGAGCGCTGCGATCACGTCGGCCTCGATGGCACGAGGCGCCGGGCCGGCGACGGGCGGCCCGCTCGTGACGTCCGGCGCGTGGGTGGCCGGCCCCTCTTGGGCAGCGGGATCTCGGGCTGGTTCGGTTGCTGGCGATGCCTCATTCCCGGGCGTGGCGTGAGTCACGGCGTCAGCCGGCGCTCCCTCCTGCCCCGTGCTGTGTTGCGCGCCGCCTGATCGTTCAGCCCCCGCACGCAACGCCTCCTGTTTCGTCTTGCGATGCCGAGCGCGCATTCGCTCGGCGTGCGCGCGTTCGATGCGTCCCGCCACGAACGATGCGCCCAGGATCCGCTTGGCCTCGTGGCGATTGTGCGGGCCACACAGCGACCGCAGGTTGTCGACCGTGGTCTTGCCGCCCTGGGCGAGAGGCACGATGTGGTCGAGCTCGAGCCGCCACTCCGAGCCGCAGCGTGTGCCGTCCGGGGCCGTGAACGTACAACGGCCGCCGTCGCGCTCGCACACCGCCTGCCGGATCGCGGCCGGCACGTAGCGGCCGTTGGGCTCACCGTTGCGTGGGTGCGTGCGCACGCCGCGGCCGAACTTCTTGCGGTCGAGCAGGTCGGCCGCCAGCTTGAGCGCGTACTCGATCACCAGCGCCGCGTTGCCCGACGGCACCGCGTGGGAGGCGAGAGCGCGGACGCGCTGGAAGTGCTCGTAGGCGGCGAGCGACAGCTGGCCGCGCAACGCGACGCACTCGCCCGAGAGCGGCGTGAACTTCGCGTGCAGCGCGGGACGCTGCGCGGACGAGTCGCGCGCGGCATCGCATGCGGAAACCGGCACCACTGGGGCGTCAGAACCCGCCGCACCGGACGGGTCCAGAGGTGGCCGCGCGGCCACCTCGACCCCGGAATTCCCAGCAATTCCGCTGGTCAGCGCCAGGGCGGGTTGGGCCATCACAAGCTCGGCCCGGGGGAAGCGCTTCGCGAGCATGAGCTCCAGCGCCTCGGTCGAGAGCGAGGCGGCGGCCGCCAGCAGCTCCCGGGAGTTCTCAGGCGTGAGCCGAGCCTTCAGCAAGAGCACCGCCGTGGCGCTCAGCCGACCGTCGGAGAGCATGGTGAAGATGATCGGGTACTCGAGCGCCGTGCGGCAGGCCCGGATGCGCTTGTTCGCCCGGTCCTCGGACATGCGCAGCCGGCGCACGCAGTAGTCGTGCATCGACGAGAACCCGAGCGACCGGTAGTGCTCGCGTACGTCGAGCTCGGCGATGTGCGCCAGCACGTCAGCGTCGGTGTGGAGTTCCTGACGGGCCAGCTCATCGAGCTGGCGGACGAGCACCGGGGTCGGGAGCGAACCGAGCGCGTAGCGGTTCGAAGCGTGCGATAGCGTGACACTCGACATTGACGAGCTCCGCTCGGGGGCGGGTGCTCGGGGGCACGCATGAACGCTAGCACGCGTGTTCGCGGCTTCCATGTGTGCTCACACGACGCGAAACGCGGCGCCGCGCAGGAAAAACGTCGGCCGCAACCGCGTTGAGCCGCGTACGCCGAACAGGAGCGCGATCAGTAACGGCCCACGCCAGAGCGAGACTTCGCAACAGAGTTGCGCCGCGATCGCGTCAAGCATGAATTCAATTGCGGTCGCCTTTTTTCGTCCCGCCTCACGCAACTACCCACGACGATGCAACCGCGAGCTGCCGCCGGGCTCAGCGCTGGGGTCGCCTCGTGGCGCGCGGTTTCGCCACGCGACCGAACCCACCGCCCCCCGGGCTCGACAGCGTCACGATCGCTCCTGCCGGCAGCGACTCTGTGAACTTGGCGGGCATCTTGCGCGTGCGCTTACCCACCGTGACCGTCGTACGCCCGGTCGCGCCCGCGGATCCGCCGCGCAGCCCCCACGGCCCGCGCGTGCGCCGGTCGGCGATGACGGTCACGCGAGCAGCCACCAACAGTTCGAGCGTGCGCTCGATGCCATCGCCGCCCCGTGCCTGACCCCTGCCGCCGCTGCCTCGCCGGATGCGCACCGAGCGCACGCGCAATGGGTAGGCGTGCTCGAACGACTCGATCGGCGTGTTGCGCGTGTTCGTCATGTGCGCCTGCATCGCGCTCTCGCCCGCGCCAGCGGGGCCACCGCCATGGCCGCCGCCGAGCGTCTCGTAGTAGGCGAACGCTCGGTCGGTGCGCGCGTCGTGGCCGCCGATCAGCAGGTTGTTCATCGTGCCGTTGCTGGCGGCCGGCATCAGGTCGGGCAATGCTTTGGCGAACGCGCCCCACACCGTGTCGACGATGCGTTGGCTGGTCTCGACATTGCCCGCGCCCACGGCTGCGGGCAGCTGCGGGTCCACGATGCTGGGGCATGGCGTCACCAACTCGATGACGCGCAGCAGCCCGTCATTCACGGCCACGTCTTCACGCAGCACACAGCGGAGCACGTAGAGCACCGCGGCCGTGGTCACGGCGCGCACGGCGTTCACCGGACCGGCTGCCTGCGGTGCACTGCCCGTGAAGTCCGCCCGCACCCGGCCCTCCGCGATGGTGAGCTTGACGCGAATGGCGAGCGGACCGTTGCCGAGGCCGTCGTCGTCGAGCGCGTCTTCAGAGCGCCAGCTGCCTTGCGGCAGCTGGCGGACGAGTGCGCGTGCGTGGCGCTCGGTGGCATCGAGCAGCGCCTGGGCCGCGCCTTCCAGTTCTGCCGCACTCCCACGCGTGGCCAGCTCGATCAGCCGGCGCGTACCGGTGACCTGCGCACCCAGCTGTGCTGCCAGGTCGGCGCGGCGTTCGTGCGGCGTGCGCACGTTGGCGAGCAACAGCGTCAGCACACCCGGCACGTCGCGGCCGTCGCGCCGCACGAACACCGGAGGGATGCGCACGCCCTCTTCGAACACCTCGCGCGCGATCGGGAGCGAGCCGGGCGCTGCACCGCCCACGTCGGCGTGATGCGCGCGGCTCGCCACGAAGAACGACGGCTTTTTGCGGCCGGGCAGGAACACCGGCGAGATGCAGGTGAGGTCGGGCAGGTGCGTGCCACCGTCGAACGGATCGTTCAGGAGCACGGCATCACCGGGCCGGAACGGCGCCAACGACAGGGCCGCCTCGACCGCACGCGGCATGCTGCCCAGATGCACCGGGATATGCGCGGCCTGGGCGACCAGTCGCGCCCGTGCGTCGAACACCGCGCACGAGTGGTCGAGCCGCTCGGTGATGTTGGGCGAGTGCGCGGCGCGCATGAGCGTCGCGCCCATCTCCTCAGCACACGCCGAGAACAGACCGCGATAGAGTGCCAGGCTCACCGCGTCGGCCGGCTGCTTCGCGACGCTCACGATCTCCTCCCGCGTGTCACCACCACCGCGCCGCTCGCATGACGGCGCGCCACCCATCCGGGTGCGACCCACAGCGTGGCGCCGTCGTCGCTGACCACGGCAGGGCCCGCGATTGCAGTGCCGAGGGCCATCGCGTCGCGAGTCAGCACCGAGGCCGCCAACGCGCGGCCACCGTGCCAGACGCGCACGCGCTCCGATGGCGCAGCACGGCGCGTGCACGGCTGGTGGCGCTCGCGCGGCAGCTGCTCCGGCAGCCAACCGCCGACTTCGACCGTGACCACTTGCAGTGCGGCCTCACGATCGGCGAACCCATAGCGCCGCTCGTGCAACGCATGGAAGCGCGCGGCGAGCGTGGCGAGCGGCCAGCCTTCGAGGCTCAGCTCGTGCGCTTGTCCCAGCATGCGCACCTCGGCGCGGCGCTCGAGCCGCACACGCGCGCGGTCGGCGGGCACGAACGCCCGCAGCACTTCGCGCTCGAGTCGCGCGAACGCACTCGTGAGCGTGCGCGTGTCGCGAGCATCGGCGAGCACGCTGAGAGATCGCTCGCGGCGCGAGCCGCCCTCGAGCGCGCCCAGCGCGCACAGCACGCCGGCGTCGCGCGGCCACACCGCCGCCGGCATGCCCAACGCCCCGGCAAGCGCGCAGGCGTGCAGTCCGCCCGCGCCGCCGAACACCACGAGTGCTGCCCGGCGCGGATCCTCGCCGCATTCCACCGAGACCTTGCGCAAAGCCGCTTCCATGCGTGACTCCGCGACGCGCAACACGCCCTCGGCCGCGCGTTCAGCCGTGCTCATGCGAAGTTGCCGCGCCAGTCGGGTCAACGCGACGCGTGCGGCGGCGCGATCGATGGGCAATGCGCCGCCGGCGAGCGAGTCGCCCGCGATCGCACCCAGCACCACGAGTGCGTCGGTCACGGTCGCAGGACCACCGCGGCCATAACACGCCGGGCCGGGATCGGCGCCGGCGCTTTCGGGGCCCACTTGCAGCACACCGCCGGCATCGAGCCGCGCGATCGATCCACCACCCGCACCCACCGTGTGGACATCGAGTGTGGGGCACAGCACCGGCACACCGGCGATCTCGCGTCCGCGCCGGCGCGGCAGGCCGTCGCCAGAAGCAGCGCCGGCTGCGCGATCGTCGCCTCCGAGGTAGGCGCAATCGGTGCTCGTGCCGCCCACATCGAGCGTGAGTGCGGCCGAGTGGCCGCACGCTCGTGCGGCCGTGAGCGCTGCGCGCAGTCCGGCCGCCGGCCCCGACAGCAGTTGCCGCACCGGCTCACGCGCCGCCTGCACCGGCGGCGCAGTGCCACCGTGCGACAGCACGATCTGGATGTCGGCGCCGCGTGCACCGGCCGCCAGGCGGTTCAGGTAGGCGCTGACGCGCGGCACGAGGAACGCGTTCGCCACCGTCGTGGCGATGCGCTCGTACTCGCGGATCTCCGGCACCAGTGCGGCCGCACTGGTCACAGGGACACCAAGTGCGGCCAGCGCGCGGGTCATTCGCCGCTCGTGCGCAGGATTCGCCCAAGCGTGCAGCAATCCCACGGCGATCGCTTCGGGCCTCGTTGCCCGCACGCGGCGCACGACACGCGCGATCTCGGCGTCGGTGAGTGCGATGAGCACGCGCCCGCCGGCCGCGAGCCGCTCGTGCACGCCGATGCGGCGCGCGGCCGGCACCAGCGGTGCGATGCGCCGTGGCTGGAGCGCATAGAGCTCGGGCCGGTCCTGACGGCCGATCTCGAGCACGTCCTCGAAGCCCGCGGTGGTGACCAGCGTGACGCGCGCGCCCTTGCGCTCGAGCAGCGCGTTCGTCGCAACCGTAGAGCCATGCCGCACACGCGTGCCACGTCCTGCGCCGGAGCGCAGGAGTGAATCGAGCACCGCCGCGCTCGGGTCGTGCGGCGTCGACGGCAGCTTGAACGCGACGCGCGCGCCGTAGCGCCAGGCGACCACGTCGGTGAACGTGCCACCGGTGTCGATGCCTATGGACTCGCAGGGGCCCAGGCCTCCGGCCTGGCGGAGTTGGCGCGGGGAGGCCGCAGGGCTGCTCACGGTGCCCGAGCCTCCGGCTCGGTGGAGTGGGCGCTTCGAGCCTCTCCGAGCGCCTGTGCTCCCACGCGTTGGTTGGGGCGTGCTCGGACGCCTACGCGCGGCCACGCTTCCTCCAGCGCTCCAACACGAACACTAGCGCCACCACGACGACGAGCACGAGCAGCACCCACGGGGGCAGGGGGAACTCGTGGCCGAGCCACGCCAGCAGCGCGAAGTACGGCATGCCACCCAGGAGCAGTGCCAGGAAGTAGAGCGGCAGCGGATACCGCCCCGCGGCGGCCACCAGCTTGATCGGCGCATCGGGTATGGGCGTGGCGCGTGCGATCACGATGGCCATGAACGACGCCGATGGCGACGCCTTGAGCGCTTCCTCCACCTTGTCGCGCGACGGTGCGAAGCGCTTCACCCACGCCCAGTTGGAACCCAGCACCCAGCGGAACAGGACAAGCTGCACGGTGCTACCCGCGCCCGCCGAGGCGGCGCCGAACACGCCGACCTGCCATGGCTCGAAGTGTGGCGCGTAGGCAAGCAGGAGCGGAGTGCTGAGCGCGGCGAATGTCGCATTGTCCACGAACAACAGCAGGCACAGCATCGGAAGCGACAGATCGGGCGGGGCCAGCCGCATGAGGTCGGTCCACATCGAGAGCACCAGGCCGGGCACGGCACCTCCGAACGAGCGCGCCACCTCGTGTGGCGCGGCATCGCGGCACACTGCCGCAGCGCCCGAGCAGGGGCAAGCGCCGCAGGAGGCTCCCGGACCGGAGCCCCACGCGGCCGGGGATCGAAACGGCCCGCGCCCCTCATCGGGCGCGGGCCTGGATCGTGGAATGTGTGGTCGCTACGAGATCACTTCGGCGCCACTGGCGCCAGATCCGGCGGGCGGCGGAGCGCCGTACGACGAACCCGGCGGCGGCGGCATGTCGTTGCGCGGACCGCCACTTGGCGGCCGCATGCGCTGCCACCAGTTCTGCAGGCTGCGACGCTGGTACTCGCCGCGCACCAGCGCACCTGCACCCAGGATGCCGAGGATCGACAGGGCCACGAAGTGCATGAACGTGAGCAAGCCGCCCAGGAACCCGAACATCGGCACGATGTGCAGCAGATCGCTGGCGATACGCATGCCGTGCAGTGCCACGACACCCCACAGCACGGACTGCATGAGCGTTCCCTCGCCGCCCTTGAAGCGCGGGTACAGCCGGCTGCCCAGCACTCCCGCGCCGACGACGCTGCCCCACAGTGCTGACAGGAAGAAGAACGCGCCATAGGCCACCGCCACGGCCGCCGCGATGGGGATGCCGATGATGGTGATGCACAGGAGTGCGATGACCAGGGCCAGTGCGATGACGCTGGGGATGATCAATCCCAGCATGGCCAAACCCGTGAGCAGTGCCGGGCCGGGCTCCTGCAACACCTGATCGAGCGCACTCCGCGTGCGCTGCGGGGCCAGTTTCACGAACAACCACGCGAGTCCCAGCCCGAACAGCATGCCGAGCAGGTGTGTGATGATCTTGAAGCCCGTGCCGACCACCGCGATGATGGGCATGAACAACTTGGCGCCGGGCGTACGCGGCGCAGTGACGCGCTGCCCGCCGACGCTGGAGCCGTCCTCCTCGCGCAGCGTCCCGCCGATGCACACCACGTCGCCATCGACGCGCGCGGTGGGGGCCAGTGTGAGATCGCCACCCATGGCGGAGACGTTGCCCGTGACGTGGCCGCGCACCTCGACGTCGCCGCCGAAGCTCACCACATCGCCTTCGACGACCTGCTCGTGCGTGATGGTGACGTCGCTGCCGAAGCGCACGATGTCACCGCTGGTCGCACGGACACTCGGCACGACGGGCACCGCCGGCACTTCCAGGACGTCCGAGTTGCCGGAGTCGGCCCGGTCGAGACTGTCCTCGCGCGCCGCGGCCGCACGGTCGCGGCTGTCGTAGCGGGCGGCACTCTCGGGTGGCACGGGCCGGAAACGCATGGTGCGCTGTTCAGCGCTGCCCGGGTGCGGCAGGGCGAGTAGAGCCGCGAGGGCCCACGCACCGGTGAGCAGGATCTTGGGGAGTCTGCGCATCACTAGGTCCCTTCGCTCGTCATGCCTTGGACGTCGGACACCCCACGTCGGGAGGGTTCGCCACCGGTCGGGTCGGCCCCCTCGCCACCGCCGAGGCGGGGCTGCAGGACCGGGACCGAGGCGCTCCTTCTGGTCAGGGGGCTTCTTTCACCGATGCCCCCCATACGCCGGAGCACCGCCCCGGGTTGCCTCCGGGGCCAAAAACCGAAGGGGAGCCGCGTTTTGCGCGACTCCCCACGGTCTGTACACACTTCCACGACGACCTTAGTGGGCCATCGTCGAATCAGCCGACATCGTCGACGAAGAATCCATCGAACCCATCGCCGTGCTGTCGCTGCTCATCATCGAAGGGGTTTCGGCAGCAGCAGGCGTCTCTTCCGCCTTCTTGCTGCAACCCACCGCGACGAACGCGAGAACCAGCGCCATAAGCGCCAGAGCAAAAAGCTTACGCATCGTGTGCACGTTCACCTCCTCTCACGATACTGTTCCCGGCGACAGCCAGAAACAGCCGTGTTTTTTCTGAATGTTCGAATCGAGTGCCCAGAAAAAAACACCACTGTGCAGAAAGCGGTGTCAGGTCGACAGCGTCCTTGCGCATATGCGGTTGTGAGCGCTGCCAGAGGGTGATCGCCGTTGAGCGGACACCCTCCCTCCAAAGCGAATCGCAGGCTAAGGATGAACCCCCTGCTTGTCAACTGGTATTTGCCAGCGAACCGAACACGAGGAAATAGTCAACCGCTTATCTTGCAACGACTTGACTCATCCGGGGTGGTCCGATCAGCGACCGTGTGGCGGCTTGCCGGCCCGCATCAACCGCTGCGCGGGAGATTCGGGCAGCGGCGAGAGCCCCGGCGGCGGGTTGTGCAGGACGTGCGGCCGATAGAGCGCCAGCTGGAACGTGGGGCTCGTCACGTCCGTGTGGCAAGCGCGGCACACCGTCTCGGCGACCGTGCTGCCGTCCTCCACCCACTCCCGGTGATGGCTACCCATGCCGTGACACGCCTCGCATTGCACGTTACCGAAGCGTGCGGCGTCGTCGGCGGTACGGAATCCGCCCGGCTTGCCGTAACCCGTGACGTGGCACACCACACACGCCGGAGTCGAGTCCTTGTGCTGATCGACCAGCGTCTTCCAGGCTCGCGCATGCGGCGTGGTCTGCCACTGGGCGTACTCGCTGGCGTGGCACTTGATGCAGTTCGACATGCCGACGTAGTGCTCGGCAGTACCGCCGGTCGTGGGCGCCGGGCCCAGTGCGGCGTCGCGCGCGCGCAGATGGGCGTTGAGCGTGTCCTCGAACGCCTTGACCCGCGCAGCCATGGCGGGCTGGTTCTTCACGCTGGGATCCAGCACCACGGTGCGCGCACTCAGGGGCGACTGCCCGGACTTGCTCGCCGGCACGTCCACGACGCCGACCTGCCAGCCCTGGTTGCCGCCGTATACCGCCACCGCGCTGCCCGCGCGCACGCCATCGGGGCGCACGGGCACGCCCCCGCCGCCGACCACGAGGTCGATACCCGGCACGTGCACCGCCACGCTCTCGCCCTCGGCTTGGCCGAGTTGTGACAGCAGTACGATGCGTTGCGCGCCCAGCGCGCGCAGGGCATTGACCGCCTTGCGCGCCGCAGGCTCGGCCGGATCGATGCGCAACGAGTCGCGCGCCGGCCCCAGGTCACTCGTCTCCGACGCCAGTCCGAAGACGCCGACCTTCATGCCACCCGTTTCGATGAGCCGCCAACCTTCGAACGCGGGCTCGCCGAGCTCGAAGCGTACGATGTTCGTGCTCACCAGCGGCACGCCAGCCGAGCGCGCGTGCTCACGCGCGAACGAGTACCCGTAGCGCAGTTCATTCACGCCCACACCCGCGGCCTGCGTGCCCAGAGTGGCCATGGCAGCCAGCATGAACGGGGCCACCTCGCGCTCGTCATCGGTGGCCGGGAAGAAGTTGCCCGCGTCGAGCACCAGCACGTTCGCCCGTTTGCCGCGCACGCTATCCAAGAACGCCGCACGACGCGCCAGACCGCCCTTGGGCGTGTGGCAGCCGCACGGGCTCGTCTTGCCCGAGACATCGTTCGAGGTCACGATCAGCAGCCGCGCATCGCCGCCGCCGCAGCCGGCGAGCATCACCAGCGCCAAGGTCGCGGACAGCACGCGAGCCCTGCCCCGGCGCAGGATCCCCTTGCCCTCAGACCGAGCCAAGCGCCTGTTCCAGATCGGCACGCAGGTCCTTCACGTCCTCGATGCCCACCGACAGCCGCAGCAATCCGTCCTCGAAGCCCATGGCGAGCCGGTGTTCGCGCGGCACCGAGGCGTGCGTCATCGAGGCCGGGTGGCACACCAGGCTCTCGACGCCCCCCAGACTCTCGGCGCGCGTGAACAGCTGGAAGCGGTCGAACATCGCGCGCCCCGCGTCGAGCGAGCCGTCGCCCGGGATGAACGAGATCATGCCGCCGAAGCCGCTCATCTGGCTGCGGGCCAGTGCATGCTGCGGGTGGGACGGGAGCCCGGGATAGAACACCTTGCGCACTTTGGGATGCTTCTCGAGCACGGCGGCCAGTTCGCGGGCGTTCTCGTCGTGGCGCTGCATGCGCACGGCCAGCGTCTTGGTGCCGCGCAGGCACAAAAAGCAGTCCATCGGCCCCGGCACCGCACCGGCGGCGTTCTGCAGGAAGCGCAACTGCTCGTGCAGCGCGTCGTCGCTCGTCAGCAGCGCGCCGCCGATCATGTCGCTGTGGCCGTTCAGGTACTTGGTCACCGAGTGGAACGCCACGTCGGCGCCCAGTTCCAGCGGGCGCTGGAAGTAGGGCGTCATGAACGTGTTGTCGACGACGACCTTGATGCCTTTGGCATGCGCCGCCTTGGCCACGGCCGCGATGTCCGTGAGCTGCATGAGCGGGTTCGTGGGTGTTTCGACGAACACCATCCTGGTGTTGGGCTGGAACGCCGCGACAATGGCGTCGGTACTCGTGGCATCGACGAACGTGAACCCGAGGCCGTGCCGCTTCCAGACCTTGTCGAACAACCGGAACGTGCCGCCATAGGTGTTCTGCCCGCACACCACGTGGTCGCCGGCCGACAGCGTCTGGATGAGCGCGTTCGTGGCCGCGAGCCCGGAACCGAAGCACAGCCCGTGCTTGGCACCCTCGAGCCCGGCGAGATTGCCCTCGAGCGCGGCGCGCGTGGCGTTGTGCGTGCGCGCGTACTCGAAGCCCTTGTGCGTCCCGAGCTTCTCCTGCGCGTACGTGCTGGTCTGGTAGATCGGTGTCATGACCGCGCCGGTCGTGGGATCCGGCGACTGGCCGGCGTGGATCGCCTTGGTACTGATGCCGGCATCCGCCTTCAGCTTGGCCACTACTCCCCTCCCGCGATGAACTGCAACATGTCGAAACGCGTCAGGATGCCGGTCACGGCCCCGTCGCGCTGCACGAGCACGGCCGAGGCACGCGTCGCGAGCAGTTTGGTGACGACGTCCGCGGATTCGTCCACTCCGACCACGGGGAGCGCCGGCCCCATGATGCTGTCGAGCGGGCGCTCGAGCGCGCCCGGATCGGCGAGGGCGGTCTTCAGCACGTCGGCGTCGTCCAACGTGCCTACGACTTCCTTGCCCCGGAAGACCGGCAACTGCGATACGTCGTGCTGCTGGATCAGAGCCAGTGCGCGCTTCAGGGGCTCACCCGACTCGACCTTGAACAACGTGCGCACGCGCGACGCCTTGCCGCCGGCGATGTGCCCGGCGTTGAAGCTCGACGGGTCGAGCAGGTGGTTGTCGCGCATCCACTCGTCATTGTGCACCTTGCTCAAGTAACGCTCACCCGTGTCCGGCAGCAGCACGACCACGAGGTCATTGGGACCGCAGCCCTTCGCGACCTCGAGCGCGACCCACGCCGCCATACCAGACGAACCACCCACGAAGATGGCCTCTTCGCGCGCCAGGGTGCGCGTCAGGTTCAGGCCATCGTGATCATTGCAGCTCAGGATGCGGTCGACCACCGAAAAGTCGGTCGCGGTCGGGATGAAGTCCTCGCCCACGCCCTCGATCTTGTACGTGTGGGCCTCACTCATCTGACCGGTTTCCTTGAAATGCTTGAGGATCGAGCCCACCGGATCGGCGCCGATGATCTGGATCTTGTCGTTCATCTTCTTCAGGTACTTGGCTGTGCCGCTGATCGTGCCGCCTGTTCCCATGCCGGCCACGAAGTGCGTGATCCGACCCTTGGTCTGCTCCCACAACTCCGGCCCGGTGCTCTTGAAGTGTGCTTCCGGGTTGGCCGGATTGTGATACTGGTTCATGAGCACCGCCCCCGGCCGCTCGCTCGAGATGCGCTTGGCGACGCTGTAGTAGCTGTCCGGGTGCTCGGGCTCGACCGCCGTGGGGCTCAGGAACACCTCGGCGCCGAATGCCTTCAACAGGTAGACCTTCTCGCTCGAGACCTTGTCCGGCATGCAGAACGCCGCGCGATAGCCGCGCACCGCAGCGACCATCGCGAGCCCCAGCCCGGTGTTGCCCGAAGTGCACTCGACGATCGTGCCGCCGGGCTTCAGCCGTCCGTCCTTCACGGCCGCATCCACCATGGCGACTCCGATGCGGTCCTTCACGCTGCCGCCGGGATTGAAGAACTCGAGCTTGGCGAGCACCGGGCACGGCAGGTCGCGGGCCACCTTACGCAGGCGCACGAGCGGCGTGTGGCCGACGGTATCGAGAATGGACTCGGAGTAATGCACGCCCTCAAGGACGTTGCTCACGGGGTCGCTCCTGGGAAGGGTCAGACGAACTGGGAGCGGCCGGCGCGCCCCGGGACTGCATACGGGGGCCGCATTCTCTGGGCCGACGGGAAGTTATGAGCCGGGCGCGGCGTTGGCAAGCGGGGCGAAGGAGATTCGCGGTTCACCCGGGCGGTGGTCAGGCGCGAACTGCACCCGAGCTGCATGAACATGTCCGTCCGGCGAGCAGTGCGGGAGTCCCACGGGCCCCATGTACGCGAAAGCCCCCGTGGGGATCCACGGGGGCTTTCGCGTTCACGGAGGAATCGGAGCCGCTCAGTGCCCCGTACCGCCGGCCTTCATCTTCTCCTTCGCCGGGTTCGGCGGGAGCGGCGGCATGACCGCGGGCACCTTGTGCAGGATGTGCGGCTGGTAGACCGCGAAGTTGAACGCGGGGCTGTTCGTGGCGGTGTGGCAACCCACGCACGTCGCCTGGGTCACCTTCTGCGGCTGGGCCGGCATCGCCTCATGCGCCGTGCCCATCCCGTGGCAGTTCTCGCACTGCACATTGCCGAGCTTGGCTGCGTCGTCCGCGGTCTGGAACCCGCCCGGCTGCTTGTAGCCCACGACGTGGCACGTCACGCATTCCGGCGTGGATTCTTTCTTGTTGTCGACCAGTGTTTGCCAGGCCTGCGCGTGGCCGGTGGTCAGCCACTGCTGGTATTCGGGCTGGTGGCAGCGCTGGCAGACTTCCGAGCCCACGAAGTGCTCCACCGACTGCTTCTGGACCTCGCCCTCGCCACCGGTCTGCTTGGTCGCGACCGCGGCGCGCTCCTTCTCGAGCTTGCGCATCTTGTCGTTGAACGCGTCGTTGAAGCTCTTGACCAGGTTCAGGATCTCGGGCTTCTCCCCGACATCAGGCCCCATCACGAACACGTCGTTCTCACCCGTCAGCATCTTCTTGCCCGCGTCGAGCGTGACGATGGTGCGGCCCATGTGCTGGCCCTGTTCGCCGCCGTAGACCGCGACCGAGTTCTTGATCATGCGGCCCTTCTGCAGCATGGGCACGTTGCGGCCCGCGATGACCACGTCGATGCCGTCGATGCCGGTGACCATGTCCTCGGATTCGACCTTGCCCAACTGCGACAGCAACACGACGACCGTAGCGCCTTGCTTGCGCATCTCGGCCACCACCCGCTTGGCGGCGACCACCGGATCTTCGGTGGTGAGCGAGTCACGCGCCGGACCGAGATCGACCTTGTCGCTGTTGAGCCCGAAGATGCCGATCGAGACGTTGCCCTTCTTGACGATGCGATACGGCGGCACGAGCGTCTTCTTGGTGGCCTTGTCCCAGACGTTCGCGCACACCATGGGCAGCCGCGACCGCTTGAGCTGCGCCAGGAGCCAGCCGCGGCCGTACTTGAGTTCCTTTTCGCTCAAGCCCGCAGCGTCGGTACCCAGCAGGACCATGCCGTCCATGAGGAACCAGGCCTTGTCGCGGTACAGGCTGTCGGCCTCGTCGGGGAAGAAACCTCCGCCATCGACCACGACGACCTGACCGAACTGCGTCTTGATGCTGTCTGCGAAACTCGCCCGCCGGGCGAGACCCCCTTTGGGGGTGTGTCAACCACACGGCTCGTTCTTACCCTTCACGTCGGTGGTCGAAAGGATCACGACCTTGTTGGGTTCGAGCACCTTGGACGGCGCGGCGGCACCGATCAGCGCGACCGCGATGGCCAGCATCACGGCGGCGGCGATCGTGCGCGAGAGGAACGACTTCATAGGCGGTTTCAGCTCCTGAGTCGGGTGCGGCCCGATCCGGATGGGACGGCGATGGACGAAGACGTGCATCAAGAGTCTATGCACCCACTCCGCAGGGGTCAAGGTCAAGTCCACGTGCAGTTTGCAAGGCGCTGACGGTGCTCTCTCCCTCCGGGTGCTCTCGCGAAGTGACCGATCGCGGGCACGCCTAAACTTGCTCAGTCCACAACGGGCTCCACGAGGCGAACGGTGTCCCGCGCGATCAGCAGCTCTTCGTTCGTGGGGATCACCAGCACGGCGTTCGGCGACGCCGCAGTCGAGATACGGGCTTCCCGGCCGACTGCCGCATCATTGGCGCTCGCGTCCAGTTCGATGCCGAGCCCCTCGAGTCCCGCGAGCGTGCGCTGGCGGATGACGGCGGAGTTCTCACCGATGCCGCCCGTGAAGATCAGCGCATCGAGCCCGCCCAACGCCGCCATGTAGGACCCGATGTACTTGCGCAGCCGGTAACAGAACGTGTCGACGGCCAGCTTCGCGCGCTCATGCCCCTTGCCCTCCTCGGCCAGGATCTCCCGCATGTCGCCCGAAACACCCGAGAGGCCATACAGCCCCGAATGCTTGTTGAGCATCGCGGTGAGTTGGTGTTCGTCCAGATCCTCGGCGTGCAGGATGTGGAACACCAGCGACGGGTCGAGATCACCCGAGCGCGTGCCCATGAGCAGCCCCTCGAGCGGTGTGAATCCCATGCTGGTGTCGATCGAGCGCCCGCG
>JANNWR010000067.1:0-4234 GCA_031408715.1 bacterium
GACGGCGCGTTCCTCGCACGACAACTCTCGGCACGGCTCGCCGATGACGCGGTGTTCGAACGCGTGCACGATGGGCTCGGAATTCCGTACCGGCTGCGTGGCGATGGTGCCGAGCGAAACAGCGACCCGACGCCATCGCGCACGCGCGCACGCTGGCCGGTGCGCGCGATTCGCTTCCAGAATGGCGCCTTCGCGGGCCGGCCCGATCTCACCGTTGCGGCGGCGGCGCCACCGCGACGCATCACGCCGCTGTCGCTTCGCGACGGCGAACGCGCCGTGGCGCTGGCCATGGAAGCAATGGTCACACGCGCGCGCGACCTGGACGTATTCGCGTGGGGCGACGCGCGCGACGTGCGCCACATCGACTGTGGCGACGGCCTGAGCTTCCTGATGATCGGCGCGCGGCCCGAACGACGGTTGCTGCTCGAGAGCGTGTACGGCTTTCTCACGCTCAAGAACGGCGTGCCGGTGGGCTACGTGCTCACGAGCGCGCTCTACCGTTCGGCCGAGATCGCGTTCAACGTGTTCGACACGTTCCGGGGCGCCGAAGCTGGCCCGGTGTACGGCAAGGTCGTGGGCATGACGCGGGCGCTGTTCGGCACCGAGACGTTCACGATCTACCCCTACCAGCTCGGCGACCACAATGAAGAGGCGGTCGAGTCGGGTGCGTGGTGGTTCTACCAGAAGCTCGGCTTCCGGCCGCGTACGCGCGCCACGCGTGCGCTCATGCAGCGCGAACTCGCCCGCATGCAGCGCACACCGGGCTATCGCAGCGGGGCCTCTACGCTGCGCAAGCTGGCGCGCACGAATCTGTACTGGTCACTCGGAAGCGAACGAGACGATGTCATCGGCGAGCTCGAGCTTCCCGCGGCCGGTGTCGCGGTGACCCAGATGATCGCGCGGCGCTTCGCCGGCGACCGCGGGCGAGCGGCTTCGGAATGCGAACGCGAAGCGCGCGCATTGCTCGGCATCTCGCCCTCGGGCTGGAGCGCCGAAGAGCGGCACGCTTGGCAGCGCTGGGCACCGCTCGTCACGCTGCTGCCGAACGTCGCGCGCTGGCCGGTGGCGCAGCGGCACGCGCTGGCGGCTGTCATCCGCGCCAAGGGTGCACGGCGCGAGGACGCGTTCGCGCGCGCGTTCGACGCCCATCCCAGGCTGGCAGTGACACTGGCGAAGCTGGTGCGGGCGACGAAGACCTGAGTCCGCACGCGGGCCGCTCGCAGCTTTCCCGTCCCGACGAACTCGGCCCCGCGCGGCGCGGCCCCGCACGGCGCGGCCGTGTAGCGCGGCGACCTACAGCGCGCAGAGCGACTACAGGATCGTCTTGCCCAGTGCGCTCTGCGCGAGTTCGGCCGCGAGAATACCGGTCATGTTCTGTGAATCGAGCACCGGGTTCACCTCGACCAAGTCCAACGACACGATGTTGGCGCGGTCGTTGAACATCTCCATGGCGAGGTGCGCTTCGCGGTAACTGATGCCGCCCCACACCGGCGTGCCGGTGCCGGGAGCGTCTTCCGGATCCACGACGTCGAGGTCGAACGACAGGTGGATGCCAGCGGTGCCGTCGCTGGCGGTGCGAATGGCCTCGTCGAGCACGTCACGCATGCCCCGCTCGTCGAGATCTCGCATCGTGTAACAAGTCACGCCGCTCTTCTTCAGGAAGTCGCGCTCGCCCGAGTCGATGTCGCGGATGCCGATGAGCACGGTGTTGCGCGCCTGTACCTTGGGCGCGCGGCCGCCGAGGTTCACGAGATCGGGGTCGCCGTAACCCAGCGAGACCGCGAGCGACATGCCGTGGATGTTGCCACTCGGCGTGGTATCGGGCGTGTTGGCGTCGCCGTGCGCGTCGAACCAGATGAGGCCAAGCGACTCGCCCTGACGGGCGTAGAAGTTCGTGGAGCCGGCCACGGATCCGATGGCGATGCTGTGGTCGCCGCCAAGGACCAGAGGCATCCGGCCCTCGGTAAGGCACTTGTCGACAGCCTTCATGAGGTCCTTGCATGCCGACAGGATGGGCTTCTTGTAGCGCATCTTGCCGGTGCCGACCTTCTGCGTCTCCGGGATCATGACGTCCAGATCGCCGTAGTCCTCGACCTTGTGCCCGAGTTCCTCCAGGCGCTTCTCGAGGTCGGCGATGCGGATGGCGGAGGGGCCCATGTCGACCCCTCGGCGACCTGCTCCGAGGTCGATCGGGACACCGATGATGCCGATGCTGCGCTTCTTCTTGGCCATGGGGCCAAGCTAGCACGGGCGGGGACGGCCACCAACCGCGAGCCACTTCCGTCCTGGCGCGGGGCTGGGCTTGCCCTTGTGCGGTGATGATTGTTGACGCCTCCGCCGGTGTTCGCCCGCGGTCGGGGCGATCTCTCTCAAACTGCCAGCTTGAGCCGGTGCCGGCGGTGGTTCGGGATCCGCGGGGTCTTCCGGTCGCCGCGGTAGTAGCTGGCCCAGGGTTCGCTTAGTCCCACCCGGTCCGGGAACAGCCGCCAGCGGAATATCTCCTTTTCACGATCCGCCGGTCCGCCGCTCGTGTCTGCGGGCCGGACCGCCGATACTCCTTGGGGAGCGGGGTCCGGTTGGACTCGATCTCCGGGGGGTGGCATGGTTCGCAGCCGTATGGATGCCCGACTCATTCGACTCGCGTGGTCCGCCGGTGCCGTGCTCCTGCTCGTGGGCGCCGCACCAGACGAGACGCGTCTCGCGCTGCCCAGCACGCCTCCGCGTTTCCAGAAGCCGGCGGGCACGGTGCTGTTCTCTGACGACTTCTCGAGTGGCAAGCTCGAACGCTGGAAGCCGGATCGCGCCGGAGTCTGGACCGTGGTGCGCGGCATGTTGCGCGCCGACCTGCCGGATGAGAAGCAGCTCCGCTCGCTGATCTACGCTGGCGACACGTCCTGGACCGACGTCACCGTTGATGTCGACGTCTGCATGATGCGCGGCGTCGACAAGGGCGTGGTCGTGCGCGTGCACGAGGACTCCGGGATCGGCGTCGACCTGCGCGGCGGCGCATACCAGGATGTGCTCATGTACCATCGCGAATGGCCGCTCGGCCGCGCCTCGGCCACCAATGCGAACGGTGCCTGGAATCACATCCGGGTCGAGGCCCGCCGCACACGTTTCCGCGTATTCGTGAATGGCGACCTGAAACTGGACCGGCCCGAGGTGAAGAACGCGCGCACCACTGGCGCGATCGCGCTGCCGGCGTACACGGGTGGCAGCGCCCAGTGCACGGTGTACTACGACAACATCGTGGTGACCGCGCTGCGCTAAGACCTGTTGTAGGCTGCCGACGAGCATGCTGGCGGCGGCGCCGACTCCCTCACCGCACCCGCGCGAGCTTCATGCGCACCGAGGCTGCGCCCACGCGTGCGGCGAGGAAGTACACGCCGGGTGCCACCGCGTTGCCGCGTGCGTCGCGGCCGTCCCACGCGAGCGAGACCTCGCCCGGCTCGAATCGGCCCGCCCGCAGCGTGCGCACTTCGTGGCCCTGCACGTCGTACACGCGCACCGCGCCCTCGGCCGCCTGCGGCACCGCCAGGTGCAGCTCGGTCGCGCCCGCGAACGGGTTCGGCCACGCCCGCCGCCACGCCAGTGCCCGGATCGCCGCCGGCATGCTCGCCTCCACCGGCCCCAGCCAGTCCGCACCGACACCGCGAGCGATGCGCAACCGGTACGTGTAGCTCGCCCCCGGCTCCGCCGTGCGGTCCACGTACTCGTACGCTCCCGCCGCGCGCGCCTCGATCTCGGCGGTCCCGAGCGGCAGCTCGTCGCCCTCCGGACTCTGCCGGTACACGCGCAGCCCCGTCACCGCCCGCACGTCGTTCACGTGCCACGCCAGCCGCACGCCCGCCTCGTGCGGGCTCGCCGAGAAGTCCGAGACGTCCGTGACCGCGACCGGGATGTCCACGATGCGCGCCGAGTAAACGTTCGCGTCCGTCGCGCCGCGGTCGATGTCGCGGAAGTCGGCCCACGCCACCACCCCGAAGTCCGCACCCGCCGCCACCGCGATGCGGTCCCCCACGTATTCGCCGAACCCGCCCGCCTCACGGTTACCGCTCCAGTAGCTACCCGCGCGCGACAACCGCTGGTCGGACCCGAACGTCTCGCCGCCATCGACGGACACCGCCACATACGCGTTCACGCTGTCGCCCAGCTCGTAGCCGCGCCGGTCGTACCACGCCACGTATACCCGCCCGCGCTCGTCCACCGCCACGTCCGGCATGTGCTGGTCGGC
>JANNWR010000068.1:0-4786 GCA_031408715.1 bacterium
AGCGCCTCCGCCTGCCCGCGTGACCTAGCCCGACCTATTCATGAGCCCGTGGCCTGCAAGGGCCGGCTGCCCATGAATCGCTGCGGAGCTGGCATGGCCGGCTCCTCGTAGTGTCATCAACACGACTGCGTCGCCGGCCACGCCAGCTCCTTGCGCTTCACGGACATCCGGCCCTTTCGGCTCACGGTTCATGAATAGGTCGGGCTAGCGCGGGCAGCCCCGCGCTCTCGTCAGTGCATCGATTCCGGGCCGTCCACCACGCCGCCCGACGGCACGGGTGCGGTGAACGACTCCTCGGTCACGCTGGCGCCGATCCGCGCATTGCGGCCCACGCTGATGCCCTCGGGGAGCCGCGCACGCTTGCCGACGACCACCAGCCCGCTCGACAGATGCTCGGGGCAGGCGCGATTCGGGGTCATGTCTTCGCCGACGCCGATCTTCGCACCCCGGCCGATACGCACTTCCTTGTCGATGATCGCCTTGTCGAGCACCGCGCCGGCGCCCACGACGGTGTCGTGCATGACGATGCTGTCGCGCACCACGGCGCCACGTTCGATGACCACGCCCGGGAAGAGCACGGAGTTCACGACCTCCCCCTGGATCGAACAACCGTTCGCGAGCAGGCTGCGCGACACGCGTGCGCCGGACTCGACCCGCACGGGCGGGCGGTCGGCGGTCTGCGTGTGCACGACCCATTCCGGATCGGTCATGTCGAGCGGCGGCGTGGGCTGCACGAACTCGAGGTTTGCGCGGTAGTAGGAGTCGAGCGTGCCGACGTCCTGCCAATAGCCCGGGAAGCGGTACGCGAACACCCCTTCCCCGCGCGCCACCAGGCGGGGAAGCAGGTCCTTGCCGAAGTCATGGGATGACTCGAGCATGGCGGCGTCTTCGACCAGCCACTTGATAAGGGCTTCACGATCGAACAGGTAGACGCCCATCGACGCCAGCCGCGACGTGATCGGCCCCTTGGGCTTCTCCTTGAACGCGGTGACGCGGCCATTGGGCTCGGTCTCGAGGATGCCGAACTGGTCGACTTCGTCGACCGGCACCTCGGTGACCGCCACGGTCAGGCTGGCGTTGTTCCGGCGATGGAACGCGTACAGGACGTTGTAGTCCATCTGGTAGACGTGATCGCCGGACAGGATCAGCACTTCTTCCGTACGCCGGCGCTTCAGGTGCACGATGTTCTGGTAGATTGCATCGGCGGTGCCCTGGTACCAGTCGCTCTGCGACAGGCCCGGCGCCGGTTGCAACAGCTGGATGCCGCCACGCGTGCGATCGAGGTCCCACGGCCGCCCGATACCGATGTGCTGGTTCAGCGACGTCGGGCGGTATTGCGTCAGCACACCCACGTCGAAGATGCCGGAGTTCACGCAGTTGGAGAGCGTGAAGTCGATGATGCGGTACTTGCCGCCAAACGGCACGGCCGGCTTGGCGCGCCGCTCGGACAACAGGCACAGGCGGCTGCCGACGCCGCCGGCGAGGATGAACGCGTAGCGGCTCATCGCAGCTCCTCGTACCAACGCCGGTTCGGCACCACCGTCCCGGGCTCGAGCACGCCATCGTGCAGGTCCTCGTAACGGCCACCCACGCCGATCGCGCTCGGGCGGTGGATGCGTGCGTTCTCGGGCAACCAGGTGTCCTTGCCGACCAGTGCCAGACCGGCGAGCCAGTCGAGTTCGGTACCGGCACTGCCGTCGCCCTCACCTACGACCGCCCCCGCGCCCGCCTTCACATACTTGTCGAGGATGGCGTGGTCGATCCGGACGTTCGCGGACAGCTTCGTGTCCGCCATGATCACCGACTCGTTGATGTCGGCGCCCGGGCCGACGTGCACACCCGGGAACAGGATCGAACGCCGCACGCGGCCTTCGACGCGGCAACCGTTCGCGACCAGGCTGTCCTCGATCACGGCATCCGAACCGGCCCACACTGGCGGACGCTCTTCGTCTCGCGTCAGGATCGGCCAGCGCGCATCGTGCAGCACCAGCCGCGGATGGGGCCGCACGAGCTCGAGGTTGGCGCGATAGTACGACGCCACGGTGCCGACATCCTCCCAGTACCCATTGAACTCGTGCGCGTACACGCGGTGGCCCGCGGCGACCTGAGGACGCAGGATGTCGAGCACGACATCGACCGGTCGCGCCTTGAGCATCTCGCGCAACCGCTCCGTCTCGAACAGGTAGATGCCCATGTTGGCGAGCGCGGCGTCGGTGCGCTGCGGCTTCTCCTCGATACTCTTGATCCGGCCCGAGCGCTCGACGTGCACCATGCCGAAGCGGTACGCCTCGTCGGCCGGCACCTTCGTGACCGCGACGGTCACCGCGGCCTCGCGCTGGATGTGCGCGGCGATCAGCGGCCGATAGTCCATGCGCACGATGTGATCGCCCGACAGCACCAGCACACGGTCCGGGCTGTGTTCCTCGATCCAGTCCCAGTTCTGCGTGATCGCGTCGGCGGTGCCGCGATACCAGCCGGCGTGACTGCGGGTCTGGTAGGGCTGCAGGATGACGATGCCACCGGAGCGGCGGTCGAGATCCCACGGCCGGCCCGCACCGATGTGATCGTTGAGCGAAGCAGGCGCGTGCTGCGCCAGCACGCCGACATGGCTGACACCGGAGTGGCAGCAGTTGCTGAGCACGAAGTCGATGACGCGATACTTGCCGCCGAACGGCAGCGCGCTCACCGCGCGCTCGGCGCACAAGACGCCGAGCCGCTCACCGCCACCGCCCGACAGGATCAGGGCCAGCACGTCACGCACGGAGTCGCTCCTTGGGGGCTTCAGGACACGGCGTTCAGGAGCCCGAACCGTACGGAACCGTGCGGGGGGCGGTCAACAGGCCGGCCGACAGTCAGCTGCGTAGGGGCACCGGCGGGCACGCACCTGCGGTGGCGGCTCCTGGCTCTGCGACCGGCTTGCGAGCCCGTCCAATCCCGCAGAGCGCACCTCACCACGACCTCCCGAAGGCGAAGACTCACCCCAGACTCCGCGAGAGCGCAAAACGAGTGAGTCAACATCGATGCGCCTCCACCCTGACCGATCATCGCATCAAGACGACCTTTGTTGTTCGCACGCCCACGGCACTCCTCAGGCGCAGGAAATAGAGGCCCGAGGGTACATCGCGGGACGCCCGATCTCGCGCATCCCAGCTGATCGATCGAGTTCCGGCAGGGGCCGACCCACGAAACAGATTTCGAACGAAGGCTCCGCGTGCATCGTAGACATCGAGAACGGCGGCCCCGGGTTGCGGGAGCGCGAATCGAATCGGCAATGCATCACCGGATTGCCACGGATTGGCTCCGACGCTGAGCGAGAGTGGGCTCCTCCCCGCAGCCGGAGGAACACCAACCGACGGTAGGTCACGAAACGCCAGATCCCAGACCAAGGCCGGTGCGGTACCCACAAGCTCAAGATAGGCGAGAGTCGAGTTCGAGGGTGAGAGCCGTCCAGCACGACGAATCCCGGGCCCCGTCGTAAGCGCGACCTCCCCGCCACCCGCGAGCGCACTCCAGTAGATGTTCACCCCGTCAGCGTCGGAGCGCATGTAAGTGACGTGCGTGCCGTCAGCCGTCCAGGCGGGATCAGCATGATCGACCGGGTCGAGGGTCAACTGATGAGATTGTCCATCCGGGTCGATGTAACCGACCTGGAAGTAGACACTGTCCTGCGTCTCCACCTCCGGCAGCATCAGAATGCGGCCGCTCGCAAGATCCACGTCAATCGGACCGACGTGGCAAGAGTCGCACGACGAGAGTTGAACCAAGACCGGTTGAACGATACGTCGCAGGATGGAGACCGTTCCGCTCCCGAGATTCGCAACGACCACGTCGTTGTTCCCATCGGCATCGAGGTCGGCGATCGCGACGCCCGACGGCGTGCTCCCCACGGCGATGTCCTGATGCGACGACAGACCGCCTGCGCCATCGCCATAGAGCATCGATACCGCATTTCCGGTCTGGTCGGCGACGGCCAGGTCGAGATTCGCATCACCGTTGAGATCGCCAATCGCGACCCATGCGGGTCCCGCACCGGTCGCGAAGTCCACCTTCGTTCCAAGTCCCCCGGCACCATTTCCGAGCATGACTGAGACGACGTTTGCGGCCATGTCGACGACGACGAGATCCAGGTTCGTGTCGTGGTCCAGATCGCCCAAAGCGACCGAACGGGTCGTCGCACCCGCGGAGACATTCGTGGGCGCACTGAACCCCCCAACTCCGTTCCCAAGCAGAACGGAGACAAAGCCTGAGGCGTCATGACCAACCACGAGATCGACGTCTCCATCGTGATCGAGGTCGCCGCTCGCGATCGAATAGGGGAAGGCACCTGCGAGGAAACTGGTCCTCGGCCCAAACCCTCCAGCCCCGTCCCCAAGCCGGACTTCGATCCTGCCGGCGCTACGAATCGCCACCACGAGATCGAGGACAGCGTCCGCGTTCAGATCGACCAGCCAAGAGGAGATCGAACGAAAGCCTGAGGCGAGGTCGGCGCGCGCGCCGAGCACTCCACCTCCGAGCCCCGGGTAGACCGAAACCAGGCTTGAACTCCAACTTGCGGACACGAGGTCCATCACAAGGTCGCCGTTCAGGTCACCGATGGCGACGCTCGTTGGATTGAGACCACTGGGATAGTTCGTCGGGGCCCCGAGCTGCCCTTGCCCGTCGTTCATGAGGATGCTCACCTGTGCCGCGGAGTAGTCTGCGACGGCGAGGTCAGGCGAACTGTCCCCATTCAGATCACTGACGGTGACCGCGAATGGACCCGCTGGAGTGTTGAGATCCGTGCGCT
>JANNWR010000069.1:0-6278 GCA_031408715.1 bacterium
AGCGCCTCCGCCTGCCCGCGTGACCTAGCCCGACCTATTCATGAGCCCGTGGCCTGCAAGGGCCGGCTGCCCATGAATCGCTGCGGAGCTGGCATGGCCGGCTCCTCGTAGTGTCATCAACACGACTGCGTCGCCGGCCACACCATCTCCTTGCGCTTCACGGACATCCGACCCTCTCGGCTCACGGTTCATGAATAGGTCAGGCTAGGTCGTGGTCAGCGGCGTACTCGCGTCGACGCCGCGTTCGCGCAGCAGTTCGCGGATCTTGGTCTTCACCAGGTCGATGGCCACCTTGTTGTGGCCGCCACCCGGGATGATGACGTCGGCGAAGCGCTTGCTCGGCTCCACGAACTGCAGGTGCATGGGCCGCACGCTCTCTTCGTACTGGCGCAGGATCGAGTCGACCGAGCGGCCGCGTTCGATGAGGTCGCGGCGCAAGCGGCGCATGAGCCGGACGTCCGAGTCGGCGTCCACGAACAGCTTGATGTCCATGAGCGCGCGCAACTCGGGGTCATGGAAGATCAAGATGCCTTCGAGCACGATCACCAGGTGATCGCTGATGCGCCGCGTGTCCTTGGTGCGCCGGTGTTCGTTGTAGTCGTACACCGGCTGCTCGATCGGATGGCCCTCGAGCAGCGCGCTCAAGTGCTGGTGGAGCAGGTCGCTGTCGAACGCATCGGGATGGTCGAAGTTCCGCGCCTCGCGATCACGGAACGGGACGTCCTCGAGGTTCTTGTAGTAGCTGTCCTGGTCGATGATGACGACGCGCTTGGACCCCAGCTCGCGCACGATGGTGCGCGCGACCAGTGTCTTGCCCGAGCCGGACCCGCCGGCGAGCCCGATGAGGATGCGTTGGGACATGCGGAACGAAGGCTACCCGAGCACGGGGTGCGCGCACAACACACGAGCCCGTCGCTTGCAGCGGCCCTGCGACCGCACACTCCCGGGGATACGCCCGTCGCTCGCGGCGATCGTCGGGTCGCCGGGTCGCCGAACGCGCAACGCAGTGCCGAGGGATCAACGCGGCTTCGGCGAGACCAGCAGCACGACGGTCTGGTGCGCGGGGTCTGTCAGCCATTCGTAGAAGTTGCTGTGCCCCATACTGAGACGATCCAAGCGCCCGAGGTAGTCCGCCCAGAACGCATCGCCATGCCAGAGCGCCCGGGATGCGGCGTTATTGGCCACCGAGCCCAGACCGCCCGGATCGCGTCGCATGCGGGCGATCAGTTCGTCCGGGAGTTCCCCGCCCACCAGCCAGCGCACGCTCTGCCGCACGCGGTTCAGGATCTGGACGCTGACGATCTGGCCGCCGATGACCATGAACTGTTCGTAGAGTGCACCCGCCACGACCTCGGGGTCGGAGGTGTCGGAGGGGAGCGGCGGATAGAAGCGGATCAACTCAGGGTCGTCGATGAGCGAGTACTGGAAACGTGCCGCGAGCGGAGCCTGGGGCGGTCCCCAGTTCTTGTTGAGTGCGGCACCCGTGACGAGCATGCCGACGAAGAACCCCGGGTGAAGACTGTCGGTGAGTGCGGGCGCATGAGCAGCGACGACTCCAGCCGAGCCGGTGAGTGCCTTCCATTCCGTCTCGCGTCGGCTGCCGCTCAGGCGCGAGCCGACGGTGTCCGGCATCGCGGATCCGCCCGGAAGTCTGGCGAACACCGCTTGCACCAGTGCGCGCACGTCGGTGCCCGAGAGGTCGCCCGCCAGCGCGAGCGCGGCATTGCCGGGTTGATAGAGTGATCTGAGCCGGGCCGCGACATCGCGGGCGGTCAGCCGGGACAGCCCGGGCAGCGATGCGAGCCGGAGCAGTTTGGCGTCATCGGCGCCGCGTGCGCTGGCGTCGGAGCGCCAGTAAAGGACGTCCGCGGGGGGACCGAAGTAGCGCGAGCCGGCGTCGCGACGCACCTGCGCGACGGCGGTCTTGAGACTGGCATCGGTCAGGGTCAACCCGGCCAGCCGAGTGGCGAACTGATGCAGCGCACCCGGTAACTGTGCACGGTTCACGATCTCGGTGAAGCGCACCAGCGAGCGGCCGGTGTGGACGTCCCAGCCCATGGGGCGCAGGCTCGTCATCTCCTCGCGGCTCCGATCGGGGAACTCGCCGGCCGCACTCGTGAACTCCAGCTCCGCCAGCAGTTCGGCCAGGCCTTCCAAGTCCGCGGGCTCGTAGCCGCTGCCGGCACGGAACGCCAGTGAGATGGCGATGCCACTGGCTCCTGGGATGTGGCGCGTGCGCACCTCGAGGCCGTTGTCGAGACGCCAGGACTCGGATGTGGTGCTGTCGGGCAGCATGGCCGCACGAGCGGGCAGCGCGACCAAGACCAGCAGGAGCAGCGCGGTGAGGGTGCGGGGCGGGCGGTGCACGGGTACTCCGGGCTCGAGGGGAGGATCGGGGAACGGTCGTCGATTGTAGCGCAATCGCCCATCGGATTGTCCGGGGACAGTCACCCGTCGCGTGCCGACCCGCGGCCCGCTCGCCCGCGCGCCCCGGTCGCGCTAGACTGCGGCCCCCATGCGGACTCCCGACGAGAAAGAGGTGCGGAAGCTGGTGCGCGAGGCGGTCGAGCGTGCGCTCGGTCCGGGTTCCGGCGCGCCCGGGGGCATGCCTGCTACGCTGGCGGCCCAGCCCGCCGCACCTGTTTCGCCCAAGCGCGTCGCCATCGGATGCGATCACGGTGGCTATGAGCTCAAGGAGATCCTCCGGCGTGCGATCACCGAGGACCTGGGTGCGCTGGGCTGGCAGGTGCACGATTGCGGCACACACTCCAGCACCGACGCCGTGGACTATCCGGATTTCGCCGCGGCTGTCGCGCGCGAGATCGCCAGCGGCCGTGCGGCCCGCGGCATCATCATCGACGCGGCTGGCATCGGTTCGACCATGGCGGCCAACAAGATCGCCGGCGTGCGTTGCGCACTGTGCCACGACGACACCACGACGCTGAACGCACGCGAACACAACGACGCCAATGTCATGGCGCTCGGCGCCCGGATCGTGAACCGCGGCGCGGCCACGCGCATGGTGCGGCTGTTCCTGACCACTGAGTTCGCCGGCGGCCGTCACGAACGCCGCGTGCAGAAGATCATGGCCCTGGAGGGACCGCGGTGAAGCTGACGCTCGATACGATCCGGAAGCTGCCGAAGGCCGAACTGCATTGCCACCTGGACGGTTCCCTGCGTCCGCGCACGGTGCTCGAGCTTGCCGCCGAGCAGGGCGTCAAGCTGCCGACGACGAACCTGCCCAAGCTCACGCGGCTCCTGCAGGCCGGCAAACGCACGCGCAACCTTGGCGACTACCTCAAGATCTTCGACATCACGCTCGAGGTCATGCAGCAGAAGGAAGCGCTCTACCGCACCTCCTACGAGCTGGTCGAGGATTGCGCCGAGGAGAACGTCCGCCATCTGGAAGTGCGCTACTCGCCGATCCTGCACCGGAAGAAGCGCCTGCCCTTCGAAGACATCGTCGATCCGGTCATCGCCGGACTGCGCGATGCAGGGGCCAAGCACAACATGAGCACCGGCGTGATCATCTGCGGCATCCGCAGCATGGCGCCCAAGGTGTCCATGGCGCTGGCCGAGCTGGCGGTGGCCTACAAGGGCCGCGGCGTGCTGGCTTTCGATCTCGCCGGCCAGGAGCGCGACTACCCGGCCAAAGCGCATCGGGACGCGTTCCAGCTGATCCTGAAGCAGAACATCAACAGCACGGTGCACGGCGGCGAGGCGTTCGGCGCGCAGAGCATCGCCCAGGCGCTGCACTACTGCGGCGCCCACCGCATCGGGCACGGCACGCGACTCAAGGAAGATCCCGATCTGCTGCGCTACGTGCGCGACCACCGGGTGCCGCTCGAGATGTGCCTGTCGTCGAACATCCAGACGCGCGCCGTGCGCACCATGCAGGAGCACCCGTGCGGGGAGTACTTCCGTCAGGGGCTGCGCGTCACGCTCAACACCGACAATCGCCTGATGTCGGCCACGACGGTGAGCGAGGAGATCGCGCTGGCGGCGAAGGCGTTCAAGTTCTCGCCCTACGAGATCAAGCGCATCATCCTGAACGGATTCAAGAGCGCGTTCCTGCCCTATCCACAGAAGGCGCGGCTGCTGCGCGAGGTCAATCTGGAGATCGACCGCGTGTTCATGGACGCGTTCCCGAGCGAGTACGACCTGCGGGGAAGCTACTAGGCGCTAGCGCCGGGCGGCGGGCGCGACTCCACCCGGCGGGGCGACGGAGTCTCCGGTGGTGAAGCGGAACTCGAACTGGTCGCGCCGCAGCGTGCCACGTTCCATGCGGATGCCGGTGGTCAGCCGCGCCGTGTACTCGGTGCGGCCGGAGTAGGGGCGGTCCGGGATGAAGTACAACTTGCGCAGCTTGGGATCCGGCGGCGGGGTCTTGATCACGAAGTCGTAGGCCGCACTCGGGAACGGCTGCGTATAGAAGACGTACACGCTGTCGGCCACGAATCGCACGGTGCCCGGCATCGTGTTCCCGCGCGGGTCGGTGACGCGAAAGCTGGTCACCTCGAACAGCGTGGAATCGATGGGGTCGACAAACTCCACGGAGTCGATCGTGTTGACCGCCCACTTCCATGGCGTCGGATTGCTCGGATCGTCGACCGCCACCCCCACGGGCCCCGCTCGGCGTACGACGATGCCGCTATCGATCCCGGGGGCCGTCGCGGAGTTCTTGGAGCACGCCGAGAACGCCAGCACGGCGGCCAGTGGCAGCAGCAAGGCGGCTCGGAACAGGGGCGCGGTGTGCAGGTCGGACATGGATCCTTCGTGCTCGGCGACGTGACGAGTGAGTACCAGCGTCCGACTCTAATCACTCGGCCGGACGATGCGCAAGGACCGGGCGCCTTGCCAAGCGGCCGTGCAGGGCTTGCCACGTGGGTGGGTTCCGCTAGACTGCAAGCCTCTCATCGAGAAGGAGTACCTGATCCATGCGTTCGATCCTGTGGAGCGCGCTGGCGCTCGCGTTCGTGCTGCTCGCCCATCCCAGCCATGCCGACACCAGGGCCCCGGGCTTCCAGCTCCAGGCCGATGGATTGCGCTATTCGCCCAGCGGCACGCTGGCCGCCGCCGATGGCGCGGCCTTGTCGGACCTGCTGGCTTCAGGCCCGGGACTTGCCGTGACCGGCACGATCGGGCTGCGCCAGCACTGGTGTCTGGCGGCGCGTGCCAGTTACTTCCAGAGTTCGGGCAGTGGCCGCTTCCGCTTCGTGGACGACGTCAACACGAACGGCGCGCCGTTCGGCGACGGCTCGGGGCCGTTCGACATCGACCGCAAGCTGCGCGTCACCGCGGTCATGGGACTGTTCCAGTACCGCCGCGCGCTCGGCGGCAAGCTGGAACTCGCGCTCGAGGGTGGCGCCGGAGTCGTCAGCGCGCGCGAGCGCCTGGTGATCACTTCGGCGACGGGCGAGAAGGCCAGCGCGGTCGGCGTGCAGATGGATCCGGCGTGGAGCGCGGGGCTGGGCCTCGCATGGCTCGCGGCGGCGAACAGCGACCTCGTGTTCAGTGCGCGCTGGACGGGCAGCCTCGAAGAGACGGGTGCGCTGTGGACGAAGGGCGACTCGCCTGGCTATCTGCAGACGGCAATCGGATTGCGCTACCCGCACGACACGCACTGATCCGCCGTGCGGACCGCGCGGTGAAGGCATGAGCGATCGTGGAGCCGCGGCCGCGTGGCGCCGCATCGTGCTGGCCGTGGTCGTCGCGACCACGCTCCTGGGCCTGGCGCCCTTCGCCCACGCCGCGACGCGTTACGTGGTGCGTCTGGCCAACCGCAACCGCATCGGCCTGACGGTCACGAACTACGGCTTCTTCGGGAACAACTTCACTTCCCGCTCGCCGTCACTGGAGTTCCCGCTCGGTTCGGGCTTCGAGCACATGTCGCGGGCCGGCATCTGGATCGGTGCCAAGGCGTTCGGCGACGCGGGCGAGTTCACGGGCGTGTCCACCGCGATCGTCGATGCGATCCAGGGCAGCGCATCGGCGGACGAGACCGAGTTCACGCCGCTGGGAGATGCGATCTCGGAGAGATCGAAGCTCACGAACAGCCGTGTGTATTCACCCTCCGCGACCTCGGACCAGGACCTGATCTGCGAGTACGCCGACACGCCAGCCAAGCGCTCGCAGGGCAACCAGCAGGAGCGTCACACGCCGCTCGGCATCCGCGTGCGCCAGACCACGCTCGGTTTCACGCTGCCCGCCGCCGATGCGTTCGTGGTGTCGCGCTTCACCGTCATCAATGACGGCGGCGCGCTGCGCGATGTGTGGCT
>JANNWR010000070.1:0-2569 GCA_031408715.1 bacterium
CCAAGAGATCAAGGGGCCGGCTCTCTATTTCGTGACGTCGCTGGCCTTCGACCCCGATGCGCGCAAGCTGTTCTACACCACCGACAACAATGACTGGCGCGACCTGCGGGAATACGACCTGGCAACCGGCCGCGACCAGCGCCTGTTGAACGATGCTCGCATCGGCGATCTGGCGTTCGACCGTCACAGCAAGGCACTGTGGGGGGTGAGACACTTGAACGGCATCTCGGCGCTGGTGCGACTCGAGCCGCCGTACCGTGACTGGAAGCTCGTCTGGGCCCTGCCCTACGGGCTCGACGCCTACGACCTCGATATCTCACCCGATGGCCGGCAGCTGGCGGCCTCTTTCGCCGAGATCAGTGGCCGTCAGACCTTGCGACTGTTTCAACTCGAGAGCATGGCCCGCGGGGACACCAGCTCGCGCACGTTGTGGGATTTCGGGAACGCGGTGCCCGCAGGCTTCACTTTCGATTTCCACGGACGTCAGTTGTGGGGGAGTTCCTACTATACCGGGGTGTCGAACATCTTCCGCTACGACCTCGCCCGTGACTCCATGGACGTGATGTCGAATGCCGAGACCGGGTTCTTCCGGCCCGTGCCGGGGGACGGTGACTCCCTCGTGGTGTTCCATTTCAGCGGGCAGGGGTTCCAGCCCGCGCGCATCGTGCCGCGTCCGCTTTCGGATGTCAGCTCGATCACATTCCTGGGCGAACGACTCGTCGAGCGTAGAGCGGTGCTGAAAAGCTGGACGGTACCGCCACCCTCGCGCATCGAGCTCGATCCGGTGAAGACCGCACCGCGCGACTACTCGGCATTGGCGAACGTGAGGCTCACGACGGTCTACCCCATCGTTCAGGCGTACCGCGAGCATGTCGCGATTGGTGCGCACGCGGACTTCACCGACCCGCTTCTGTTCCACGAGTTCGGCCTGGAAGCCTCGTATTCACCCGATGCGCGCACGCCCGAAGACCAGCGTGTCCATGCCACCGCGCGCTACCGCCGCTATGACCTCGAGCTGGCGTTCCATTGGAATCGGGCGTCGTTCTACGACCTCGTGGGCCCCACCAAGACCAGTCGCAAGGGGTACGGGACGGTGTTGTCATGGCATCGCACCCTGGTGCGAGACCTGCCGCGCACGTTGGCGTGGAGTGTCGATGCCAGCCACTGGGGCGGCCTGCTGCGTCTGCCGAACCACCAGAACGTCGCGACTGCTTCCGGTTTCGATCAAGTGCTGTCGGTCGAGACCGGGCTGCACTACAAGAACCTGCGTACGTCGATGGGCGCACCCGACTTCGTGAAGGGTGTCGAGGCATGGACGAACCTGCAACAGAGCACTGTGCGGTCGGGGTTCGCGGGTGACGCCGTGTGGCGTGGGTATCCATTCGCGGATGCGGGGGTGGCCATCGGACGCCCGGTGCCGGGGTTCAAGAACTCATCGGTGTGGCTGCGCGGTGCCGGGGGCTATTCGCCGGGAGACCGCAGCGAACCGTTCGCCAACTTCTACTTCGGTGGCTTCGGCAACAACTGGCTCGACCACCAGGAACCCAAGCGGTATCGGGACCCCTACAGTTTCCCGGGCGCGCGCATCGACGCGGTTTCGGGTACGGATCACGTCCACGCCGTTCTCGACTGGAACCTGCCGGCACTGCGCTTCCGCCGGGCGGGCACGCTGGCGCTGTACGCGAGCTGGGCCCGGCTGTCGTTCTTCGGAGGCGCGCTCGGGACCAACCTGGCGGACGCGGACAGCCGGCGGAAGCTGGGCGACGTCGGCGCGCAGGTGGACGTCCGCATGCAGCTCCTGACCCAGTCACCACTGATGCTGTCCGTGGGTTACGCTCGTGCGATGGAACGTCACCAGACGACGACCGGCGAGTGGATGGCTTCGCTCAAGGTCTTGTGAGCGTGAATCCGTGGAGCCTGGTGGTCGGATTCGTTCCGGTCATCGCCTTCTTGATCGGGTTGCGCCTCATGGACAGCTATAAGCTGGTTCATCGCAGCTCGCTGTTCATGGCGCTGGCCAGTGGTGTCGGAACCGCTCTCGTGGCGTTCCTGGTGAACAGTGCACTGCTCGGATTCGGGCACCTGCCGGACTCCGTCCTGCGGGCGTGGGTCGCGCCGCTGCTCGAGGAGTTCCTGAAGGCGGCCGTCGTCGCGTGGCTGATCCATACCGATCGCGTCGGCTTCGTGGTCGACGCCGCGGTGTTCGGCTTTGCGATCGGAGCCGGCTTCGCACTCGCGGAGAACGTCTACTACGCCGGTGCGCTCCACGATTTCTCGCTCGCCCTCTGGCTGGTGCGCGGACTCGGTACGGCGGTCATGCACGGCTCGACGACGGCGCTGTTCGCGACGATCGGCAAGGCGCTCTCGGATCGTGGCGCCGGCGTTCTGGCGCTCGCTCCCGGCTTCGCGGTGGCGGTCATCGTCCATGCAACGTTCAATCAGATCTCCGCATCGCCATTCGTGACCACGGCGATCCTGCTGGGCACGATGCCTGCATTGCTTCTGGCGGCATTCGAATACAGCGAGCGTTCGACACGGGCGTGGCTCTCGAGCGGATTCGACGGGGAGA
>JANNWR010000071.1:0-3360 GCA_031408715.1 bacterium
GTCCCGCCGGAGCGCTCGGCATCACGAACGCATCCACGAGACCGGCGTAGATCGTAAGACTGTCGCCTTCCCAGATGCGTGCATCGGCGGGGATCGCCGCGTCGGCGCCCACGGCCACGATGAGCCCATCGCGCATGACGACATTGCCACGCGGGATGACGCGGCCCGGCGACGTGACGATGCGTGCGTTGCGGATGGCGTGCACGCGCGGTGTCGCGGCGTTCACGAGCGAGACGGTCGCGAGCACGCAGGCGGCGAACATCACCACGACGCGCGACAAGCGGTGGAACGGCGCCAGGAGGCAGGATGACGGACGCGACAACTTGTGCGACATCAGTACACCTCGAAAGGGAAGACCTCGGCGAAGCGCGGCGGGACCGCCATGGAGGCGCGGACCGGATGGATGGACAGGAGGGCGAAGGTTAGGGGCCCGTGAAGTCGGCCTCAAGACGCCAGCCGGACCGAGTGCCCGGCGAGGTGAATCCGCCCACCAGTGCGACCGGCTCCGGGACGCCAACCGGGTGGATTCCAGCCGTTTCCGTGCACAGCGCACGACAACTGTGTCCTCCGCGCACGACACGGCATCTGCACGAATCGCCCATCCTGCTTGTTCGCAACGGCTTGCGAAACAGCCACCCGTGGCACATGGTCTGCTTAAGCAGGATGCCCCCTTGAGGACCGCTCTGGGCCCGGAGCAGCCATGATCCCCGGCATCCCCGGATTCATGGCCCGCCGGAAGCCTGGCGCAGCCCCCCCAATGGAACCCGACGGAGGGACCCAACCCATGAAGAAGCTGCTCTTCATATTGGCGATCGCGGTGGCGTTGACGGGCCAGACCGCACCGGCCCATGCCCAGACGCAGACCTGGTTCGGATTCCAGGTCGGCGTGAGCGGTGGCAATGCGTCGCCCCCGGTGATCTTCCGCAGTGAGCCGCGCTACATCGTGGTCGATGACGTGCAGGTCGTCGATGACGACCGTTGCGACGACGACGTCTTCCGCGCCAATAACTCGTATTGGCGCCTGCGTGGCGGTTACTGGTATCGCGCTTCATCGTGGCGCGGTCCGTGGTTGTCGATCGACGTGCGCCGCGTGCCCGAGCGCGTGCTCGTCGTGCCCGCGCGGCACTGGAAGCACCACCCGCGTCATGGCAACCGTGGCCGCGATGGCCGCACCGTCATCGTGGTGCGCGATCGCGACGACGACCGTCATGGCCGCCGCCACGGCAAGGGCCACGGTCACGGCCACGATCGCGACGATGATTGATCGCAGCTGATCGCAGCTGATCGTGGTGCAGCAGTCCCGAACGAGCCCCCGTGGAGCTGGTCTTCGCGGGGGCTTCGTCGTCAGCGCGCCCGGGCTCCTGCCGACGGCTTCTTCATCCGCCACACCAGCAGCGGTGGAGTCACCAGGGTGGTGATCGCCACCATCACCACGACCGCCGAGTACACCATGTCGTCCACCACACGCACCCCGCCGATCGTGAGCGTGCGGCCGATGCTGGCGAAGATCAGCCCGACCTCACCGCGCGGGATCATGCCGAGCCCGACCGCGAACCTGTCGACGCCTTTGCCCAGCACGCCCAGCGAACACAGTTGCTTGCCGATCACCGCGGCCACCGTGAGCGCGGCCGCGAAACCGAGCACGCCCGGCTGGCCGAACACATTCAAATCGACGCTCATGCCCATGAGCACGAAGAACACCGGCACGAGAAAGCCCGCGAGCGGCTGCAACAGGTGGTGCAGGTCGCGTCGTTCGGGATCACGCTCGCGCAACGCTTCGTAGTGCATGTCGTCCAATACGAGTCCGGCGGCGAACGCACCCACGATGGGCGCGAGTCCGGCCTTGCCCGCGAGCCACGCGACCAGGAAGCAGAACGCCAGCGCGAACGACAACAACAGTCCTTCGCCCGACAACCGCGCCGCGAACCGGAACGTGACGCGTGACAGCCAGCGTCCGACGCCGACGGCCACCACGAGGAAACCAAGTGCCTTGCCGACGATGATCGCCAATCCCGCGGGATCGAACGCGCGGCCGGCGTCCGCGGCCTCGATCAGTCCGGTGACGACCGCCAGCACCACCAACCCCAGCACGTCGTCGATCACCGCCGCACCCAGGATGATGCGGCCCTCCTTGCTGGCGGACTTCCCGAGGTCGCCCAGCACGCGCGCGGTGATGCCGACACTCGTCGCCGCGAGCGTCGCACCCACGAACCAGTGCGACAGGATGTGGTGGTCCTTCAAGAACAACTCCGACACGCCGAGACCGAGCAGCATGGGGGCGACCACACCCAACACGGCCACGAGCGTGGCCGACGCTCCGACCGCGGCCATCTTGCCGATGTCGGATTCGAGCCCGACCTGGAACAGCAGGAACAGCACGCCGATCTGCGCCAGCGCTTCGACCGTCGGCACATGCCGCAGCGCGTCCAAGCCATGGAAGCCGACCAGTCCCAGATTACCGATGGCGATGCCGGCCAGCAGCTCGCCCAGCACCGCGGGCAACCCGAAGCGCTCGAACAGCGCCCCGCCGAGCCGCGCCAGGATCAAGATGAGTGCGAGCGCTTCGAGCACGGGCAGCATGTCGACCCCGCCGTGCCCCGCGCCCGCGGCGAGGGCCGTGTGGGCGAGCAATGTACCGATGGCGAGCGGCGGGAACAGGCGGCGAAGACGAGCGTGAGAGCGCATGGGTTTGGAGTATCGCCTTAACGCACGAACGGTGTCGAGAAGTGGGACCCCGCGCTGGTAAGCTGCCCACTCGCCATCCCGCAGCCTGCCTCCCGGAGGAGTCCCGATGTCCACGCGTGCCCTGCGAATCGCGCTGCTCGTCTGTGCCGCCAGCGTGACCGTCGCCACTCACGCCGTACTCGCTGCCACGCCCGCGCCGCCGCCGACGCGCGTCGCGGTCGTCACCGACACGCTGCACGGCATCCCGATCGAAGACCCGTATCGCTGGCTGGAAGACAAGAACGCCCCCGAGACGCGCGACTGGGTGCGCGCACAGATGGCGTTCACCATGGAACAACTGGGCAATGTCGGCGGACGCGATCAGGTCGTGGCCACGCTCGCCAAGTACAGCAAGGTCGACGCCCGCACCGTGCCGCAGGTACGCGGCAAGCGTGTGTTCTTCACGACGCGCAAGGCCGACCAACAGCAGCCCGTGATCGCCATGCGCGAAAGCGGCAGCGACGCCGACGTCGTGCTCGTGGACCCGAACCCGATGTCGGACGATCACACCACGAGCGTCACGATCACGTCGCTGTCCACCGACGGCAAGCTGCTCATGTACGGCGTGCGCAAGGGCGGCGAGGACGAACTCGAGTTGCACCTGTATGACGTCGACAAGCGCGCCGAGGTCCCGGG
>JANNWR010000072.1:0-9920 GCA_031408715.1 bacterium
TAGAGTCCGGACGCATTCGTGAGCACCGAGGTCAGAAAATCGCCATCGTTGTCGAAGAGCTCAACGCGGACCGACGGGCGAGCCGCCCCGACCGCTGCCGCGAGGCTCCGCCCTGCGCCGCCGCCGTAGTTCACGTCTTCGAACACCGCGCCGGTGATGCGCGCCGCCCACGATGACGCCGGGGCCAGCATGATGATGAGGAGTCCCGCGAGCACGGGGATCATCGACCGAAGAGTCGACCGACATCGCCAACTCGATTCGCGCCCGAGCGACCTCGCCTCCTGAGCGCCCTGAGCGGCATCACCACGCATGACCACGCCCGGGGCCTCGCGTGCGAGATGATCGCACGCGAAGGCCGCGCTTTCGGCGAGGTGAGTCCCGAGAACCTGTTCGTGGGATGGCGACGGGCAACTGCGAGAGACCGTCGGCACGCCGGGGACGAACAGGGCTCGCCATGCGTCCATGAATGGACCTCCGCGTATCGACCCCTGGTGTCGGCACGCGTGGGGCGCACGCACGACACGGGCTTGTTGTCGGCGTGGAGGGCGGCGACATCGAGGGAAATTGTCGCGAATCGCCTCGGTCGGACCGCCAGGCCTAACCTTCTACGCGGTTGCGGCCCTTCTCCTTGGCGCGGTAGAGCGCATCGTCCGCCCGGCCGAGCACGGCATCGCCTGTGGCCCCACCCGCCGGGAAGCTGGCGACACCCAGGCTGACGCTGATGATGCCCGCGGGCTGTGTCTCACGCCCCTCGAACGGGAACGTCTCAACCAGGTGCCGGATCTTCTCCGCCTGTGCCATCGCCGTCGAGCGATCCGACCCGGGCAGCAGCAGCACGAACTCCTCGCCCCCGTATCGAGCGCAGACGTGGTCCGCCGCAGCGGAATCCACCAATAGCTTGGCGACCCCGCGCAGCACTTCATCTCCAGCCAGGTGTCCGTGCTGGTCGTTGTACTTCTTGAAGTGATCCACATCGAGCATGATGACCGAACCCTCGCCCCCCTGGCGTTCGGCGCGCGCGAGCTCCTCTTCGAGTCCGCTGTGCAAGCGCCGACGATTCAGCAGCCCGGTCAGCCAGTCACGTTCGGCCATGCCTTTGAGACCCTTGTTGAGCCGTTCGAGCTCGCCGGCGTACATCTCGAGCTGTTTGGTCAACAGCCGGTTTCGAGTCTGCAGCAGGAGCTTCTCGTTCGCGCGTTCGATCAACGCCGTGATCATGAACAGGTCGTCGAAGGGTTTGGTGAGAAAATCGTACGCCCCGGCCCGCAAGGCCGCGGTCGCCGTCTCGAGCGACGCCTGGCTGGTCATGATCACGACCAGTGTTTCGGGCTCGATGGCGGTGATCTCGCGCAAGAGCTGCAGGCCGTTCATGCCGCCCATGACGACGTCGGTGAGCACCACCGGGAAAGGCCTGGCGCGGAAAGCCGCCAGACCTTCCTCGGCGGATGCGGCCTCGGTCGCGTCGTGACCGTCGAGCCGGAGTACCTGCGCGATGACCCCGCGGATCGTGGGTTCATCGTCGACGACCAGGACGCGCAGCTTCTCATGCACTTCTTCGGCCGAAGGTGCTTCGACGAGGAAGAGCTGAGGTTTGACGAAGTAGGACGAGATCGGCGTCGGATGCGGGTCTGGGTTCGTCAAGTTCGGCGGTCCCGGGGGAAAGAGGGCCCTGATGGCTTCGGCGTTGGCTCCGCTCAGCAGATCGCTCTTGTTATCGACCGCGCAGGGCTGGAACTTGATGGGGGTGCCGAAATCAGGCCTTGCCCCGAACCGGGAGTGCGCGGGCCCGGCTCCGTGCGTGGGGTATCCCCCGAGACCCTCACGCACGGTGGACCGGGCCCACCCTCTCGACCGACTGCGACGCTTGTCCGGCTAGTGCACCACGGCCACCCGGCGCGCCCGGCGCTCACCTGCGACTTCGAGTACGACCATGTAGATGCCGGCGGCGACGCGTGCACCGTGCGCGTCGTCCAACGCCCAACGCGTGACTCCCGTCCCCGGCGTGAGCTCGCGCACCAAGCGCCCGGTCGCATCCAATACACGAACGCGCGCGTTCGCATGACCCGGTGCGGCCCAGCGCACGTCAACATCCCCGGAACGCACGGGATTGGGGCCCACGAGCAACCCAAGCGATGAGAAGACCGGTGGAGGCGGAGGCGGTGCCGACAGCAAGGGTTCCAGCCGGAACAGATAGAAACCGTCCCCGCCGAACTCCGTGAACTGGATGCGGGCCACCACTTCGCCTTGGTTGTTGAAGCTCTTGTGCCCGCCAAAGTCACGACTATTGAGCGCGACGAAGCTGGCCACATGGCGGCCGTCGATGACGTCGCCCTCGCGCAGCAACTTCACCCGACCCTGGGTGGGATCCCAGAGGTAGAGAGCACGGTCATCGCTCGTTCCACCGGGCGTACCCCGGAGTGTGGCGGTGAACGCCACCTGACCGAGGTCGTTGATCGCGGGAAATCCATAGAAGCCAGCGAACACGCCGCTGCCTTCCGGAACGGCTTGGCCTTCGCGTGCGACCTGGTCCTCGAGATGCGAGATGGCGACCAGCGAGGAGTCCCCTTTGTAAACCGCCTCGTCATCCAGCGCGCCTCCCGACGTTCCGGACAGCGTCACGCGATAGGCCACGGTTTCGTGGTTGTTGAGCGAGGGCTCTCCCAGCGACGCGAAGATGCCGTTGCCATCGGTCGCGGGCTGGCCGGTGTAGGCCACGATGTCACCGCCACCCGGCCAATCGAGCGCGATGATCGTTCCCGTCGACGGCACCGGCTCCAACTGCGACAGGAACGACGCCACACCATTCGCGTTGTAGACCGGCGAGTCCTGGAACTCCCCGTAGAGCCCCCCGCCGGGCGCGCCCTGATGCCCGCGGGCCATGTCTGCCCAGACATCCGGCGAAGCGCGGAACACACCGTCGTCGTCTTTGGGGGCAATCGCGGTGCCGAACAGATGCGCGTAGAACGCGACCTCGCTGGCGTTGGGGCGCAGCGCGGGCGGATCCCCGGTACCGGCATACGAGAACACGCCGATCGTGCCGTTCAAGGGCCCATTGTCGGGTGCGGTGCGCGTCAACCACGCGACCGGTGTCATGACGCCGAGTCGCGAGGTATACACCGCGATGGGCGCTGCACTCCCGGCGAACGACGCGAAGAAAGCCACCGCGCCCGGCGGCTGGTTGTTGATGGTGGGCGGGAAGATGCCGTTGAACGTGGTGGTGGTGAACGGCGGCGTCTCGCCACGGCGAACATGCAGCCAGAACAGGCCCGGATCGCGAACACTGTAGAGGGCGCTGTTGTCGGTGCTGCCGCCGGGCGTGCCACTGCGCGGTGCGATGAAGGCCACACGACCCGAATCGTTCATGGCGTACTCCTGTAGAAGCGCGTCCGCGAGGCCGCCGAACGTGCCCGAGACGTCGGGCAGCGCCTGCCCCTGGCGTGCGAGCAGCGTACGCGTGCCGCTCTTTGCGGCTCGAACCAGGTAGTCGTTGTCGAGGCTGCCGAGCGCGGAGCCGTCGAAACGCCCGGTGAACGCGATCTCGCCGGCGTCGTTCAGGACCGGGTCGCGGTAGCTGAAGAAGCTCCCGAACGAACCGTTCGCGTCGGGCGCGGCCATGCCGTTGCGCGCAAGCGTGAACACCGTCACGCTCGCGGCAGCGTACACACGGCTAGCGCCGAGCCACAGGCACGCGCCGACGGCGAAGACCAACACGAGACTGCGCGGGTGCATGGTGAGCCTCCCTCGGTGACCAGTGCGCGGCCGCTGCTCCAGACTCTCCGGGTCGGCTCCGCCGCGCGCCCTTTCCACCCGCATCACTTTTCACGATCGGTCTTACAGCGGTCTTACGCGGCCGACACCCGCGGTCTTACGCACCAGCCCCGCGCGGCGTAGACTCCCGCCCATGAAACGAACCGACCCCGCTGTTCTGCCCCGGCCACGGCTCATGCGAGCGCTCGCGGGCGAGTGGAAGCTGGCGACGCTCGTGGCCCCCGCGGGTTGGGGTAAGACCACGGTCCTCGCGCAGTGGTGTGCAGGCCGCCCGGCGCTCTGGGTGACTGCCACAGCCACCGACCGCGACCCCGCGCAGTTGCTCGGCAGCCTGCTCGCATCCGGCTCGCGTTTGTCACCGCGCTTCGGCGGGCGCACGCTCGCGCGCTTCACCGTGCGCCGGGAGTTCGAGCGTGACGGCGGCCTCCTGACTGCGGCGTTCCTGCACGAACTGGCGGAGCGCAAGCAGCCGCTGCTGGTGGTGCTCGACGATGCGCACGAGTTGACCGCGGCGCGCTCGGCAGCGGCGTGGCTCGCCAGCCTGATCGAACGCAGTCCCGAGAACGTGCGCTTCGTGCTCGCCGCGCGGGGTGAATCCCTGTGGCACCCGGGCCGGTTTGCAGCGCTGGGCGAGCGCCATCTGGAGCGCGGGGTACTCGCCTTCGACAAGCATGAAGTCCAACGACTGTTGACGCGCGAGCGCGTGCCGCAAGCCGAACGCCGGGCCATCGCCGAACGCCAAGCCGGCTGGGCTGCCGGCCTGCGTGCCGCGGCGCGCGCCGTGCGCACAGGCGGCGCCGGCGAAGCTGCGTGGGGCACGCTCGCCGAGCGCGAACTCGCGCCACTGGCTGCACATGAGCGTCGCGACCTGCTGCTCGCAAGTGCGCTCGACGATCTGGATGCAGAAGCGCTTGCCGGGTTGCTCGGCGAGTCGCGTGCCCGCGCACTCGTCCGACTCGTCCGCCGGCGCGGACTGTTCGTCGATGATGCCGGCGCCGTGCCGCGATTCCACCCGTTGTTCCTCGACGTGTTGCGTGACGTTGCGGCGCGTGAGTTGCCCGTGAGCGTGCGCGCGCGCGCGCTCAAGCGCTCCGCCATCGCCTACGGCCGCCGTGGCCAGGCCGCGCGTGCACTCGCCGCACTCGCGGCTGCGGGTGCTGCGCGCGAAGCCATCCACGGCTTCGAGCAGGCGGCACGGTTGCCCGAGCAGGAAGGGGCACTGGCCGTGCTTGCTCGCGACTGGCTCGCAGCGGGTGTGCCCCTCGGCGCACGCGAGTCACCGGCAGTGCGCCAACTTGCGGCTCGCGCCGATGCCGATGCGGGCCGCTTCGCGGAAGGGACGACCGGATCATTCGCCGCCGCCGATGGCTGGCTCGCACGCGGGCGCACCCTCGAGGCGGCCCGCGCGATCACGATCGCGGTGACACTGGCGTTACAGACGGGGCAGTTGCAGAGCGCGATTCGCGACGCTGAGCGCCTGCACGCACGGCTCGTCCGTCGCGATGCGATCGCGGCAGCGCTCGTACGCGCGCGGATCGGTGCGCTGCGCCTGCACGCGGGCGACCCGGAGTCGGCGCGGCGCGACCTCGATGCCGCGCTGCGTGTGCTGCCGGCCCGGCTTCGCATCGAGCGCGCGGAAGCCGAAGTGCACCGCGCGACGGTGGAGTTCACCGCCGGGCGTTGGACCGAGTTCCTGACGCGAACGCGCCGGGCGCTGGAACAGTTCCGCCGCTCCGGCTACTGGGCCCGCGCGCACGCGCTGCTCGTCAATATGGCTGAAGCGTATATCTATCTGGGCGAAGAAGCCGTGGCCCGGCGGCATCTGGACGAGGCCGCGGCGCTGGCGTCGCGTTCGGGTCTGCACGCGCGGGGCCTGCTGCTGGAACTCTCCCGCGCGCGGGCATTCAGCGAAGAAGGGCGGCTCGCCGATGCCGGGCGCGCGTTCCGCGTCGCGCGCCTCGAAGCCGCACGCGCTTCGACGGAGCTATTCGATGCCATGCTCGATGTGTGGGAGGGCGTGTGGTACCGCCGCCGCGGTTCGACGAAGCGCGCCTTACAACTGCTGACGCGTGCCGCCGCCGTCTTCGAGCGGCTGGAGTCACCCGCGTGGCACAACGTGGCGCGACTCGAACGTGCGCTTGCGGCCGGGCTCGCAGGGGACACCGGACCCGCACTCGCCGAACTTGCGGCGTGCGCCCGCGTGTCACGGCGCTATGGTGACCCGAAGGAGGAAGCACGCGTACAGCTATTCAGCGCACGCGTGCAGCAGCACGCGAAGCTCCCCCATGCGGGCAGCCTGAAGCGTGCGCTGCGGATGCTTGACCGTGAGAACTACCGCGTACTGCTGCGCAAGGAACGCGACGTGGCCGAGCCATTACTCGCCGCCGCGATGCCTGCCCGGGCGGGATGCGCGGCAGTGACTTCGGGGACGGCGAGCCGCGGCAACCGAACGCCACGAGCAGGCCGTCTCGCGACCTCGCCGGGTGCGCCGGCGACGACCGCGCGCGTCCGCGTGCAGCTACTGGGAGCTTTCGCGGCCGAACGTGCCAACGTACGCGCGAATCCGGCCCGCACCTCAGCACGACAGTTGGTGGCACTGCTGGCGCTGTTCGCGGGCCGTCCGCAGCGGCGTGAGGCGTTGATCGAGGCGTTGTGGCCCGACTCGCCACCCGGCGCAGGGCGCAATCGCTTCGACGTGGCACTGCACGACGCGCGGCGCACACTCGACCCTGACGCCGGACCGCGCGGGCCGTTCGAGGTGCTGCGCTCGGAGACCGGCCTGGTGTGGCTCGACGACAGGGTGGAATGCGATCTCTCGCGGTTCGACACGCTCGCAGACCAAGCCGTGCGTGAAGGCACGGATGCCGCGCTCGCTCGCGCGCTCGCGGTCTACACCGGTCCACTGCTGCCCGAATGGCCGGCTGCCCCGTGGGCCGAGGACGCCCGCTCGCGCGTGCGCTCGCTCGCGGAGAGCCTGCGCCTGGCAAGGGCGCACGCGGCATTCGGGGCGCGCATGCCCGCTGTGGCACTTCGCTTCGCCTCCGAGGTGCTGGCCGAGGACGCATTGCACGAGGAGGCGGTGGCGTTGCAGCTCAAGTCGCTGGTGGCGCTGGGTCGCCGCGGCGAGGCAGCGACGGTGTGCACGGAGTACGACGCGCGCTGCCGGCGCGAACTCGATTCGCCGCCCGGGCCCGAACTGGTGGCGCTTGAACATGAGTTGGGGATCGTGAGGCACCCAATGCCGACATGACGTGCGTCATGTGAGACACACTGCCTGCGTGTGAACGTCCCGAACGTCGGCGGTCAAGCGGCCGCCACTCGTCGAGCGCCGTGGCCATGCGCCCGGCAGAACGAACACACACGGTCTCCTCGGAGAGTCGCCGATGACGCAGGATCCCATCCAGAGGCTGTTGGACGAACACGTCGAGCTACTGGCACAACTGGAGCCGCTGCGGCGCGCGCTGCATGACCTGCCGGCGGGCGGAGCGGAGTCACTGAACGCGGCGCTCCCGGCGTTGCGGGAGGCCGCACACATGATGACCACGGACCTGATCGCGCACGCGCGGCGCGAGGACGACATCTTCTTCGTGGCGGTCGAGGCGGCGATGGGCGGCGCGTTCGGGCCCACGGCCGTGATGCGCAGTGAGCACGCCGAGATCCACGCCGGGGCGGATCGCTTCGAGTCGACCCTCCGAGAGCTGCAGGACGTCCAGCATCCCGCGATCGTCGAAGGCGGCGCACGACTGCATGCGATGGTTCAGGGCGGCGCCGGACCGGGGGAGCTATTGGCGATCGCGCGGCCCTTGCTGGACCTGATCGACGATCACTTCGCCAAGGAAGAGCAGGTACTGTTTCCAATGAGCCGCACCCTTCTGGATGCCGCCAGCCTGCGCACGATCGCGGAGCAGATGGACCGCATGGACGCGTGCTCCTGAACAACAGCGGAGTGGGTCACCGGATTCACGTGAAGCGCCCCGCGGCCCCGGCCGTCGGGCCGACACGACACGCAGTCGGCACGCCGGAGCGCTGCTGCCTTCTTGGCGGACCCATGGAGTATCCTGATCGGGACGGTGCGCGTGGGACGCCCAATGGCTGGGTCCGATCTTCCAGGAGGACGCATGACATGTCCGGAGTGTGGTGCGGAAGCGGTGGCAGGCGCGAACGAATGCGCGAAGTGCGGCACCAGCTTCACGGAGACGGAGCCGGAGGTTCCCCGATGAAACTTCCACGGCCGGTTTGCTTGTTGGCGACCTCCGTCTGGTCCCTCGTCGGCTTGTGTCTCGCGGCGGGTCCGGTCCTTGCCCAGCACGAACACGCGACGCCCTCTACCGCATCCAGCCCGCCGCCGCTTTTCACGGATCTCGGTACCTGGTCGCACCCGGTCGATGCGACGCCGGAGGCACAACGATTCTTCGACCAGGGGCTGCGACTCTACTACGGCTTCAACCACGCAGAAGCCATCCGCGCCTTTCGCGAGGCCGCCCGGCTGGACCCGAGCTGTGCGATGGCATGGTGGGGCGTCGCGATCTCCGCGGGACCGAATATCAACATGCCCCTGGACGAAGCGGGCGCGCAGATCGCGAACGAGGCCATCGCCCGCGCGATAGAACTCGCTCCGGGCGCGACCGAGACCGACCGGGCGTGGATCGCCGCACTCGCCACACGCTACTCCCGTGACCCGCGCGCAAGCCGGGCCACGCTCGACACCGCCTACAGCAACGCGATGCGCAAGCTGTGGAAGCGATTCCCTGCGGACGCCGATGCCGGGGCATTGTTCGCGGAGTCCATGCTCGACCTGAACCCATGGAACCAGTGGACGAGCGAAGGCAAGGCGAACCCGGGCACGCCCGAAGCGGTGGCGGCATTGGAAGCCGTGCTGAAGCGTCACCCCGAACATCCGGGCGCGAACCACTTCTACATTCACGCGATCGAAGCCTCGAAAGATCCTGCGAAAGCGCTAGCCGCCGCCAAGCGCCTGGAGACGCTGGTGCCGGGCGCGGGCCACCTCGTCCACATGCCTTCGCACATCTATGCGCGAACCGGCCGTTACGCCGAGGCGCTCGAGCGCAATCGGATCGCCGCCGCTGTCGACGAGAAGTACATCGCGGAGCAGAAGCCCGTGGGCACCTACCCGCTCATGTACTACACCCACAACGTGCAGTTCATCTGGTTCACGGCCATGATGGAGGGTCGGAGCGCCGAGGCCCTTGCGGCTGCCCGCAAGATCGTCGGCATCGTGCCGAACGATGTGATCGCGCAGATGCCGATGCTCGAGATGGTGCCTCCCTACCCGGTGATGACGTTGATCCGGTTCGGGCGTTGGGACGAGGCGCTGCGCGAGCCGATGCCGCCGTCCTCGCAGATCTATGCTTCTGGTCTCTTCCATTACGCGCGCGGGGTGGCGCACTCCGCCAAGGGCGAGTTCGAGCTCGCGACCGCCGAACTCGATTCCCTGCGCGCTAACGCCGCGCAGGTGCCAGCCGGACTGCAGATCAGCATCAACCCTGCGCCGGTGCTGTTGCTTGTCGCCACGAATGGACTGGCGGGCGAGATCGCGACGCGCAAGCAGGCCACGGAATCCGGCCTGCGCCTGCTTCGTGCAGCGGTGGCGGCGGAAGACAGTCTGCACTACGACGAGCCGCCAACCTGGTGCTTTCCGATGCGTCACGTCCTGGGCGCAGCACTGCTCCGGGCTGGACGTGCGCAAGAGGCCGCGGACGTCTACCGCGAGGATCAGCGCCGTCATCCCGAGAACGGCTGGTCGCTGCTCGGTCTCACGCAATCATCCCGAGCCATCGGTCGCACAACTGACGCCAAGTTGGCCGAGACACGCTATCGAAAGGCGTGGGCACGTGCGGACGTGAAGCTGGAGGCCTCGGCGTACTGAGGCGGCAAACAGCCACGGCCCGACAGGCGCAAGCCGTTGTTGGACACCAGACGACCGACGTCGGGATGCGGCTGACAACAGCTTCCGCCGCAGTACCGTCTGGCGTACTCCCGCGAACAATCGGAAGGACGGGCACCGCTTCGGGCCTGCGGCCTGCGCTCGTGAACTACGAGGAAAAGCTCGAGGGCTTCCAGGTCGGCGCGCTCAACATCGCCAAGAGCGGTGGAATGGTCCCATTCATGGTGATCGCGAACTGGAAGAAGTA
>JANNWR010000073.1:0-2506 GCA_031408715.1 bacterium
GAAGTTGAACGCGGTGTTGATGTCGTTGGCGATCAGCGTGGGGCAGCCGGCGACGACCTGCGTGCCCGCACCCGCGCGGCCGGGGCCGGCGACGGAGTCGGTGACGTGCTGGGCGCGGCTGCAGGCGCCGAGGCCGAGGGCCATGGCGAGGACGAGAGCTGCGCGAACGGGTAGCACCAGCTTGGAGTTGGAGAGATTCATCGGTGTAGCCTCCCAAGGGGAGAGAGTGTGGAGCCGCTTGGTTGCTCCGCGCGGACGGCCGAGTTGTCGGATCGCGCCACTACCCGGAACCGGCCTCGTCCATGCATTCGCAGGGACCTGATGAAGGGGGCAAGGTGACCACCTTCCACTTGGACAGGTGGGCAGGCGAGGGCGCAAAAATACAGTGTTGCTGATATTAAAGTGTTTATTCACAGCGTGTTCGGCCGGGAGCGACACTGTTCGTTATTGCTGTTCGTTGCGTGCCCGGGAAGGCTATTTCGTTCGGCACCACGCAACCAGTTCCAGCCCCGAGGGCGCTGAGTTCGCTGTCACTGAACATCGACGGCGAAGTGATTCGCGTGACTTAGTGCCAGAATCAGGCGGATGGGTCCGGTTCGACAGCTTCCAGCCCGCCCGCTTGAGCTGGAGTCCTGTTCTGGGCTGAGACTCGCTGGCCGGTGAGCCAACTCAGTGCGATACCCTGCAACACCAACGGCCCGCTCCGGAGAGCGGGCCGTTGGCTGGAAACCTGTTGCGGTGAGGCTTACCTGATCGCCGGCAGCGTGACACCGGTGGCGCTGGCCGTGAACGACGCCGGCAGGCCATCGGGGCCGATCGCGTTGAAGCGCATCGCGAAGTCGACCTTGCGGCCCGGGAGGGCAGCAGCGGTCCACTTGGCGAGCTGGAACCGCAGGATCGGCGGGCCAGGCGCGAAGCCGGCCAGACCGGGCCAGACGATCTCGAGCACATTCTTGTTGGCATCGCTCGCCACGACCACGCCCGGCTCGAGCGCGAGGCCCGGGAACAGGAGCTGGCCGAACGTCAGCGTCGCCGTCTGCGTGACCGAGGTGTTCGTGCCCGACAGCTTCATCGAACCCGTTCCGCCCGTGTAGACGATGCTCGGCACGGCAGCAGCCGCGCAAGGACCCGACAGGCCGATCGTGCCGGCAGCGACGTCACCGACGATCTCGGCGCGCAGCACCCTCGCCGTCCAACGCGGAACGGTGGCCAGAAGCGTCGTGACTGCACCACCACCGGCCAGCGTCGTGGGGCACGGCGCAGGCGCCGCACCGCCGAACACGACCGACGTGCCGTTGGTCGGGATCCCGGCCGCGGCACCCTTGACGTAATGGATCACGGCGTCCTGCTGGATGGCCATGTCCCAAACGATGTCGAGCTTTGTCGTGCCGACATTGATCAGACCCTTGTTCCACGCAGCCAGCTGGATGCGGAGGATCGGAGCGCCGATGCCCGTGCCGGCCAGCGTCGGCCACACGATCTCGAGCACGTTACCGAGCGCATCCTGGCCGACGACGACGCCAGGCTCGCCCGTCAGGTTGCCCGAGGGCAGCGCGCCGAACGTCATGGGGCCGGAGATCGACGTGGTGGTTCCGGAGATGAACACGTTCGCATGGCCACCGATCGCGAAGATGCTCGCCACACCGGTCGACATGCACGCGCCCATGGCCTCGACCGACGGCAGGTCGAGGATGTCGCCGGGGGTCTCGATGCGCAGGCGGCGGTCGTCGATGCGCGGAGCGGAACCCGTGGCGGCCTGGAACGTGCTGGCGGTCGCCAGCGTGTTCGCGAGCAGGGTGGGGCAGCCCAGAACGACATTCTCGCCAGAGCCGACACGCACCGGACCCGAGACCGAGTCGGTGACGTGCTGGCTGCGGCTGCAGGCGCCGAGGGTGACCGCCATCGCGAGGACGACGGCGACTCGCAGGGAAAGACTGGGGTTGGAGAACTTCACGGTGAAACCTCCGCAGGGAGAGTGTGATCCGCAGCGCGGTGCCCGTCACGGGTCTCGGTCAGGGTGCCGAGAGCAGGTCCCGCGGGCACTGATTGGGTGTTGCTGCGGCGTACGGCCGCGACAAGCAGCACTTGTCGCGAGCAACAAGTTTGAACAAAAGCAAGAGCACGATACAAAGGTCTAATACGACTAAAGCAGGGCTTGTCATTCCGCGAGTGATGGTCGCACAGCGATGCGTGTCATCGATCAAGTGGTAGTGAGACGCAACAAGATTGGTACCGGCCGTTCGCTTCCATCCAACGAAGTTCTGTTTCACGACCCAACATCATCTAGCCGGGACTATTCATGAACGGTGAGCCGAGAAGGCCGGATGTCCGGGAATAGCGGCTAGGGTGGCTGCACCACGCCACGCCGCGTAAGCTGCTTCCGACCGCTTGTGCGACCCGCCGGAACACCGATCGACCCACCTGTCTGCCTCGGAGAACATCGCCCCATGGAGATCTCGATCCGTCGTGCCGATTTCGTCACCCGCGCCTCGGGCCTGCTCGCTGT
>JANNWR010000074.1:0-3641 GCA_031408715.1 bacterium
ACTGATGGCACAGATCAAGCAGTCGGCAGCATAATCAGACTGTCCACGAAATGCGGGGAATCCCACTTGCGGTCAACCCGACGATCTCGGGCGCTGCTGTGAACTGCTTCGACTGGGCGGGTGGTCAGGCGGCGGGTGGTCTCGCGGCCTATCGCGTCGGCCAGTTCTACGGCCCGTCGACCGCTCGTATCGTGGCCGGCTTCGCCGTCGCGGCTCCGACGGATGTTCCGGGTGGCGCCGAGATGTTCGCGTTCAACGCCGGTATCTCGATGGCCAAGACGACTGGCACGGGCGCCTGCGCTGGTTGCACGGTTCCGGTGTGCATCGCGCTCAACTCGATCAACGTCGTGCCTGGCACGGCGGTGAGCACGTTCCTCGGCGGCCCGGCCAACGGCGCGGGCAGCAACATCGCGACCTGGCAGGGTGGCGCTGGCGTCTCTTCGACGCTCGGCAACAGCTGCCCGACGGCGACGCCGACCCGCAACACGACCTGGGGCTCGGTGAAGTCGCTGTATCACAACTAAGCAACACGTCATCGCAGTAACGACCGAGGCGAGTGCGCAAGCGCTCGCCTCGGTCGTTTTGTTGTGCCGTGGCTGGGTTGCGCGGGCTCCTCCGCGTGAGTGCCAAGGGACTGCGGCGGGACGCCTCAGGCCTCACGCAGACAGGGCGCCATCCGGGGCCGGGCCCAGGCGCACGATCGAGCTTGGGTTGCATGTCGTTCGACTTCGAATTCCTTTCAGCTGTTGTCGGCAGGGCGTTAAAGTGAATGGTGAAGCTTGTGTTCACATTCGTGGACCCACGGACTTGGACCCGAGCTTCCCAAGGTCTGAGCAGTCGCCGTACCCCGATGCTCTCTGCGAGGAGATGCCCGGAGGCACAACCATGAAGAAGGTTGCTCTGCTGTGCGGAATGCTCCTCGCCCTGACCGCTGTGGCCGCCAGTGCTTTCCCAGGCCTCAACCTTCGCTGGCAGTCGTGCTTCGGCGATGGCGGCACGGGGAACCGTGGGAATGCCTGCACGTCGACGCTCGGCTCGGCGGGTACGCTCGTCGGTTCGTATGAGCTCGATGTCGCCGGCGTGCTCGGCGCCACCGGTATCGAGATCGTCATGGACCTCACCTCGGCTGGCGCCGCCCTGCCGGCATGGTGGACGTACAACGCTCCCGGCGGCACGATCGGCTGCCGTGGCTCGGCACTCTCGGTCAACGCGACGATCTCGGCCGCTGCTGCCAACTGCCTCGACTGGGCCGGTGGTCAGGCGGCCGGTGGTCTCGCGGCTTATCGCGTCGGCCAGTTCTACGGCCCGACGACGGCTCGTATTGTCGCCGGTTTCGCCATTGCGATTCCAACGGACGTTCCGGGTGGCGCTGAGATGTTCGCGTTCAATGCTGTGATCTCGATGGCCAAGACGGTTGGCACAGGCGCCTGCGCTGGCTGCTTGGTCCCGGTCTGCATCGTGCTCAACTCGATCAACGTCGTGCCCGGCACGGCGGCGAGCACGTTCCTCGGCGGCCCGGCCAACGGGCCGGGCAGCAACATCGCGACGTGGCAGGGCGGTTGCACCCAGACCCCGACCCGCAACACGACGTGGGGCTCGGTGAAGTCGCTGTACCGCAACTGAGCTCTGAGTCATCGCGGTAACGATCGAGGCGAGTGCGCAAGCGCTCGCCTCGATCGTTGTATGTGGGCCTGACCCGAACGGTGTGGTGGTCGCCTCAGGTGACCCCGACGCGGGTCAGCACCTGGGCTCAGGTCAAGGGGCTGTATCGTTGAAGCCCTGTCTCCCGGAACTGCCACTTTCCGGGTCATAGCGACAGCACAGCTCAGCCAGGCGTCGCTCTGGGGCGCGTTCTCCGTTTAGAGTGCGTGGCCTCCGGCGCATCTCGCTGTCGGGACGTCAGTTCAGAAGGCATACTCCAGCTGGGGCACGCACGACTTCGCCCGTTGCCTGAACGAACATATTTCAAGCTGGCGGAACCCAACGGGTTGGCCGATGTATCCACTACGGGAGAGGGTTCCGAAGTCACGAATTATTTACTTGCACACGTGCGCTCCGACGCTACTCTCTCGCTGTCACTGAAGGCGACCGGGTGTCCACAGCCGGTACGCTGGAGTCCACGGAAGGGCTGGCGTGCTCGAAGAGCCGTGTCCCCGCAACGGACTTAGTCGTATGCCCTGATATGGAGGTTCCATCTCATGAAGCGAATGATTCTCGGTATGAGCTTGGTCGCGGCCTTGCTCCTCACTGCTTCTTCCGCCATGGCGGCTGCTGGCGTCAATCTGCGCTGGACCAACTGCTTCGGCGACGCCGGCGTGCAGAACAGAGTCTCGGCGTGCGCTTCGAATCTGGGTAGCGCTGGCACGATGGTCGGCTCGTTCGAGCTTTCCACCGCCATCACCGGTGACGGTAGCCCGCAGAACGTGGGTGGCGTCTCTGGCATCGAAGGCGTCATCGACCTCATCGCGGCTGGTGGCTCGTTGCCGGCGTGGTGGGATTTCAGTGCCCCGGGCGGCACGATCGGTTGCCGTGGTTCGGCGCTCGCGATCAACCCGACGATCTCGGGTTTGGCCGTGAACTGCTTCGACTGGGCCGGTGGTCAGGCCGCTGGCGGTCTCGCTGCTTACACCGACACGGGTTCACCGGCTGGCACGCCCGGTCACCGTCGCATCAAGCTCGGCTACGCGGTCGCGGCACCGGTGGATCTGCCCGCAGCGGCTGAGTTCTTCGCGTTCAATGCAGTGATCTCGAACGCCAAGACGACGGGTGCTGGCATCTGCACGGGCTGCGCCATCAACGTCTGCATCGTGCTGAACTCGATTCTCGTCCAGCCCGGCATCCTTCCGGGGATCGTACTTGGCAACGGCACGGCTCCCGGCACCAACATCGCCACGTGGCAGGCCAGCGTCCCCGGCGACTGCGCCGGTGTGCCGACCAAGAACGCGACGTGGAGCCAGGTGAAGTCGCTGTATCGGTAGTCACCTGCTTCCAGCCTCACTCGAACGGCGCTCGTCACCTCCTGACGGGCGCCGTTCGCTTTTCGCGTGAACACCTCTCACGGACATGCGACTCTCCACTCATGCCCGAGACGCGCTTCCGAGTGATGAGTTGTCCGCGTGCATCGCGACCAGCACCGCGACCATCATCGCGACCAGCATCGCAACGATCCCAACCACTCATCCGACGCTCGATCACGCTCTGGTTCGCCATGGTGTGGGTCGCGGCCCTTCCGATGGGCTCACACGCGGCACCGCTCCCCGGGATCGCGCCGCCCTCGGGCATCTCGCTCGGCTGGCAGGACTGCCGCACGGGTAGCGGAACGGGCTCGGTGAACCAGAACTTCGGCTGCGGCATCGCCGTCAACGATCTGCCCATGTTCCCCGGGCTGCGGCTCGCCGCACCGGTCGACAGCGTCATCGGCATGGAGCTGGTCATCGATGTCGACGTGGCCACCGATCAACTCCCGACCTGGTGGCACATGGAGCCCGGTGGCTGCCACTCGAGCCCGAGCGGCTGGAACGTGACCATCGCACTCACATCGAACTGTGCCGACCCCTGGGCAGGCGTGGGCACCGCCTCGATCCAAGGCTGGATCGCGGGCACACCCGGTAACTCCACGCGCCACGGCCGGCTGTTGCTTG
>JANNWR010000075.1:0-7111 GCA_031408715.1 bacterium
CTGTTCGGAGTGTGGGCGGACCGGCTGCGGCGGCCATGGTTCGTGGTGCTCGGTCCCCTGATCGCGGCGGTGTTCATGGCCTCGATCGGTCTGGCGACGAGTTACGCCGCGCTGGTCGCATTGCTCGTGTTGGGCGGCATCGGCGTGGCGATGTTCCATCCTCAGACCGCGTCACTCGCCGGAGCTTCGAGCCCCAAGCGCGGGCTGGCCATGTCGTTCTGGGTCACGGGCGGCACGCTCGGCTGGGCGCTCGGGCCCGCTTACGCCACCGCCATCGTGAATCGCTTCGGACTGGAGCACACCTGGTACGCGTCCGTGCCCGGGCTCGTGCTGTGCGCGTTCCTGTTCGCGTGGTTCCGGCGCGTCGCGCCGCACGCGGCGACGCGACGCGCGCAAGCGCCGCTGAGCGAACTGCGGCCTGTCTTGAAGCCGCTCGCCATGCTGTACTTCACGGTCGTGTCGCGCTCGGCGGTGTCGTCCGGATTCGCGACCTTCCTGCCACTGTGGGTGCACGCACACGGCGGGACGGTGACCGAGGGCGGTGTGCTGACGACGATCTACCTGACGCTTGGCGCGCTGGGGGGGTTTACCGGCGGCTGGCTCGCGGATCGCTTCGGCGGCCGGCGCGTCGTCGTGACGTCATTCGCTCTGTCCGCGCCTTTCTACGTGCTGTTCTTCCTGCTCAAAGGGCCGCTCGCACTGGTCTGCCTGGTCGCGGGTTACGCCATTCTGCAGGCATCACTTCCGGTGAATGTGGTGCTCGGGCAGGAACTTTCACCAAGGCACGCCGGCATCATCTCGAGCCTGCTCATGGGTGCGGCCTGGGGGCTGGGCGCACTCATCCTCTATCCGATCGGGGCGCTCGCGGACCGTATCGGGCTCGACTACGCACTCATGCTGCTGTCGAGCTTGATCGTCGTGGGTTTCTTCTGCGCCACACAGATGGCGAGGACCGTGCGGCCGTCGACGGTCTGAGGCTCGGGGTGCGCGTGCCTGCGTGAGCGAGCCGCCCGTGAGACTCAGCGCGGCGACCGTCCGGCCAGCGAGAGTTCCACCGCACCCGGCACTTGCGGAGCGCACAACCAGCGTTCGGCCCACGTCTGCAGCGAGAGCAGCGTCCACAGCGTGCGGCCGCGGTCCTCGCGCGCATCGAGGTGAGTGCGCAGCACGATCTGCACGGCGTCGACGTCCAGCACGCCGGCGGCACGGACGCGTTCCGGCGACAACGCATCGAGCACGAGTCCGCGCATGGGGCCGCGCGCCCAGGCCGAGAACGGGGGTGAGAACCCCTGCTTGCGGCGGTTGCGCACCTCGTCCGGCAGCAACTGATCGGCGACCTGCTTGAGCACCCACTTGCCGGATGTGCCGCGCAGCCGGGCCGATTCCGGCAAGCGCAGGGCATGGGCGATGAGGGACGCCTGCAGGAAGGGTGCACGAGACTCGACGCCATGGGCCATCGTGCAACGATCGACTTTGGTGAGCAGGTCGCCGGCGAGATAGGTTTCGAAGTCGAGCAACTGGTAGGCGACGGTTGGCGGAGCCTGTCCCTCATGCAGGAGTTCCATGCCCGCGAGCTGCTGTTCGAGGTGGCGCGCGTGGTGCAGTGGTGCGTCGGTGTGGACCTGCGCGCGCAGCTCGGGTGCGAGCAGCGCGAGTGCCTCACCCGCGCGTGCGGTACCGAACCAGGCCAGATGTCGTTCGAACGGTGCCAGACCGCGCACGCCCAGGAAGCGTTCGATCATGTGTGCGGCGGTGACGTGATGGTGCTTGGGCCGGAAGCGGCGTGCCAGCGACAACACGGCGGCCGACAGCGGCGAAGGCAGGCCATTGGCGATATGGGCATGACGATGACCCAGATAGGTGGGGTAGCCCGCGAACAACTCGTCGCCGCCCTCGCCCGTCAGCACCACCGGGACGTGTTCGGCGGCGTACTTGGCCAGCAACCACGTCGGCAGCACACTCGGGTCCCCGAGCGGTTGGTCCATGTTCGCAGCCCAAGCGGCGAACGCCTGTTCGCCTTCGCGCGGAGTCATCACGATCTCGTGATGCTCGGCGCCGATGCTGCGTGCCACGACCGCGGCGAGCGGGGATTCGTCATAGCCCTGATGGTCGATGCGCATGCTGAACGTCGGGAATGGGCGGCCCCAGGCGCGCCTCGCCAGCACGGCGACCAACCCGGAGTCGATGCCACCGGAGAGGAACACACCGAACGGTACTTCGGCGGGCACGCGGGACGCGACCGCGGCGGCGAGCGCTTCGCCGGTCGATCGCACCAGCGTGCTGTCGCTGCGGTCTTCGGGTAGTGCGCCACCCGAGCGCGGCTGGAGGAGCGCGTCCCACGGGCGCCAATAGCGCCGCGTGCGTTCGACCGCGTCTTTCACCATGAGCACGTGCGCGGGCGGCAACTGGCGGATCCCCATGTAGGCGCAGTCGTCACCGGCGAACGCGCCGTGCACCAGATAACGCGCCAGCGAGGCGGCGGACGGCTGTCGCCGGATCCACGGCAGCGCCAGCAGCGCGCCCGGTTCGGAGGCGAATGCGAAACGGCGGCCGTGCGCGCTCAGGAACATCGGCTTCTCACCGGCTCGGTCGCGCGCCAGCGTCAGCGTGCGAGTGGTGCGGTCCCACAGCGCCACGGCGAACATGCCGTCGAGTGCTTCCGGATAGTCGGCGTTACGTTCCTCGAAAAGGTGCGGCAGCAATGCGGTGTCGGGGCCGCCGGAGAACTCGTGACCGCGCGCGTGCAATCCCGCTTCCAACTCGCGGTGGTTGTAGATCTCGCCGTTCGCCACGCCCACGATGTCGCCCGTCTCGTTCTCGAGGACGCGTGCGGGTTGGTTCGGGGCCACGATCGCGAGCCGCGCGATGCCGAGTGCGCATTCGCCGCCGTCCCAGAGCGCTTCACCGGACGGGCCACGGTGCGCCATGCGCTGCACCATGGCGCGAACCAGTTCGAGTCGTTCGGGAACGGACAGGTCGGGCGCGACGAGTCCGGCGATGCCGCACATGACGAGCGGGGCCTTTCGTGGACGGGACGGCGATGAGCCTTCCCGCGTGGGAACTTGCAGCTTTCGAAAGCTCCGGCCGGTTCGCCGGTACACGGACTGCGACCGGGCGTGGACCGGCGCGGGTTCAGCGCGTCGGCATGAGCCAAGCCGTGAAACGGCGGTCGCGGAACAGCTCACGGCCTCCCTCGGGCGGCACTCCGGCGCGTCGGGTCTCGCGGACGATGATCCGCGTGCCCGGCGCTGCTCCCACCGAGTCCACGAGTGGCCAGAGCCCGCGTTGCCGGAGGGAATACCGGTAACGCACCACGTAGTTGCTGGTGAGCGGATGGCCGGTGGCTGAGACCACCACCGACCGCTGTCCGAGCCGGAAGTCGGTCCCGGGACTATAGCAGTCCTCGTATCGCACCGTCGTGACCCCCGCGGCGCGCACGGCGCGGGCCAGCCCCTCGCCCGAGGACGCCGAGGCCTCGTGTTGCAGGGCGCCGAATCCGGCGGTCACCAGCAACGGCGTGAATGCCAGCACGCCGACGAACGCCCAGCGCGGACGCGACCCGCGCTGCCAGCATTCAGCGGCCCACCAGGCCAGCGCCGGGATGGCGGGCAGCAGGTAGGTGACGAGCTTGGAGTGGGACAGGCCGAAGAACACCGCCGCGAAGAGCACGAAGCCCGCGGCGACGCGGCTGGCTCGCGATCCCGGGACGCGCCACGGCGTGACCAGCGACCACGGCAGCGCACCGCCGGCGAACACCGCGGGGACGAACCACCACGGTTGGTCGCGGTTGAATGACGCGCTGGTCATGCGCTCGAACGATTCTTCGATGAATGCGTAGCGCACATATTCGGGATGGCGCTGGACGGCCGCCGCGAACCACACGCCCGGCAGGCCGAGCGCGAGCAGCCAGCCCGGGCCCCAGCCGAGCCAGCGCAGCGGACTGCGGTCGCGCAAGAGCACGGCAGCGGCGAGCGAGCCACCCAGCGACCACGCCAACATGACCGGCCCTTTGACCAGGATGCCGAGTCCCACGGCGAGGAACATGACCGCCCGCCGGCGGCGATCGACGCCGTGCTCGAGCTCCAGTGCGAGCAACGTCCATACGGCGGTCACACACGCGGTCAGCGGCATGTCGAAGATGACGTAGGCCGAGATGATCGCGAACAAGGGGGCCGCGGCGGCGAGTGCGGCGGTGCGCACCGCGTGCCCCTCCGGCTCCAGCCGGACGCTCGCGCGCACGAGCAGGAGCAGGGTGACGAGTGCCGCGAGTACGGCGGGGAGTCTCGGCGCGAAAGGCTGCGGTCCGAAGGCCCGGATGGCGACAGCAGCCAGTGCGAACAGGGCCGGAGGCTTGTCGAGGTAGGGAGTCCCCGCGAGGTGCGGCACGACGATATCGCCGTTGGCCGCCATTTCGGCCGCGACCTGGGCGTTGCGGCCCTCATCGGGATCGACGAGCGGGAAAGCCATCGCGATGCCGAGCGACAACAGCAGCGAGGCGGTGAGGATCCACCACGCCGCGCGCGGCAGCGGCGGGCCGGCGCTGGAGCGCGCGGACGCATTCATGGGTGTGGGGGACATGGCGAGCTTGAGGCTAGCAGAAACGACACGAGCGCGGCGGCCACACGGCCACCGCGCTCGAAGCTGTCATCCTGCAGAAAGTGCAGAAAGTGCAGAAAGTGCGGAACTCTACAGAACCTTCTTCGGCCTGCCGGGCCCGCGGCTGGTGACGAACAGCGCGTTCAGGTAGTTGGTGACCTCTTCCCGCACGATCGCCGGCATGATGGCGCGCACCTTGGCCTGCACGCCGGCACGCACCTGCACCGCGATCTGGCTGCCGGCGCCGGCCTGGGAGACCAGGCTGGGGCGGCGGCCACGACGGCCCACGAGGCCTTCCTTCTTGCGCCACGAATAATAGGTCACCGGTGTGACGCCGAACTTCTTCTTCACGTCATTGGCGGTGAGGTTGTCCTGCTGAGCCGCTGCCAGGATCTCGGCTCGCTTCTCTACGGTGTAGGTTTTCCGCGGGCGCTTTGCCATGCTTCCTCCAGTTCCAGGGGGTCGTGCGTTCAGGGGGAACGCACGGCTGAATCGGAGAGTTAACGACTCTCCCGCCGAGTGTCAATGCCGAAGCCACGATTGCGGCGGTTGTGGCGACCAATATGAAGTGCTGGGTGCATCACGGATACTCACGGGTCAGCTCCATACACGAACTCCGGCGCTCGGCGGCGGCCCTGCAGGGGATGAGCGCCAGGACCACCGGCGCCCATGAAGTGGAAGCCGCGTGCCCCCCTTCACGGAATGGATCCCATCGCCCCTTCCTGCATGTTCCCTCCCTCGGAACCCTTGACTGCCGTGTGGTTATCTTGCGAATTCCTTGCATTCGATAGCGTTGAGCAGGTGGCGGATGTACATTCTTTCCGGTTCCTTCGATGAAACAGTCGCCCGGCCGAGACAAGTGGATCCATGCCCAACGTCCTCGCGCGGACCACGTTCTCAGCAGGGGCGCTCGTGTCCGAGTGCTCGCGTCGGCACCCGCCGCGTGACAGGGAACTGGCCGATCGACGAACCGCGCGCGGATCCGGGGTCCGATGCTGGTTCCATGTCACACCACGCGATCCCACGGCGCATCGGCCGTGCCGGCATCACATCAAAGCCAAGGGCGCGGGATCGGGAGCGGCCGGAATCGACGAACAGCAGGTGCTGTGGGGATCCACGGGTGGAACGGGAGGCCGAGTGGCAGGACGCCGATTGCTGATCCTGGGCGGTGGTTTTGGTGGACTCGACGTGGCGCGCGCCATCGGGCAGTCGCGTGCGGCCCGCGGTCACTGGGACACGTTGCTCATCGACAAGGAGAACTTCTTCCAGTTCAACCCGCTCTTGCCGGCAGTGGCCGTGGGCGCTGTCGAGACGCGCCATATCGTGTATCCATTGCGCGAGATGGCGCGACACCGGCATATCCGTTTCCACAAGAACAAGGTGCAGCGCATCGATCTCGAACGCCGTGTGGTGCAACTGCACAACGGGCTGAGCGAGCCATTCGATACGCTGGTCATCGCCCTCGGCAGCAGGACGCAGTGGTACGGCGTGCCCGGCGCCGAGCAGCATGCACGGCCGTTCAAGACCATCGTCGACGCCATGACGCTGCGCGCCCGTGTCGTGGAACTGTTCGAGATGGCGGAGCAGGCGCGCTCCGACGCCCAGCGCCGCCGGCTGCTGTCATTCGTGCTGGTGGGCGGTGGCGTCACGGGTGTCGAGGTGGCCGCCGAGCTGATCGAGATGGCTCGCGACACGCTCATGCCGCGCTATCCGTCGCTGTCGCCCTCGCACCTGAGCGTGACCGTGGTCGAAGGGGGGCCTCGGCTCGTGCCGACGGCACGGCCCGAGCACTCCGACTATGTGGCGCGTTTCCTCGCCCAGCGTGGCGTGCGCACCGAACTCGGTGCGCGCGTGACACGAGTCGAGCCGCACGCGGTGATTCTCGCGGACGGCCGCCGGCTCGAGTCCTTCACCACGCTGTGGTCGGCCGGGGTGACACCGCCTGCGGTGGTGAGCGAGTTGGGGCTCCGGCAGCATGGGGACGGCCGCGTGCTCGTTGACGACCAGCTCCGGGCGCTCCAGAAGGACGGCACGCCGCTCGAGGACGTCTATGTGATCGGGGATTGCGCAGCCTCGCTGCGTACGGACGGCTCGATGCAGCCGCAGCTGTCCCAGACCGCGATCGCCATGGGAGCGCACGTCGGGCGCACCTTGGTCCGGCGCGCGCAGGGCCTGAGCGCGAAGCCGTTCTCGTTCCGCGACGTCGGGTACATCATCTCGCTCGGCAAACACAGTTCCGTGCTCGACCTGTTCGGCGTGCCATTGTCGGGCAAGCTGGCGTGGCTGGCTTGGGCTGGCGCCTACCTCGTGAAGATGGTGGGGGTGCGCAAGCAACTTGAGGTCGGCATCGACCACCTGACGCACCTGTTGTTCGAGCACGACACTTCCCAGATCCTGAACCGTCGCGCCGTGCTCACCGATGACGAGCTCGATCTTGCACTGAACGAAGCTGGCGTCGGGAGCGCGGTCCGCGCGAATGCCCCACAAGAGGATTGACCCGTTGAACGTCCAAGGC
>JANNWR010000076.1:0-7305 GCA_031408715.1 bacterium
TGGGACTGAAGCGCTCTCAACGCACCGGCGTGACGCGCGCGGCCTGCCAGTCGCGCCACAGCTCCGGGGCTTCGGCGACGAACGACGTGTGGCGCGGCACCCAACCGAGCACGCGGCGGGCTTTTGCCGAAGTCACGCTCAGGTCATTCAGGAGCGCTTCGCCGTAGCCGCCGTGCGAGCGCACCAGTTCTTCGGCCGACCACGAGGTCGCCTTCGACTTGGTGGCAGCGGCCACGGCTTCGGCCAGCTCCTTCACGGTGTGGTGCGACTCGTCGGCAAGCAGGAAGCGCTCCCCGCCGTCGGCATGTTCGAGCGCGAGCGCGTAGGCGTCGGCCAGGTCGTCGCGATGCACCAGGCTCCAATGCTGCGAGCCATCGCCCGGGTAGGTGACGGTGTGCGCCTCGTGCGCCTCGGCGAACCAGCCGCCCAGGATGCCGCGCTGCTCGCCGTACACCATGCCGGGACGCAGGATGACCACGTCGACTTCGTGTGCCGACAGATCGAGCGCGATCTCTTCGTGCGCGGCGCGCCACTGCACGATGTCGAGCGGTGCCAAGGGCGTGCTCTCGTCGGCCTGACCATCGACGCCATGACCATGCACCCAGATGCCGCTGGTGTAGAGCACGCGACGCACGCGGCCATCGAGCGCGGCATGGCGGATGGCTTCGAGTGCCGCTTGATCGACGTCGGCGGCACCGTTCTCGGAGTCGAACGCGCAATGCACCGCGGCGTCGCAGTTCTGCAGCGCGCCGCTCCAGTCGTCGTCGCCCGCGACATCACCGAGTACGGGCGAGACACCCATGGCGGCGAGTGCTTTGGCGTTCTCGCGACTGCGCGTGAGCCCGAATACCTGATGGCCCTGCTTGACGAGACGCGCGACGACCGCCGAGCCGATGTAACCGGTGGCTCCGGTGACGAAGATGCGCTGATTCGTGCGCTGATTCGTACGCTGGTTCATGGTCCTGTTCCCTCAGGCCCTTGCCGTCGCTGTGTGAGCACAGCGCCAGCTTTGTCATCCCGCTCTGTTTTCGGCTTCGCGGGTGCGGGCTTGAGTCCGTTGTTGGGGAGGGTGTCCGTGTTGCTGATGGACTAACGCCTCGGATGCAGGGCTATTCCCTTGCGACCGTCAGGTCTGGGTGAATCCGCCCAAGGCGTCACACGCGCGTGGGATGCGCGTGGAAATGGGGCCAGACCGCGTTCGGCGCAAGCGGCAAGCGGCAAGCGGTACCCGTGTGGCCGGCGGTAAGGTGCCGCCGTACCCGGCTCTACTCCCCGCGATAAGTGCAGCGCGCCGTGCAGGTCTCGTGCACGGTGATCGCGTGCAGGTGCGGCACGAGCGCTCCCAGGCGTTGCCACAACCAGTGGGCCAGCACTTCAGACGTCGGGTTCTCGAGCCCCGCCACGTCATTCAGCACGCGGTGGTCGAGCTCCTGCTTGAGCACCGGTTCTACGCGAGCGGCGATCTCGCCGAAGTCCACGAGCCAGCCGAGCTTGGGGTCGATCTCGCCCTTGAGACAGACTTCGATGCGATAGCTGTGGCCGTGCATGCGGAAGCACTTGTGGTCGCTCGGCACCATGGGCAGGCGGTGCGCCGACTCGAAACGGAACTCCTTCACCAGCTCGATGCGCACGGCGGTCAGTCCTTGCTCTTGAAGTGGGCGTAACGCGTGGGGTCCGGCACCCCGGCGTCGCGGAAGCCCTTGGCGCGCAGCAGGCAACTGTCGCACGCGCCGCACGCGAGCCCCGCGGGTGAGGGATCGTAACATGAATGCGTGGGTGCATAGTCCACGCCGAGTGCCAGGCCCAGACGGATGATGCCCGCCTTGTCGAGCTGCATGAGCGGCGTGTGCACGGTGAAGCGTGCGCCTTCTGCCCCGGCGCGCGTGGCCAGGTTGGCCATGCTCTCGAACGCGCGCACGAACTCCGGCCGGCAGTCGGGGTAGCCCGAGTAGTCGAGCACGTTCATGCCCGCCACCAGCTCGGTAGCGCCCACCGTCTCGGCGAAGCCGAGAGCCACACAGAGAAACACACTGTTGCGCGCCGGCACGTACGTGATGGGAATCGCACTCGTCATGGCCGCCTCCGTGCGGTCTTTCGGCACCGCGATGTCAGCCGTGAGCGCCGAGCCGCCGATCGCGCGCAGGTCGATGCGCACCACGCGATGGTCGGTGACGCCGAAGGCTTCCGCCACCCGGGCCGCGGCCTCGAGTTCGACGCGATGGCGCTGGCCGTAGTCGATGGCGAGCGTATGGCAGGCGAACCCCTTTACCAGCGCCCACGCCAGGCACGTGGTGGAGTCGAGTCCGCCCGAGAGCAGCACCACACAGGACTTGCTCATACGCCGCGCTTGGCTCCCCACAGCCACACGTGCAGCCGCGGCGACAACCGCAGGCCTTCGTTCATGCACAGAGTCGCGAGCGTCAGCGCACGTTCGCGCAGCGCGGCATCGGTGAGCCCTTCGGGCATGAGCATGACGCGCTCGCGCGGCAGTTCGTGCTCGCGGATCAGCCGCAGCGCGGTGTCGTCGTCGCCCGTTGCGACCACCAGCTTGATGGTGGTGCGAGGGTCGGCCACGAACCGCGCGCGATGCGCCCACGTCTCGGCCCATCGTTCGGTCACGCTCGGTAGCTTGGGCGACCACATGTAGTGCACGCGCTCGTGCTGGAGCGGCGGGGCTTCGAGCCCGCTCGTCTCGACCTCGATGCGCGGCCACTGGCCCGCGGCCGCGATCAGCAACCGGTCGACGCCCGGGTGCGACAGGGGCTCGCCGCCCGTGAGCACCAAGAGCGGCGCATCGCCCAGCGCGCGCAACTCGGCGAATGCTGCAGCCACGGTGAGTGGGCGCCCACCCGCGGCGTCCCAGGTGTACTTGGTGTCGCACCAGCGGCAGCCCACGTCGCAGCCCTGTAGCCGCAGGAAGTGCGCGGGCGTACCGGCCGAAGGCCCCTCGCCCTGGAGTGAGCGGAAGACCTCGGCGACGCGAAGCGTCGGGGTGACGGGGAGTGCGCTGTGCGCGTCGGGCGTGCTCAGGGCTTCTCGAACTCCCCGGGCGCGAATGACGACACTGTTTCAACCTTGTTGGTGAAGATGTTCGTGGCGTCGCGGCGGTGTTCGGTCGGGAACCACAGCCCGTCGTGTTCCTCCCAACCGCCCCACGTATAGCCCACGGCCGGCGGCGTATCACCCTCCAGCACCATCTCCCAGTGCTTCACGCGATGGTCAGCGCGATCGACGAACGCCCAATAGTGGTCGCCCGGCGTCATTCCGACGCTGGCGAACGACAGCGCCAGCTTGTCATACGTGGCGCCCGCCATGGTGGTGTCACCCGTCATGGCCAGCGTGACGCCCGGGTCGCGCAGCTTGTAGGGCATGAGGAACCAGTAGGTATCGTTGATCCACAGCGCTTCGGCGCGCTTGATGAGCTTGTGCAGCGAGTCGCCCTCGATGGCGGTGCCGTTCACCCATGCCATGCCGGTGCTGGTGTCGCCGACGGTGTGGATGAACGTGAACGTCTGTCCCATGCGATTCACACCGTCGACGCGGTGCTGGCCCGTGACCTTGTTCCACGCGTGCCTGCGCGATGACTTCACGGTGTCGCCCACCTGCGAGCCGAACGTCCAGCGCAGCCCGGGTAGCGCGTCCCATCTGGCTTTGCCGCCGAGTGCTTCCATGACCTGATCGGCGATGGCGACCGCCTTGGGATCGGAGCCGCCCAGATCGGCGGCCGGCTTGGACTGGCAGCCCGCGAACAGCAGCAGGGCCGCGAGCGGCAGCAGGCGTCGCACCCGCGCGCGCATCAGTGCTTACCGCCGCGGTGCAGCTCGAACGACTTCTCGCAGTTGAAGCACTTCCATGCGTACGTGTCCTGCGCCGCGGGCCAGAGGACGAAGTCGTGGCGGCCGCAGCCGGGGCACGAGATGCGCTCGCGGCCACCGGTGTTCGAAGCGCTGCTGGACGTGCTCATGGGTTTCCTCGCGAAGTGGAAGGGCCGTGCGGTCGCCACGGGCGCGCGCCGTTCGGGCGCGGGCAGCCGGATCCGGGCTCGGCTGGGGAGTATAGCGGTGGGCGGGAGTCGGGGCGAAACGGTGCATGGGCGACGACAACTGGGTCCTGCACTACCGAACATCTGCTCAGCGGTACACCGCCCAGTACATCGACTCCGACTCGGGTTCCAGCGTGCGCATGGCCCACACGGCCACTCCATAGAACGGGTCGTCGGTGGGCAGCGGGCGGAAGCCGATGCTCGAACGCAGCCCGACCGCCTTCTGGACGACAACCGCGAGTTGGCCGCGTTGCGCGAGCACGCTGTCGGTCACGCGTGAACGCAACGCGTCCGTGGACAGCTCCATGTTGTTCGCCCAGTCCATCGGCAGCGGGTTGCGCTGCTCGGCGCACACCCACCAGCCGGGGCCGTCCACGACCAGCGCATATCGTCGTCCCTTGAGCCCGGTCACGGTGTCGTGCAGGTCCTTGAGCATCGCGTACGTGTGCTCGTTCGTGCGGATGCCACGGCCGCCGGGGAGCACGCCGGCCAGGTCGTGAGTGAGAAGCGGCGCGGTGGCTTCGTGGTAGATGTGGTCGCGCCGTGCGGACCACCAGTTCGCTGCTACCAGCAACAGCGTGAGTGACGCACACGCCGTCGCCATACGAAGCGCGGCAGCCCGGCCCTTGGGTTCGATCGCCGCAAGCGTGCCGAGCCCGAACACCAGCACCAGTGGCCCGCATACGAGTGCGGGGCTGCGATAGCCGAGCGAGACGGCCGTGCACCAGGCGAGTGCGAGCGCGAATGCTCCGGCGAGCACGCCGGGTGTGAACTCACGGCGCACGAGCTGCACCACCAGCGCGCCAGTGGCGAGCCCGAAGAGCAGAAACGCTTCGCTCAGGATGAAATGGAATGCGTCGGCGTCGAGCCCGCGGCCCGCGAACGCCACCGCAGCCCAGCCGGCCGCCATGGCGACGTAGCGAGTCACATTCGTACCGCGATTCTGCGATCGGGCCACGAGCCATCCGAGGAGCGCGCCCAGCGCCAGTCCGCTCGCGAACCAGCCGTCTTGCACGTAAGGCCGCAGCCCGCTCTCGAACAGGCCGGTGACGGCGGTGAGTTGCTCGCGCATGGCGGGTGCGGCCCCACCTGCGGCGAGCAGCGCGACGTACAAGAGCGGTGCCGCGAATGCCGCGAGCCAGGCGTCGGGCCGGCGTGCACGACCGCGCAGGAGCACGCCGAGGAGTGCCAGAGGCAGGAAGTTCTGCTTGCAGATGGCCGCGGCGCCGATCAACGCGTGACCCACGAGCTGCATGGGGCGGCGTTGGGAGCCACTCGCGAGAAGCCCGAGCGAGGCCAGCGTGATAGCGTCCACGGTGTACCAGGCCATCGGCGGGAACGTGTGCGTGGAGAACATGAACGCGAGTGCCGCGAACGGCAGCACCGCAATACGGCCGGGGCGGACGGGCAGGCTCTCGAGCACGATCGTGAGCCACGCCCAGCAACCGACGGCCACCTCGAGCCAGTAGAGGAGCCTGGATACGAGGAACGTGCGCTCGCCGCCGATCAACAGGTCCACCACGTGCAGCAGCGCGCTGCCAACCGGCCTTATCGAAAGAAAGTCGCGATGCGGGATCTCGCCTGAGAGCAAACGGCGGCTCTGAGCAAGCACGAACCCGTCGTCCGTGAGGTTGAAGCCCAGCGGGCTCAACAGGAAGTGCGCGGCGAGCGCGAAGGCGAGCATGACGCCGAGTGACCAGAGCCGCTCGTTCGTGAGAACGGAGTTCGCGCCACCTGCTCGGGGTGCGGCTTCGGGGACTGCGCGCGCGCGCGCAGAACTCGGTCGGCCACCATGCGGCGAACGGGGTGCCAGACGGCCTCCTCGACCGTGGGAGTGGAGACTCCGCGAGCGTGACTTGCAGGGAAGCGTTGGTCGGGAGGATACGGATAGCGGGGGCTGTCGCCAACCTGACGGCGTGCTTCAGCGCCCGCGCCGTGCCCGTCTGGCGTACACACCCAGGCAGCGGTCCTGCACCACGCGGTAGCCGGCGGCGGCGAGCTTGGCGGCGGCTTCGTCGTGGCGGATGCCGGTCTGCAGCCACACCACGGTGGGGCGCTGTTCGGCGGGCAGCGCCAGCAGCTCGTCGGCGATTCCGGGGATGGCGTCGCTGCGGCGGAACACGTCGAGCACGTCGATGTGGCTCGGCAGTTCGGCGATCGAGCCCAGTGTGGGCTGACCCAGAGCTTCCTTCACCATGGGGTTCACGCCGATCACGCGCACGCCCTCTTCCACCAGCACCACGGGAATCGTGTACGCGGGTGCATCGGGGTCGCGACCGTCCTTGATGCCCAGCACGGCCACGGTGCGCATGTCGCGCGCGATCGCACTGATCGCGCTGTCGTCGGTGACGAGTTCGCCCGTCGTCATGATGGGAATGCTCCTGGAGTGGGTTCCTTCAGTGCCTCGATGCCGCGCGACAGCAGCGCGGCCAGCTTGGTCACGAACTGCGAGCGCGGCAGCACGGCGTCCGCACCGGCGGCCAGTGCGTCGCGGCGTAGCTCGACTTCCACATGCGAGAAGAACCCGACCACGGGCACGGTGGGAGCGGCGAGCTTCAATGCCTTGACCAGTTCGAGCGCGTCCTTGGCATGCAGGTCGAGTATGGCGAGCGCGGCAGGCGCCTCGGCCATCCGTGCGGCGGCGCGCTGCGGGGGCACCAGTTCCAACTCCACGCCGCTCACCTTGGCGGTGGCGGCGATCTTGGTGGCGAAGAACAGGTCGGGAACCACTGCGAGCACGCGGCGTCCGGTGGGCGCGTTCATGGAGTCCGCTCCGAGGCGGAGCCCTGAGCATGCAATGCGCTGCGCGGGGTATCGAGAGTGTGAGGCAGGCGTGGTGTCGTCATATGTTGAAGAGTGCTCCGCAGCCGCGCTCGGCGTCAATGCCCGCGTGCGTGCGAGCCGTCAACCGTGCGTGAACTCCCGGCGCTCCAGCACGCGTGCGCCCACGGCCAGCACGATGGCGCTGTGGACCAGTGCGATCATGAGCACGGGTGCCAGTGCCACGATGCTCAGTGGTTCACCGGGCGACCAGTAGTGCGCGAGTGCCACCCACAACGCGGCCTGTGCCAACAGCACGCCGGCGGCAGCACTGCGCCCCCCCGCGCCGAGCATCGCGCGCGGATCGGTCCAAGCGATGTCGCCGAGCATCGCGCCGATCAAGAGTCCGGACGCCATCGCACTCGCGGCGGCGGCGGTGGCGAACATCAAGACGTCCGCGAAGGCTGCCAGCGGCAACCCGAGTGCACGGGTGGTGAGTTCCG
>JANNWR010000077.1:0-4314 GCA_031408715.1 bacterium
TCCGGTGCAAGCCTGTGGAAACGGATGCTGATCCGGGGGGCAGTGCCACTTGTCGTGAGCATGGTGGTGGCCCGCTGTGCTGGCGCTGGTTGCCTGTGGCTGGAGGGCGACTCGAAATCGAGGATCTGAGTACCCGGCACCCGCCGCTCGCGCTATCCTCGCAGCCATGCTCACCCCTTGGTTCTGGCGCGCCCTCCGCCTCACCGTGTGCGCAGGCGTGATGTGCGGTTCGCTCGTCGTGCTGGGACCTCCTGCCGTGTCCGTTGCGGCACTGGGTCCGGTCCGCGCCGCGCCTGGCCGGACGGCCGACGGCCGCACGCGGCTGCCCAACGGCTGGGCACTGTCGCCCGCGGGCCGTCAGGTCACGGTGGGCGACTTCCCGTTGGGGCTCGCACTGAGCCCGGACGGCCGGTTCGCCGCGGTGTCGCACAGTGGTGGCAAGGGCAAGGGCATCGATGTCGTCGATCTCGTGGCTGGGCGCCTCGTGCAGAGCGTGCCTGTCGCCGACCTCTGGCTCGGTATCGCGTTCGGCGATCATGGTCGCCGGCTCGCGGTGGCGGCGGGGTTCACGAACCGCGTGCTGCTGTATCGCTTCGATCGCGAGCACGGGACGGTGGGGGACGCGGACACAGTGGTGCTCGGGCCTGCCTGGAGCGGTGGCGGGCTCTACCCCCAGGGCGCACCCATGGCGCCGCGCGCGGACGCCATCTGGCCGACGGGCTTGTCGATCGACGACACGAATGCGCGGCTCTACATCACATCCCGGCTCGACTCCGCGCTCTCGTGCGTCAGCTTGAATGACCGGAGCGTCATGCGTCGCGTGCGTTTGCCGGGCGTGCCCTATCGCTGTCTGGTCTCACACGATGGTGCACGTGTATACGTCTCGCTGTGGAGCCGCGCGCGTCTCGCCGTGGTCGACGCCGCCACGTTCGCGCTACTCGACACCATCGAAGTGGGCTCGCATCCGACCGATCTGGCCGAATCACCGGACGGCCAACGCCTGTTCGTCGCGAACGCCAATGAGAACACGGTCAGTGTGGTCGATCTCGCCGCGCGCCGCACAGTCGAGGTACTGCGGACCTCGCGCGCTCCGGAAGAGCCCGACGGCGACACGCCCAATGCTCTGGCGCTCGATCACGCCGGAGAGCGGCTGTATGTCGCGAACGCCGGTGCCAACCACGTCGCCGTCTTCGACGTGGCCCGGTCCGGGCGGTCTGCAGCCGAGGGCTTCATCCCGGTGGGCTGGTATCCCACCGCCGTGGCGGTGCAGCCCGGTTCCGGCGCGGTCGTGATCGCGAACGGCAAGGGCGCGGGCTCGGTTCCCAGTGCGGCAACTGTCGCCGACACCTCGAGTTGGTGCCGATACGTCACGTACGGCCCGGCGGCGCGCGGTTCGCTGTCGATCGTACCGCTGCCTGACGCAAGAGCGCTCGAACAGCTCAGTCGGCAGGTCATCGCCAATACCCCGCCCGTGCGCGCACGCCGCCAAGGCGGCCGGCGACCCGACATCCGCCACGTGTTCTACATCATCAAGGAGAACCGTTCGTACGATCAGGTGCTCGGCGACATGCCGCAGGGAGATGGCGATTCCACATTGTGCCTGTTCGGCGAGCGCATCACGCCCAACCACCACGCGCTGGCGCGCGAGTTCGTGCTGCTCGACCGCACGTTCTGTGATGCCGATGGGAGCGCCGACGGCCACAACTGGGGCATGGGGGCCTACACCACGGATTACGTCACCAAGAGCCTGCCCAGCAACATGATCTACGACTACGAGGGCGGCAACGCGCTGGCCTATCCGCGCGCCGGCTACCTGTGGGACCTGTGTGCGCGTCACGGCGTCACGTATCGCAGCTACGGGGAGTTCGTGTTCAACGGTCCGACGCCTTCCGACACGGTGCGCGCGGGTATCGTAGGACTGATCGGGCACGCCGCACCCCACTACCGCGGCTACGACACGAACTATTCGGACCTCGATCGCTACGCCGCATGGCTTGAAGAGTTCGATCGCTACGATCGTGATGGCGGACTGCCGCAGTTGTCGATCATCCGGCTTCCCAATGACCACACCGAGGGCACGTGCGCCGGCCGGCCGACGCCGCGCGCGCACATGGCCGAGAACGACCTGGCGCTCGGGCGCATGGTCGAGCGCATCAGCCACAGCCGCTACTGGCCGCATGCGCTGGTGCTCGTGATCGAGGACGATGCCGCGAACGGGCAGGATCACGTGGACGAGCACCGCACGGTGGCTCTGGCGGCTGGACCGTGGGTGAAGCGCGGAGTCACGGACTCGCAGCTATACACCGGCTGCAGCGTGTTGCGTTGCATCGAGGACGTGTTCGGGCTGCCGCCGATGTCGCAGTACGACGCGCGTGCCAACGGGCTCGAGGGCATCTTCGCGCGGAAGCCCGACTTGGTGCCGTTCCGCTGCCGGCCGGCGAACATCGATATCGACGAGACCAACCTGGCCGGAGCGTATGGTCAGGCCGAGAGCGAGGCCATGGACTTCCGCACCGCCGATGTCGTGCCCTACGACGTGCTCAATCGAGTCTTGTGGCACAGCGTGCGGGGTGCGGCCGCACCAGCACCGGCGGTGGTGCGCAGCGGCTTCGCACTCGGCTGGCGCCGGCCGAGTGAGCCCGAGGACGACTGAGGCGGGCGGCGCCAGCCGGGGTCAGCCCGCGTGCGCGCCGTCGAGGCGTGTGCGCAGGAGCGCGTCGAGCGCCTTCAGGTCCATGGGCTTGCTCACGCTGACGACGTCCGGGTCGGAGACGAACTCCTCGGCCTCGGGCGTGATCGCCCCGCCGGTCATGAACACCATGCGATCGCGCAACCCCGGGTGCGTGGTCGCAAGGCGCGTGGCCAGTTCCATGCCCGTCAATCCTGGCATCATGAGGTCGCACAGCACGGCATCGAAGGGTTGCTCACGCAGCAGTTCCAGAGCCTGCTCGCCGTTGGCACACGGGGTCACCTTCCACGACCGCTCGAGTGCCTGCGCCATGAGGCGCAGCAGCATGGGTTCGTCGTCGATCACGAGCAGTCGGGGACGCTCTGCGAGCTGCGGCAACGCCACAGGCGCGGGCGCGACAAGGGGGGTCGCCACCGCCGGCAGGGCTGTTCCATCCGCCTCGCCGGGGAGCCCGGGGAACGCCAGGCGGACGCGAGTTCCGTGCGGCAGCACCGGGGAGAACTCGATCCGGCCTTGATGCGCGTCGATGATGCCGCGCGTCACGAAGAGTCCGAGCCCGGTACGGCCCTGGTTGCCACGGGTCGTGAAGTAGGGCTCCGACACGCGGTCGAGGTACTCGGGCGGTATGCCCGGGCCGTCGTCCTCGACTTCCAGAAACGGCTCCCCCGCAGGGGTCGTACCGGTGGAGAGCCGGATGCGCCCGTTGGCGCCTTCGGAGGCCACCGCCTCACTGGCATTCGCGAGCAGGTTCACGAGCGCCTGCACGAGCCGAGGCTCCTCGCCTTCGACCAGCGGGACTTCGACCAGTTGCGTCTCGAGCATCGCCACGTGACGCAGGTGGGGCTGCGCCACTTTGAGCGCATTGCGGGCGACCTCGCGCAGATCGAGCGGGACGCGTTCGGCGTGCCGCCGGGAGTAAGTACGCAGTCCCTCGACCACACGTTGGATCCGCCACGCGCCATCGCGCGCATCCTCGATGGCCCTGCGCACCTCGGGGGGCGGGGCGGCACGTTCCAGGTGGCCGTGGATGCGGTCGAGCGCCAGTTGCAGGTAGGCGAGCGGGTTGTTGATCTCGTGTCCCACGCCGGCGGCGAGGCGGCCGAGTGCCGCCAGCCGTTCCGACTCGATCAGCGCGGTGTGCGCACGATCGCGCTCGAACGTGCGATCGCGCACCTCACCTGCGAGTTGCCCGGTGAGCGACTGCAGGCGGTGAGCGTCACGGATGAACTCCTGCATCACGCTCATCGAAGTCGGGACGATGACCGCCAGGAACCCGATGTCTGCCGGGGAGAACCACACCAGATCCCCGTTCGCGACCATGACCTCGACGATCGCACAGGCGATATAAATGGTGAATCCGATCGCCAGTGGTGCTGCGCTCCGGTCGCCGCTCAGGAGCCTTCGCACGACGAACAGCCAGGGGATGGACAGCAGCGCGAACAGATACCAGCCGAACATGTCGCCCACCGGAGTGGTGTGCACAAAGTGGTAGGTGACATGGGCCCACGGCACCGTCACATGGAAGAACTCGGGCGCGAGGTGCAATCCCGTCAGGCTCATGAACGCCAAGAGCACGAGCGAGAGTGCGCACAAAACCCGCCATGGCCGGCTCATCGCGGAGAACC
>JANNWR010000078.1:0-7019 GCA_031408715.1 bacterium
GTAGGGCGTGAGCGGGTGGCGGTGCAGGAGCTGCTTCTCGTCGACGGTGAACTCCTGCTCGGGTGTCCAGATGACGAAGTCGGCATCGAGCCCCGGAGCCAGCGCGCCCTTGTGGCGACCCAGCCCGAGCAGCCGGGCTGGGGCCGCGCTCATCCATTGCGCCAGCCGTTCGAACGGCAGCCCGCGCTCGCGCATGCCGGTCCACAGCGCCGGCAATCCGAGCTGCAGCGACGAGATCCCGCCCCAAGCGGCCATGAAGTCGCCCGAGTCGCGGGCCTTGAGTGACGCGGGCGCGGGCGAATGATCCGAGACCACCTGGTCGAGCGTACCGTCGATCAGTGCCTGCCACAGCGCCTCGCGATCGGCGGCCGAGCGCAGCGGCGGTGCGCACTTGAACTCGGTCGCGCCGTCGGGGACGTCGGACGATGTGAATGTCAGGTAGTGCGGACAGGTCTCGGCGGTCACCTGCACGCCACGCGCTCGCGCCGCCGCGATGCGCGGCAACGACTCGGCGCTCGAGACATGCACGATGTGGACGCGTGCGCGGTGCTGCTCGGCGAGCCGAAGCAGCAGGTCGATGGCCGCGGTCTCGGCGGTGGCAGGACGCGTCGCCAGCCACTCGGCGTGCCGCCGCGTGCTGGCGGGCAGCGCGACCGCGGCGAGCGGGCCGGGCAGTTCGGCATGCGCCATGAGCACCGCACCCAGTGGGGCGAGTCGCGCGAACGCGTTGGACAAGTCGTGTTCGGAAACAGCCGGGAACTCGTCGACGCCGGACGGGACGAGGAAGCACTTGAATGCCAGCACCCCGGCATCGTGCAGCCCGGCGAGCTCGAACAGCTTGCCAGGGACCACTCCGCCCAGGAAGCCGACGTCGACAGCGCACTGGCCGTTGGCCACCGCACGCTTGGTGCCGAGTGCATTCCGCGTGGTCGTAGCGGGGATGCTGTTGAGCGGCATGTCCGCGACCAACGTGATGCCGCCCGCGGCGGCGGCGCGCGTCGCACTGGCGAATCCCTCCCACGCAGTGCGCCCGGGCTCGTTGATGTGCACGTGCGAGTCGACCAGCCCCGGCATGATCACGGCATCGTGCGCCTCGTGAACAGGTAAGCTGACCGGGATCGAATCATACGCGTGCATAGCGACTATGCGCCCGTCGCGCACTTCGATCGCGGCGGGACGCAGGCCCTCGGGGGTGCAGACGCGGCGGGAGCGCAGGACGAGCGATGTCATGGGAGGTGAGCCTTCGTGGGTGAGCTTCGAACTCGTGCGTGGCGGTCCGTCCGGCGTTCGCTTCAGGCAGTGGCTTCCCAGAACTGCCGAACCAGGTTCTGCGCCACCGTGCGGCGGTAGTCCGCGGTGGAGCGCACGTCGTCGATGGGAGCGATCTCACCCGAGAGCTCGGCGAGCGCCTGATCGATCGTCCGGCCGGCCGCGAGTGCCGCTTCGGTGCGCGGCAGGCGGATCACGGTGGCCGCGACGCTGCCCAACGCCAGGCGCGGGCTCGTGGCGCGCACGCCGGCGAACACGACCTTCGAGATGGCTTGCGCCTGCCGTGTTCCGACCTTGCGGAACCACTGCCGTCCCTCGACCGGCGGGACCTCGACCGCGACGATCAGTTCGTCGGCTTGACGCACACTGGCACGGTAGCCGGTGTAGAACTGCGTGAACGGCACGCGGCGCTCTCCCTGCGGCCCATGCAACACGACCATGGCGTCGGCCGCCGCGAACACCGGCAGCGCATCACCGGCGGGCGAGCCGTTGGCGATGTTGCCGCCGATCGTGCCGCGGTTCTGGATCTGGATGCCGCCCACGAGCCGTGCGGCATCCACGAGCATGGGCAGGCGCTGGCGCACGAGCCGGGAACCCTGCACGTCGGTGTAGCTGGCGAGCGCGCCGATCGAGAGCACGTCACCCTGCAGGGTGATCTTCTTCAGCGCCTTCAAGAGTGAGAGGTCGAGATAGCGTGTCCCGGGCTGGGCGCCGAACTCGAGCGCGACGTAGACATCGGTGCAGCCCGCGAGCGGTATGGTGCCGGGCTCGGTCGCCAGGATGTCGAGCGCGCCGGCGAGCGTGCGCGCTCGCCGCAACGTGAACGCACGTGTATCGGTGCGGCTCACGCGGGCCCTGTCTGCACGGCATGCCGTTCGGCATGGGCGGCAAGCACGGCGCGATGGATGGCCTCGTAGCCCGTGCACCGGCACAGGTTGCCGGCCAGCACTTCTCGCACCTTGGCGAGTGTGGGTTTGCGCGGGGATTCCACCAGCGGCATCGCCGCCAGGATGACGCCGGGCGTGCAGATGCCGCACTGCGCGCCGACCTCGCGCAGCATGGCGTGCTGCAGCGGATGGTCACCCGACAGGCCCTCGATGGTGAGGATCTCGGTACCCTCTGCCTGCACGCAAGGGATCAGGCACGAGCACAGCGGCTCGCCATCGACGAGCACCGTGCAGGCACCGCACTCGCCCTCGCCGCAGCCTTCCTTCGTGCCGGTCAGGCCGCAGTCGTCTCGCAATACGTCGAGCAGGCGCTTCATCGGATGCACGTCGAGCGTGCGGGGCTGGCCGTTGAGTGTCAGCTTCATCGGGAGCTCCGGGGTGCGGGGGCGGCGCTCGCGGGGCCCGTCTGCGGCAGGCGCCCCGCGCGCGACAGCGCTTCGGGGGTGGCCGGAATGGCGCGCACGTCGAGCCCGGCGTGGCGCAACGCATTCACGATCGCCGGGGCCGGACCATCGATGGGCAACTCGCCCAGGCCCTTGGCGCCGAACGGCCCGCCACTGAAGTGGTTCTCGAGCATGACCACGTCCATCGGCGGCGTGTCGAGCGTGGTCGGGATGACGTAGTTGGTGAGCTGCGCGTTCGCCATCGCGCCATCGCGCATGACGACGTGCTCGAGCAGTGCCCAGCCGATGCCTTGCGCCGTGCCGCCTTCGATCTGGCCGCGCGCCATGGCGGGATGGATCGGGCGGCCGAACTCCTGCACGGCGGTGAACTTGGTGACGCGCGTCTCGTGCGTCACCGGGTCGAGCTCGATCTCGGCGACGTCACAGCCCCACGCATACGTGGCGTAGGCGTCGCCGCGATAGGCGACATCGTCCCACTGCCGGTTCGCGGGCGCCGAATACTTTTCTTCGATGTGCAGGCGGCCATGCTGCGCATGATGTTCCGCCGGCGAGGCGCTGCCGAGTTTCTCGCGCATGCGCTTGCCGGCGCGCGCCAGCAGTCCGCCCACGACCATGCAGGTGCGCGACGCCACGGTGGGACCCGAGTCCGGCACCTGCGACGTGTCGGCGGGTGAGACTTCGACCTGCTCGTACGGGATGCCCACAGCGTCCGCGACGATCTGCGCCAGCATCGTGCGTGTGCCCTGACCGATCTCGGTGTTGGCGACCAGGATCCGCACACCGCTGGCCGTGGTCTCGAGCCCGGCGCGCGAGCCGAGCATGACTTCACCCGCGCCCGTGAACCCCGCGCCGTGCAGGAACAACGACAGCCCGATGCCGCGGTGGCTGCCCGCCCACTGCGCGCGCTTGCGCTTGAAGCGCGTACGACGGGCCGCTTCCTTGAGCACGGCGAGCGCGCTGGTGTCGTCGCCGAGTTTCTGGCCCGTGGCCGTGGTGTCACCGGCTCTCAGGGCGTTCCGCAAGCGCAGCGTGAGCGGGTCGATGCCGAGCCGCTCGGCGATGCGGTCCATGTGCACTTCGATCGCGAACAAGGTCTGCGGTGCGCCGAAGCCGCGGAAGGCGCCGTTCGGGGGCGTGTTCGTGCGCACGACGCGGCCCTCGATGCGTGTGTTCGCGCAGCGGTACGGGCCGGCGGCGTGGATGACGCCACGCGACAGCACGACCGGGGACAGCGTGCAGTAGGCCCCGCCGTCCATGAGCACTTCGACTTCGATGGCGGTGAGCTTGCCTGCCTTGGTCACGCCGGTGCGGTGGCGGATCACGGCGGGATGGCGCTTGGTGGTGGAGATCATGTCCTCGTGGCGGTCGTACATGATCTTGACCGGCCGGCCGCTCTTCAGGGCGAGCAGGCAGGCATGCGCCGCGATGACCGATGGGTAGTCCTCTTTTCCGCCGAAACCGCCGCCGGTCTCGGTCTGGATGACGCGCAAGTCGCGGACCGCGCCACCGAGCACCGCTTTCAAAGCCTTGTACACGTAGTAGGGGCACTGCAATGAGCCGTAGAGCGCCAGCCGTCCGTCGCCCTCGGGGACGGCGATGACGCCGTTCGTCTCGATGTAGACGTGTTCCTGAGCGCCGGTCGTGTAAGTGCCCTGCACGATGACGTCTGCGCGCTCGAAGCCGCGCGTCATGTTGCCCTTCGTGATCGTGATGCGCTTGAATGCGTGCTCCGAGGCCGCCGGGTCCAGTACGGGTGTCGCGCTCTCGACCTGGAGCGTGACCGGAGCCGAGAACAGTGTGCCGCGGTCTTCATGGGCGAGCAGCAGCACGGGTTCGGCGAAGTGCCGGATCTCGTCGACGACCAGGCAGGGCTGGTCCTCCTGGATGAGCGCGATGAGGTTCCGGCCCGGGATGTCGCGGTGGTCGACCACCGTGAAGCCGGCCGCGTCGAAATCCAGCGTCACCCCGGTGAGCCGGCCGCGGGCGATGGTGGATCGGACGGTGCGGCCGTGCAGCATGCCGGGGAAGCGCAGGTCGTCCGCGTACATCGCGGCACCGGTTGCGCGCGCCAAGCCTTCTTTGCGTGAGACATTCGAGCCGACGGAGGTCATCCGCGCACTATACCCCGAGTCTTCGGTCGTTGTCCGGCCGTCGTCCCCGAGCAGATTCCCGCCGCCTCCGCTGGGGTGAGCTTACCCGGTGCCACGGTTGTGCCGCGGGGCGGCACGCTCGTGGCACCCGCTCGCCGGCACCGCTATCCTCCCGCCATGCCCGCCCATCCCCAGCCTCCGCTCGCAGAGCGCCTCACCCGGCTCGTGCCTGGCATGGGACCGCTCGAGCCCGCTCTCGCACGGGCGCTCGAACGCGAGGCGGTCGCACTGGAGCGGCCGGCGGGTACGGTTCTGTTCGATCTCGGTTCGCCGTGTTCGGGGCTGCTCGTCCTCGAGCACGGGCTCATCCGCGTCAGCCGGCTCGCCGACGATGGCCGCGAACTCCAGCTCTACCGGATCGAACCGGGCGAGACCTGCGTGCTCACGGTGAGTTGCCTGCTCGGACGCGCGGACTATCCGGCGCGCGGTGTGGCCGATCGCGCGGTCAGCGGCGTCTACATACCCGCACCGCTGTTCGAACGTCTGTCCGCGGCCAGCGCGCCGTTTCGCGACTTCGTCTTCCGCGCGTTCAGCGAACGCGTCACGTCGCTCGTCGAGCTCGCGGCCGCGGTGACGTTCGGGCATCTCGATCGCCGGCTCGCCCATGCGCTGCTCGAGCGCGTCCGTACCAGCGGCCGTATCGTGCTCGAGGTCACGCACGCCGAACTGGCCGCCGAACTCGCGAGTGCCCGCGAGAGCGTCAGCCGAATGCTCGGAGGGTTCGCGGATGCGGGCGTGCTCGAGCAGGGCCGCGGCACGATCAAGGTGCTCGACAAGTCACGGCTCGAGGCGCTGGCCGGCGGCGCCCCGCTCGGCGGCTGAGGGTCGGAGCCGTTGCGGAATACGCGGAGGCTGCCGCCGCCGGAACCAGCCAGGAGTCCCGGTACCGAAGGCGGACGCCGCACCCTTACCCGCGCCGTCCGGTTGGCCGCGGATTCCGGGTTGTGTGACGCGCGTCACCGACCGCACCCGGGTGCGTGCATCAGACTGTTCGTGACGGGTGGCGCACAGGCACCGAGGTCAGGGGTGCCGGAATCGCCGCCGCATGCGACCGTCCCGCCGGGGCGGATTCCGAACGTGGAGAGTGTCATGAACAGCAACGTCGGTAGTGCCGATCGCATCGTGCGCGTGGTTCTGGGGCTGGCGATCGTGGCGGCCGGTCTGTACTTCAAGTCGTGGTGGGGAGCTGTCGGCGCTGTGCCGATCCTGACCGCCACGATCGGCTGGTGCCCGCTCTACACGCCGTTCGGTCTGAGCACGTGTGGCACGAAGCGGGCGCCGCAGCGCGGCTGACCGCGCCGGTCGAATTCGTATTGACGGGCTCGCGCGCGGCACGGCATGTTCCGGGTCGCTCGCCGCCCGTCATCCCCGGGGCGAGGGCCGTGTGGATCCTCACTCCAGGAGTGTCTTCCATGAACAAAGCCTCGCTCTCACCCGTCTGGGACATGATGCGTCTGCGCCACGGCATCGGTCTGCGTTGCATCCAGGCGTTGCCCGCCGAGCAGATCGACGCGAAGCCCATCGCGGGCATGCGCAGCCCCAAGGAACTCGCGGTTCACATGTACGGGTTCATCCAGGCGGCGACCGACGCCGTGCTCACGGGCACCATCTCGATGGACGAGAAGGCCGAGATCGCCAAGGTCAAGACCAAGGACGACCTCGTGACCTATGCGCAGCAGTGCTGGCAGGCGGGTGACGCGGCGTTCGCCAAGGCGACCGACGCGCAGTTCGCCTCGGTCATCAAGGCGCCGTGGGGCGATATGCCGGGGTTCATGATGATCACCACCATCCCCGACGAGTACCTGCACCATCGCGGACAGCTTTACGCGATGCTACGGCAGTTGGGTGTGGAGCCACCCATGAACTGGGACTTCGAGCACAACGCGCCTGAGTTGCAGCCCAAGCAGCACGCCTGAGACCGCGGCGGACACGGCATCAGCGCAGGGCGGGCCGGCTCACGGGCCCGCCCTGCACAGGTCCGGTGCAAGCCTGTGGAAACGGATGCTGATCCGGGGGGCAGTGCCACTTGTCGTGAGCATGGTGGTGGCCCGCTGTGCTGGCGCTGGTTGCCTGTGGCTGGAGGGCGACTCGAAATCGAGGATCTGAGTACCCGGCACACGCCGCTCGCGCTATCCTCGCAGCCATGCTCACCCCTTGGTTCTGGCGCGCCCTCCGCCTCACCGTGTGCGCAGGCGTGATGTGCGGTTCGCTCGTCGTGCTGGGACCTCCTGCCGTGTCCGTTGCGGCAC
>JANNWR010000079.1:0-2205 GCA_031408715.1 bacterium
GCCGCCCAGTTCGTGCATGCCGACGGTGAACGACACGCGCGTGCGCAGCGACGGCTTGTGGAACACGAGTGCCGCGGTCTTGCCTTCGAGCGGCTTGGGCGCCTTGGGCGTGCCGCGCAGAGCGCGCAGGCGGTCGGCCTCGGCGAACAGCTCCAGCACGAACTCGCGGTTCAAGCTCGCCAGGTCGACTAGGTTCTCGGGCGCACCGGCCACTTTGTTCACCTCCGTCGTGGTCATGAGAGTCTTGTTCATGAGATCACGGGCAGCGAGTGGTTGTTCACTTCCGCTGCTGCCGGCATGGGCAGCATGTAAGAGCGTCCCGCGCGTGCGGCTTCTTCCGAGGCGCCCGGCACGAGGTCCAACGTCACCGCGACTTCGTCGCAGGCGTGCCGCTTGGGACAACGCACGCAATCGGTCCAGACTTTGCGGGGGATGTTCTCTCGAGACTCCACGCGGAACCCGCTGCGTTCGAAGAACGCGACCTCGCGCGTGAGCGCGATGATGCGCGGCAGGCCCAATGCGCGCGCATCGCCGACCACGGCTTCGACCAGCGCTGCGCCCAGGCCCTGACCATGCGCGTCGGGACGCACCGCCAACGAGCGCACTTCGCCCAGGTCCTGCCACAGCAGGCGGAGTGCGGCGCATGCCACGATCGCACCCGGGGTACTGTCGGTGGCGGCGCGCTCCACCACATGGAACTCGCGCACGCACTGGTAGAGCTCGCTCACCGGCCGCGGCAGCAGCACGCCGTCGACCACGTAGGGTGCCATCACTCCGGCGATGCCGGGGATGTCGGCGACACGCGCGCGGCGCAGTGTCAGGCCCTCGCCCAGCACGCGGCCTTCGGTCGTATCGGTGCTGCGGCGCGTGTTCGGTAGCGCAACAGCCCCGCGTGCGACGCGCGAGGCGGCCCCGGCGATCCGGTCTTCCGGCGCCAGCGCATCCGCGTCGTCGCCGGGGCCGAGCCCCAGCCGGCCTTCGGCGATCGCCAGCTGGTGCGCGGTCGATCCGGCACCGGGCGAGTGTGTGCGGCGCGCGATCGCGGCTTCAACGGTGAGCGCGGCGAACCTGTCGTCCGTGAAGTATTCCGACAGCGCCAGGCGCTGTTCGAGCGGCAGTAAGGCGGGCTCGCAGCGCGCCTTCTCGGCCGCCGCCCACAGTGCGCCCACGGCTCGATGCGCGTCGCGGAACGGCACGTTCTCGGCCACCAACGCGTCCGCCAGTTCGACGGCCAGAAGATCGCTCGTGAGCGACGCGGCGATGCGATCACGGTTGGGGGTCAGCGCGTCGATTGCGGGCGGCAGCGCGGCCAGCAGGTTGTCGAGCGTGTCGGCGGTATCGAACACAGCTTCTTTGTCTTCCTGCAGGTCCTTCTGGTACGAGCTGGGCAGGCCCTTCAACAGGATGGCAAGTCGCTGCGCGTTGGCCAGCAGTCGCGCCGACTTGCCACGCGCGAGCTCGAACAGATCGGGATTGCGCTTCTGCGGCAGCAGGCTCGAGCCGGTCGAGAACCCATCCGGAGCCGCGAACCAGCCGAACGCCGGCGAGCAGAACAACACCAGGTCTTCGGACAGCCTCGACAGGTGGATGCCGAGCAGCGCGGCAGCGTTCAGGTACTGCACCGCGAAATCGCGATCGCCCACGGCGTCCAGCGAGTTCATGGCGACGCGCGAGAATCCGAGCCGTGTGGCGAGCGAGGCGCGGTCGTAATTGAGCGGTGTGCCCGCGACCGCGCCCGAGCCGAGTGGCAGCCGGTCGGCCGCTTCGCGCGCTTCGGCGAAGCGCTCTTCGTCACGAGCGAATGCTTCGACGTGCGCCAGCCACCAGTGCGCCAGCCGCACGGGCTGTGCGGGCTGCAGGTGCGTGTACGCCGCGCAGGCCAGGTCACCGGCGTCGCGCGCCTGATTGACGAGCGCGCGCTCGAGTTCGCGCACGCCTTCGACCGCGGCGTCGCACAGCCGCATGACGTGCATTCGAAACAACGTGGCGACTTGGTCGTTGCGGCTGCGGCCGGTGTGCAGACGGCGCGCCGGATCTCCACAGCGCTCGCCCAGCGCCGATTCCACCGCCGAATGCACGTCTTCTCCTGCCAACACCACCTGGCCGGAGGCCAGGCCGCGCTCCAGATCATCACAGGCGGCGATCAGCGCATCGCGCTCGGCCTCGGTCATGACGCCGCATTCGGCGAGCGTCGTGGCGTAGGCG
>JANNWR010000080.1:0-40125 GCA_031408715.1 bacterium
TGGCTTCGAGCTGGTTATGCCGTCGGCACAAGGTGCGAAGATTCGCGACGGTGGTTTGGCCGCCCTTGGCGAGCGGCACGATGTGGTCGAGCTCGAGATGCCACTCCGAGCCGCAACGCGTGCCGTCCGGGCCGGTGAACGTGCAGCGGCCGCCATCGCGTTCGCACACCGCCTGGCGGATCGCCTTCGGCACATGGCGGCCGTTCGGCTTGCCGTCAGCCGGGCGAGTGCGCACGCCCTTGCCGAACTTCTGCCGGTCGAGCAGCTCGGCCGCGAGCTGCAACGCGTACTCGATCACCAGCGCCGCATTGCCCGAGGGCACGCGATGCGAGGCGAGGGATCGCACACGCTGGAAGTGCTCGTACGCCACCATCGAGAGCTGGCCGCGCAGCGCCACACAATCGGCCGAGAGCGGCGTGAACTTCGCGTGGAGTGCGGGCTGGGACGCGACGGAGCGCGCCTCGGTCGGGTGCGTAAGTGGCCCCTTCGAGTTCGCGAAATCCTCGAGATCTGATGGGACAGGAGGTGGCCCCGGGGCCACCTCGACCTCGGAATTCCCAGCAATTCCGCAGGTCAGGGCCAACGAGGGCCCGTCGTCCTGAACGCCTTTTTTCGGGAATCGACCCGCGAGCACGAACTCCAGTTCGACACGCGTTCGGTTCGCGGCCGCCTCGAGCAGCTCGGCTGCATTCGCCTCGGTGAGATGCGAGCCGAGCATGAGCACGCCGCCCAGGTTCAACCGCCCATCCGCGATCATCTCGAAGATGACCGGATGCTCGAGTGCCGTCCGGCACGCCCGGATCCGCTTGTTCGCGCGATCCTCGGACATGCGCAGGCGGCGCACGCAGTAGTCCTGCATCGATGCGTACCCGGCCCGCAGGTACTCCTCGCGCACTTCGAGCTCGGCCATGTGCGCCAGCACGTCGGCGTCGGTGGCCAGTTCCTGCTCGGCCAGTACCTCGAGCTGGCGGACCAATGCTGGCGTGGGAATAGCACGAAGCGAGTAACGGTTCGTGGGGCGCGACAGGATGGCACTCGACATGGCGAGATCCGCTCGGGGGCGGGAACTCGGGGGCACGCATGAACGCTAGCACGCGCGTTCGCGGCCGCCATACGCGCGCGCACAACGCACAACGCAGGTCGCCGAGAGAAAAACGTACCCCGCATGCTCGATGCGCGAAGCCCATCGAATCCACGCACGCACACGAGCGATGACAAGTGCAGTCACACTCCCGAACATCGCTTCGCGTCGAACACGTCAAGAAGCAATTTCACGCGATCACTCATCTTCACTCGCACGCCACAACTCGCGCCCGAAGTGCCGCGCGAACGACACGCCGACCGCGCCCGCCAGATCAGGACCGGGCATGACGTGGGCGGTGGATGGCGCGAGTCGCGCACGGAGCGAGCACCGAGTTCGGAACTGCGCGCACGCAGTGCCGCGCGACCGACACGCCGACCGCACCCGCCCGATCAGGCCCGGGCACGAGGTGGGCTGTGGATGAGGCGAGTCGCGCCCAGGCCGGAGCCAGGGACTGGCGCAGGCCGTGAAGGGCGCGTCAGTGAGGTGAGGCCATGGAAGGCCGAACCGAGCGTTCGCCTCATCTCACGGCCCGTCTCGTGCCCGGTCCGTCCGGAACGCAACGCCGTCGCAGTCACCCGCATGGCGCGCCGCCGTCTCGTGTCCGGGCCGTCCGGAACGCGACGCCGTCGCAGTCACCCGCATAGCGCACCGCCGTCTCGTGCCCGGGCCGTCCGGAACGCGAGCCACTGGTAGCCATACGCCAGTCGCACCGCTGTCCAGAACGCACCGCCGTCCAGAGTTCGAGTCAGTCCACCGCCCACAAAACAAGAACAGGACGACGAGTGGTCCCGTCGTCCTGTTCCGCGTTCAGCAGGTCCACCGTGCGAGCCTGGACGCTCCCCGTTTGTTCCAGCCCCACCGCCGTGGACCCACTCTGTGCGGGCCCGACGAGTTAGTCGTCGTCGCCCTCGTCGTCATCATCGAAGCTGCGGCGGTCGCTGTCGCGGCGGTCGAAGTCGCGGCGGTCGAAGTCACGATCGTCGTAGTCGCCGCTGATGCGGTCCCAGCGTCCCTGGTGGAAGCGCATACGCCGCACTTCGCGACCACTTCGTACGTCGATCACCTGGATGATGCGCGGACCGCCGTGGCGGAACTCGCACTGGTCGAGCGAGTCGTACCAGTCGTCGCCGTAGGGGTCGTAGTAGCGATACACGACTACCGGTCGCGGCGCGCAGTAGCGCCGCTCGTGCACCATGACCGGGTGGGCGTTCGAACTCACGGCTGAGCCCAGGATGAAGCCGCCGATCAGACCGGCGATCACCGGCGCCGCGCTGTGCGAACGCTCACGGATGACGACTCGTTCGAACCCGCGCCCGCCCTGCACGCCCTTGAAGCGGCGGCGGCCGTGGTCCGCGGATGCGGTCGAGGCGAACGTGAGCACCGTGGTGGCCAGCAGGCCGGCGGCGATCCAGCGAGAGACAGCGGCATTGGTGTGCATGGCTTCCTCCGGGGTGCGTGAGATGTGCTACGTCCCGGAGTGAGTGCAGGCCCCGTGCCAGCGGCGGGGCCAGGCTGTCAGATCAAGTATCCACAGCGACTTAGCGCTGCGACCATGGCAAGTGGGAGCGCCCTGGCCGCGGCCGCGGCGTGGCGGGTGTGCCACACCCGGTGCCACGCCTGCGTCGCTCCGCGCGAGCCGGGACTATTCATGAACGGCGAGCCGAGAAGGACGTATGCCCGCCAGTCGCAAGGAGCGGGGCCCGGCCGCGACGCAGCCGTGTTGAGAACACTGTGAGGAGCGGCCGGGCTTCGCGACGTAGCGAATGGTGGGCAGACGGCCTTCGCAGGCCGCCGGCTCATGAATACTCCCGGCTAGGGCCGGGTGGCGGTGTGATTGTTGAGCGGCGTGCCGCTGGCACCCGTTTCGCGTACCCAGCGGATGGTGCCGTTGGGCTTGATGGTCGCTGTGCTGGGGGTGAATCTACGCGCGTCATTGTGCGCGACCAGCACCACCTGGGAATCGAGCGATGCACTCGAACTCACGACGACCGTGCCTGTCATACCGTCCGACTCATGCGCGGCGCAGTGATACGCGAAGGATCCGACCGTGGTGAACGTGCGCTGGATCGACTGGCCCGGAGCGAGGAACGTGTAGTTGAACGACTCCGGCGTGCCAGGCGCCGGGCCCGTGCTGTTGTCCTTGGAGCCACAGCAGGAGACGAGCGCCAGTGCGAGCAGGGCGAGCGCCGCAACAGCTCGTGGCCGCAGGCCAGTCCACGGCAAGGTCCGGGAACGCACGGTGAAGAGGTGGATCGGCATGGAGCCTCCGATGGGATGGATAGGACGACCGGATGGAGCGGTCGTTCGCCTGATCCGCGTGGCGCGCAGAGCGAAGCGTGTCGCACCACAGGAGTGACCATGCGAACGCGAAGATGCTCTACCCGGAGCCCGCGGTGGTCAACGTGCGAGACTCGTTCGCGAAATACTTTTCGCCCGGGACCATGGGATGCTTCCGGATTCGGCCCTGTTTCGCGCATGATGCCTTGGAGGGACACTCTGCGAAGAGTGCTCCTCGGTGCAGTCCGCTGCACGACTCTCAGCGAAGCGAAGCGTCACGCACGCGGGCCCGGGTCCATCACGGATCTGGGCCCGCGTTTATTGGCATGAAGCGACTGGGCCCGATCGCGGGCCGCTGCGGCGAGCGCGGACAAGGCCTCGACCGCGACGGTCGTCGCACGGGACTCCGCTCAGCGGTGCGGCGCCCCGCGATGCCGGCCGCCCGGCATGATGCGACCCGCACTCGAGCCGCGCACGAGGAACAGCGCCAGCCCCGCGATCAGACCGCCCAGCAGGCACTCGAACGTCACGAATGCTCCGACCTTGAGCCACGCGAAGCCCGGATGCACGAAGCGCGTCAGCCAGCCCGCTGCCTCCATGAGCAGTGCGGAACCGAACGACGCGATGATCAGTGCGGTCTTACGCGCGTCATGCATGGGCGCGAACACCAGCAGATGGGTGAGCAGCAGTAGCACGAGCGCGAACATCGGCAGGTGCATGTGCGTCACCTCGAGCATGCTTTCGGCTGAGCGCGGCGCCATGAACATCGCCTCGTCGCCTCGGTAGTAGGCCGCGACGCTCGCGGGAGACAGCGTCATGTGCGCGAAGTACAGCGCGCCGTTGCTGACCCAGAACGCCGCCAGCAGCACGAGCGCCAGCCCGAGCGTCAACCGCATGTGCGGGTTGTTCTGGAAGCCGCCGTTCTGCAGATACTTCACGGGTGATCTCCTCCGAGTGGCCGCGCGATGCCAGGCTTGTCTGCGATCCCGCGCCGCAACGCGGGGGCCAGCAAGAGCTCGTGCCACGCCAGCGCCAGCCGCGCACTCTCGGCCACGGCGCGCGACGTGAGCGTCGCACCCGCCAGGTTCGGCAGCCCTGCGCCCGGCGCGAGCCGTGCGTCCTGCTTGCGGTGTGTGAACAGCGCCAACCAGCGCGGCGCCGGACGGTAATCCGGCGGTTCGAAGAACGCCAGCACTTCGACGCGCGCGATGCTGGTGTCCGGGGCGACCGCCACGAACAGCAGCGCTTCGCGAGTACGCACGACGCGCCGGTCGGTGTAGGCCGCGCCGGCGAGCGTGTCGCCGCGCCATGCCACGTAAGCCGTGACGAGGCGCGCCTCGCAGCGCGCATGCGCACGCTTCGCGACCGCCTTCTGGTCGGCGGCCGACAGCACCAGCGTGCGCGACTCGATGCGCGCGCCGGGAAATGCGGCCGCGAGCGCACCGTCGAGCGACTGCAGGGCGGCCGCGTGGGCGGATGGCACGAGCAACACGCTCAGGAGCGCGAACACGAGCACGCACCCGCGCCCCGTCGCAGGCTCGGGCGGACCACCCGAACCTGCGTGCGGCGTGCGTGGGAGCATGCGCATCAGAACAGCCACCCCAGCGCCACGTTCCAGCGGCTGGTCTCGGCGTCGGCCTTGTTGCTGCGCTGCTCGCGATCGGCCTTGAGCACCACGTTCGGGTGCGGCTTCACGGCGAGACCGAACGTGAGGATCGTGCGCTCGAGGGCGGGGTCGTTGTTCGCGCCCGGAAAGATCTCGTCGTCGTCCACCTGCGTGTCGAGCCACTCCGCACGCACATAGGGCGCCAGCATCCACGCCGTGCCCGGCGACAGCCGCGGTGCCAGATCGTAAGCGGCTTCGGCATAGGCGCCCGCGAAGATCCTGCCCAGCCGGTCGTTGCCCGTGAGCCCCAGTTCGTTCGACAGCGCACCGGCGTCGCCGAGCGAGCCACCCGCATAGAGCCCGCGCACGTCGAGCCCGTTCCACTGCCAGCGTGCGTGCACGTCGTACATCGTGACACGGGCATGCAGCGCTCCGGCGGCGGGGTTCGCATCTTGCCACGCGTCGCCCGTGTAGCCCGAAGCGCCCACCAGTAGCCCCGGCGTGCCCTTCCAGTCGACGCGGCCGGTGATCGCCGGGTGCGTGAACAGCGACTGCGACGCACCCTGCCGGCCTTCGCGCACCGCGCGCGCGGCATCGAAGTGCGCGGCATTCAGCCCTTCGACCACGTACGCGCGCCACTCCAGCCCGCTCGCGCTCTCGCCGAAGCAGCCCAGGCCCGCGGCCGACCACGTGCTCGGGATGATGAAGCGCTCGGTGTCGGGCCGGCGCGCGCCGAAGAACACCGGCGGCTCGTGCTGCTCGTTCACCAGTCCCATCGGCACGAGGACCTTGCCGGCGCGAACGCCGAACGCACGCGACGCCTGCCAGTCGAGGTACGCGAACTCCATGGTGGCCTCGCCGGACAACTCGGCGGCGCCCTCGCCATTCAGCGGGTCCACGGCGACCTCGGCTTCGTCCTTCACGCCGGAGTGCTCGAACTCGATCTCGGAGTTGAACAACAGGCTCGGGCTGAACTTGTGCCCGATGTAGAACACCGCGCGCAGCAGGTCGGCGCGCGGGCGCGCTCCCGACAGGGTGCCGTCCTCACGCGTGCGGTCCGACGACTCGAACAGCATCTCGCCGTAGCCGCCGATCGACGGGCCGCCCGTGCTGGCGTACACACGCGATGCGCCGGGCGCGAAGCCGTGCTTCGAAGCATACGCCGGTGCGCTGTCGGGCGCGGCCGAGCCGAGCTTCATGCGTTCGATCTCGGCGAGCGCGGCATCGAGCTTCTTCTCGACTTCGCCCAGACGCTGATCGGTGGACTGGGCACGGACCGGGGCAGGCGTGAACGGGAGCGCGAGCAGCAGCAGCATGGGAAGCCAACGACGCATGGGACGGATCCTCATTGATTGATAGGTCAGGGGTGGTTCGGAACAGTGTCGCGATCGGGAACTGCGCGTGCTGCGGTGGCGGGCGATGCAGATGCCGCGGCGGTGAGAACCAGGTCCGGCAGGTCGCTCGCTCGGTGCTCGAGGACCACGCCCGGAGCCGTGCCGGTGATCGACAGATTCCAGGCGTGCGCCAGCACACGGCCATGCGCGGGCTCGAGCCACAGCACGCCGATCTCCGAGTGGGCGGCGGCGAACGCCTGCGCGCGGCTGCGGCCCAGCACGAGCAACGCCGTACTCAGTGCATCGGCGCATGTGGCCGAAGCGGCGCGCACACTCACCGAGGCTCCGCTATTCACGGACCAGCCGGTTCGCGGGTCGAGTACATGGCCGTAGTGACGGCCGCCCGCGCTGACGAAGCGCTCGGACTGCGCGCTGGTCGACAGCGAGGCGTTCGCGAGCGACACACTTGCAGCGGGCACATCGCGCTGAGCGGGCATCGCGACCCACACGATGGTGCCGTTGCCAAGGACCAACCGTTGTCCGCCGGCATCGAGCGTAGCGTCGCGCAAACCATGCGACGAGAGCACGGCCGCCGCGCGATCGAGCGCGAAGCCCTTGGCGATGCCGCCCAGATCGAGCTGCGTGCCGTTGAGCTGCACGCCGCGCTGGCCACGGTCGATGGCGATGCGCGTCCAACCGGTATGCGCGAGCGCGGCCAGGCGCTCGCGCTCGGTCGGCACGCGCCCATTGCCGCGCATGTCCCAGATCCGTGTCAGCGGTTCGACCGTGGGATCGAACGCGCCGCCCGTGAGTGCGGCGAGCGCCAGAGCCGAGTCGATGACCGCGAACAGCGGTTCGGACAGGGCATCGCCGGCCCCAGCGGCATTGAGCCGCGACAGCGCGCTGGACGCCGACCAGTTGCTGAGCAGTGATTCGAGTACCGCGACCTCGTCCAGCGCGGCGTCGAGGGTCGTGCCACAGGCCACGCTGTCGGCGGCGGTACAAGGCGCGGTCGCACTCCACAGTGTTCCCATGAGCCAGCGCGCCCGTTGCACGGTGGCGCCCTGCGCGGGGAGCGCGAGCAGCATGAGCGCGAGCACGAGCGAACCGCGCCGGCACCCGGCGCGAGCGCCCATGCCGCCGGAGCCCACGACCGGCGTCACCGCGGCGGCGGCGTCAGGCACGCCAGACCGCAGTCGGTGCACGCACGAGAGCCGCCGCATGAGCGGTGGAATGCATCGAAACGCGATTGGAACAGTGCACCGACTTCGCGGTCTTCCTGCAAGAGTTTCAAGAAGTCGACGATGCGTTCGGTGGTCGTGCCACTGATGTCGTGCTCGATCAGGCACGCTTCGCGCTCTGCCGTGGCGTCGGGAACGCGCAGCACGTCATGAAGGAACGACCTCAACACGGTGAATCGGTGGTGCACTTCACGCGCAACGCGCTCGCCGGCGGGCGTGAGCAACAGGAAGCGCTGGTCGTCGTGTGCGACCAGGCCGCGTGCCTCGAGTGGGCGCAGGCCCACCGACAGCGTGGCGGGCGTCACGTCGAGAGCCCGTGCAAGATCGGCCAGGCGCGCGTAGCCGCGCTCGGCATGCAGTTCCCAGATGGCGCGCAGGTAATGTTCCTGGCTGGGGGACAGGTCGCGTTCGTGCGAGTGCTTGCCGGACAGCATGCGAGGCTCCACAGTGCGGGGGAGAAGCTGTTGTAAGGCTGCCAAACCAACCGTTAGGATAGCCTAACTACCATCCAGGCACCTGCCCCGTCAAGGGAGCCATGAACTTCGAGTCGGTCGCCGCACTCTTGTTCCAGACCCTGTGCACGCTGGCGTTGTCAGCCGTGCACCTGGGGCTGTGGCGCCAGCGCCGCCAGGGCTTCCACGCGACTTGGGCAGCTGCGTGGTTCATCTATGCGCTGCGGTTGGCGTTCATCGCCGCGTTCATGGACCGCCGCGACCTGGGCTGGCTGCTGGCGCACCAGATCGTCACGTTGTGGTCGGGATTGCTGCTGCTGTGGGCGGCGCTGCAGTTCGCCTCGCACGCGCGCTGGCGGCAGGACTATATCGCCGCGCCGGTGTTCGCGGCGGTGTGGGCATGGTTCAGCGTGTTCGTCATGCACGACATGGCCCTGGCCGGCATGTCGTCGTCGATCCTGCTGTCGGTGGTCACGTTCGGCACCGGTGTCGTGTTCCTGCGCCGCGACCGGCAATCGCCGTCGATGGGTGCGCGGCTGCTGGCGTGGGGCTTCATGCTGTGGGGCCTGCACCACCTGGACTACTCGTGGCTTCGTTCGCTGGGATCGGGTGTGCTGCTGGGTGTGTTCATGGACGTCACGCTGCTCGTGCTGGTGGCCGTCGGCACGCTGGTGCTGGTGCTGGGCGAGGACCGCAGTGCACTCGAGCAGCGTAGCGCGCAGTTGGAGCAGCTCTCGGGCCTGCTGCTGCGTGCGCAGGAAGAAGAGCGGCGCCGCATCGCCCGCGAACTGCACGACGAGACCGGCCAACTGCTGACCGCGCTCAAGATCGAGCTCGATCTGGAAGGGCGCAAGGAATCGAGTGCACGTGTGGCACAGGTGCTGAACCAGATCCGCAACGTGAGCGAACTGTTGCGTCCACGCGCCCTGGACGACCTGGGACTCGTGCCCGCGATGCGCGCCATGGTCGAGGACTTCTCCAAGCGCACGACCATCCCCGTCAGCATGGAAGCCGACGACACGCAGGGCTGGCCGCCCGAATCCGCGCTGACGCTGTATCGTGTGGCGCAGGAAGCGCTCACCAACGTGGCGCGGCATTCGGGTGCCAAGCAAGCGTGGGTGCGACTCGAACGCGAGGGCACGCTCTACCGGTTGGTGATCGAGGATGACGGCAAGGGCCCGAAGGGCGGGCTCACGCCGCACTTGGGATTGCTGGGCATGCGCGAACGCATCGCCGCCTCCGGCGGGACGTTGCAGCTGATCGCAGCGACACGCGGCGGCCTGCGCGTGGAAGCCACCCTGCCGGTGGGAGGGACCGCATGAACATGACGCGAGCCGTACGAGTGATGCTGGCCGACGACCACGCGCTGGTGCGCTCCGGCGTGCGCCGTGTGCTCGAGGCCTCGGCGGGGATCGAAGTCGTGGGCGAGGCCGCGCGCGGTGACGAGACGCTGGTCATGCTGGCCGAGCTCGAACCCGACGTCTTGCTGCTGGACCTGAACATGCCCGGCGGCGACGGCTTCGAGGTGCTGCGCAACGCGCGCGACACCGCCGGCGGCACGCGCATCATCGTGCTGACGTTGCACGTGCAGGCCGAGTACGTGGCGCGTGCCGTGCGCGAAGGCGCCGATGGCTATCTCTCAAAAGACCTCGCCGTGCAGGAACTGCCGGATGCGATCGCGTCGGTGATGGCCGGCCGGCCGTATTACTCGGCCCCGGTGCAGGAAGCGCTCGCGCAGGCGATCCGCGACGGCGGCTCGAATCCGCTCGAGAAACTCACGCCGCGCGAACGTGAAGTGCTCGTCGGTATCGCGCGGGGACTGACCAGCAAGGAGATCGGCTCGGAGTTCAACATCAGCCCGCGCACGGTCGAGACCCATCGCGCCGCCGTCATGCGCAAGCTCGAGCTGCGTTCGATCGCGCTGCTCACACAGCTGGCCATCCGCGAGGGGTTGGTCGAAAAGCCGCGCTGAGGGCCCTCGGTGGGTCCGCTTGGCGCCTGCGCGTGCCCAGGTCACAAGTTGTGTCGCGGCACCGAACTTCTACTTGGGAACCATGCCCCACGGCGCGCCCCCTCGGTAGTACTACGTAGCGTAGAACACGCAACACTCCGAATACCGCCGTGATCGTGCGAAGCCGACAATCCACACATGGTTCCTTTCCGTTCGTCACTCGCGGCTGTGCGCACTCCGGCCTTTGTCTTCGGACTCGCGACGTCGACGGCGTTGTGCGCGACGCTCGCGCTGATCACTCTGGCCCACGCCTCCTCCTTCCCGTCGATCTCGGCGGACAGCGCTGCGACCGTTCGCGTCGACAGCACGCACGCACGCGGTATGGCCGACACGGTCACCATCCTGAAGCCCATCGTCATCGACGCCGACCGTTCGCTCACGCCCGGTCGCGCTTCGGCCACCACCGTCCGCTTGGATCGTGCGAGCCTCGTGCGCTTCCAGCCCTCGACCACCGCGGACGCGTTGCTGTCGGCTCCGGGTGTCGACATCTCTCGCACCGGCCCCTGGGCATCCAAGGTGTCGCTGCGCGGCATGTCCGGTGAACGCGTACTCGTGCTGGTCGACGGTGTGCGGCTGCAGTCCGGTCGCGGTCACGGCGCACAGACGTCGCTCGTTTCGGTCGACCGGCTCGAGGGTGTGGAACTGCTGCCGGGTGCCGGTGGCGCCCAGTTCGGATCGGACGCGATGGCGGGCGTCGTGGAGCTCACCACGCATCGCAACCTGCTCGGCGAACGCGGGACCACGTTCATGGTGACCGGCCACTCGGGCGGTCCCGGTAACGAACGCTCCGGTCTGGCGCGCGTGCGCTGGATGTCCCAGAAGCTCGCCCTCGAGATGTCCGGCGGCATGGGCGCGCTCGACGCGCTGGTCACGCCGGATGGCCGCGTCGCCAACAGCAGCTACCGCGAGGACGACTACGCCGCGCGCATCGAGGCGCGCCTCGCCAGCTCGACGCTCGACTTCGAACGGACGCGCCATGCAGCGCACGACATCCAGTTGCCGGCGTTCAGCAACAACGCCGGTTCGCACGCCGAATACCCGCTGCAGTCGCGCGGCGCGACGAGACTCGAGTGGACACTGCCGGGCACGAGGATCCGCCCGGACTTCCGCCTGCTGGGTGTGACGCAGCACTTCCGCACGGGTTTCGTCGAGAGCGTGACCGACAGCCAGTTCCTGCGCGGCCGGTACGTGGCGAGCAGGACCACGAACGCGGATGATCGCATCAGCACTTGGTCGAGCGGCATCCAGCCCTCGCTGCGCCGTGGCTCGTCGCGCCTGTACGGTGAGTACCGGCGCGAAACCACGCAAGGCCCGCGCACGACCGACGTGACCGTGGTGAACGCCGCGGGTGTGCAGACGTCCGCGACCACCGGGTTCGGCGAATCGATCCCGCCAGCGCAGCGCGACGTGCTCGCGGGCGGCGGCTTCACGGCCGGGAGCTGGCGGAAGTTCCGCCTCGAGACCGGTGCGCGCTACGACTGGCTGCGCTCGCGGGCGGACTCCACGCCCCAGAGCTTCACGCGCACACTCGACGTCACCGACCGGCGTTGGAGCCTCGAGGGCGGTCTGTCGCGGCCGATCGGCGTTCTGACCCCGTACGCGCACGTCGCGAGCGGGTTCCGCGCCCCGAACCTCGAAGAGCGTTACTACAACGACAGCATCCACGGCGGCATGCGGTTGTTCGGCAACCCGGACCTGCACGCCGAGCGGTCCTACGCCACCGAACTGGGCGTGCGCACAGGTGAGTTCGCCGGCGGCCGCATCCGCAGCACGCGGCTGTCGGTCTACCGCTCGCGAGTCGACGAACTGATCACGCTCAAGTATCTGGGTCAGCTCTATCTGGTTCCACGCTTCCAGTACACCAACGTTCACAAGGCACAGCTCGAGGGCCTCGAGCTGCAGGTCGAGTCGGCGGTGGGACCCGTGCGCGTGGCGGCCAACGCCGCGTTCCCGCGCGGACGTGACCTCGAGACCGGCAAGCCGATCACCGACATCGGTGCGGCGCGCGCCACGCTGGATGTGCGCATTCCCTTGACGCGCTTGATGCCGCTCGGCGCGCTTGCCGTGCGCACGCGCTGGACCAACGCCTCGGAGTCGGACGACGCCGCCACCGAGACGACGTTGTCGCGGCCGGCGTTCTGGACCGCGTCCGCCGATCTGTCGACGCTGCTGTGGAACACGCGCCTGACCGTGACGGTGAAGAACCTCACGAACACGCGCTATCGCGAACCCATGAGCTTCATCGCGGAGCCGGGCCGGAGCGTGCTGCTGTCGATGCGGCGCGAGCTGGCGCTGCCCCTGTAGTCCCGGCCGAGAGGCTCCCGAAAGGCTCCCAAGGAATCCTGACATGAACCTCCGCACCTCCATCCTCGCGCTCTCGATCGCACTGATCGCCGCACCGGCACTGGCCCGTACCGGCGCCAGCCCGGAAGGCCGGCTCGTGCTGGGACTCGAAGGCCCGCGCAGCCTGCCGGCAGAGGCGCGCGGCGCTCAGTCCGCCAACGCCACGACGTTCGTCAGCGTGCCGTTGCCCACGGGTGCCGAGCAGGTGGATGCGACGTGGTACGACCTGCAGGACATGGGCTCGATGGGTCATCACATCGAGGTCGGCACGGACGGCCGCGTGCACATCACCTGGCAGGACGATTTCTGCGAGCTGGGCGGCGGCTGTCCGCCCAACCTGCTCGCACCGCAGCCGCACCCGAACCGCGGCATGGGCTATGCCGTGCGCGACGTGGCCGGCGTGTGGTCGAACCTGGGCAAGGTCACGGACACGCGCATGCCGACGTGCTGCGTGCGCGACATGGCGGGCGGCTTCGGCAGCCTAGCGCTCGCCACCGGCGGTCGCGTGGCGATCGCACAGCACCTGAGTGAAGAAGGTTGCGACTTGCGAGGCTACTTCCACCTGGAAGACGCACCGGGCTCGAGCCTGTTCCGCGCCTACCTCACGCCCATCGACGGTACGAGCTTGCTGTTTCCGCAGGTTGCGGCCAATCCGAACGGCTCGTTCACGGTGCTTGGCGAGATCCCGCGTGGTGGCGTGTACGACGAGACCACCGAAATCAAGACGTCGTACCTGGCAGCACCGGGCACGTTCTACAGCTGCTTCAACTGGCAGATGGGCACGTGGACGAGTTTTGCGCCGCCGTCATTGTTCCGCGACGGCCGGCCGGCGTTTCCGTGCCTGGCCGCCAGTGCGAATGGCCGCGTCGGCGTGGCGGTGGGCGACCTGGGCGGCAACGTGTACCTGATCGAGTCGAGCAACGGCACGTTCGCGCCCGGCACGGTGACGACGCGCAACCTGACCAACTACAGCGACGCCAGCATCGTGAAGAGCGATTCCACGTCGCTCGAGTACCGCCCCTATGCGCACTGCAGCCTCGCGTACAACGACACCACCCCGAACGTGGTGTGGAGCGAGTGGCAGGCGCGCAAGGCCGGCGCGGTGATCTCGTACTACGACTATCACAGCCGCATCCGCCGGTGGAGCCCCGGGCGTGGCGTCGAGACCGTGTATCAAGTGCCCGCGGGCGTCGCCGATCGCTTCGACGACGTCGACAATGGCCTGGCCGGCCCGCTGCCCGGCTTCAATACGCTGTCGGTCGACTGGCCGCAGGTCGGCTTCAGCCCCGACGGCGCCGAGACCTACGTGGCGTTCCTGAGCTTCCGCGACACGCAGGTCGATCCGACCGCGGACGCCGGCCTGCCCGGTGTGGTCACGGGGATCGGGTTCGGTGACATCTCATGCAGCGTCCAGCGCGGAGCAGCCGCGTTCACGGCGCCGCAGAACCTCACCAATACTCCAGACACCGATGAGCGGTTCTTCTCGTTGGCGACGCGCAATCCGGGCGGGAAGGCGCACATGGTGCTGCTGGCCTCCGCCACGAACCAGGCCGGCTGCGCGATCATCGGCGACCGTGGTACCACGCCCGGCAACCTCGAGCGTCGCGTCGCCTATCTGGCGGCACCGCTGGCGCAGAGCCTGCTCGATGCACCGGTACTGTCGGTCGCGCACGCGTCCGCCGCGCTGCATGTGTCGCCCAATCCCGTGTTCGCGAATGCGCGCGTGCACCTGGAGGCCACGCCCGCCGAGCGCACGCGACTGGTCGAAGTGCTCGACCTGACCGGCCGGCGCATCGTGACGCTGGAGCTGCCGCGCGGCGCGCGCTTCGCCGAATGGCACGGGCGCGACGATGCCGGCCGCAGTGCACCTGCCGGAGTGTATTTCGCACGAGTTGCCGGAGAACCCGATGCACCGTCTGTACGATTTGTGATGGCCCGCTGAACCCGATCCGCGTGGCAGTGACGCCGCGTCTGCACGCTTTGCATAGGACGAACCCGGAGGTCGAGATGCGTATGGCGAAGAAGGTGATGATGACGGCGGCGCTGTTGGCCGTGCTGGCGCCGGTGGCAGGCGCGGTGGTGGTGAAGCAGGAACGTGTCCCCGGCGGAGCGCTCGAGCAGACGTGGTCGCCGGGCTTCGGGGTGGGGCGCATCTTCACGCCGCTGGCGCTGCCGGTGGGGGATCTCGCGATCCCGACGCCTTCGGGCGACAACACGGTGGCCGTGCTGCAGAACGTCGACGTGGGCCTTGGCGGCATCGCCGCATGCGCCACGGACCCGTCGGGTTATTCCGACTACACGTGGGAGGGGTACTTCTTCACGGGTGCCGGCAACACGCGGCGCGGCCTGCTGCTGCGCGCCGACCCGAGCAACGGCTTCCAGACCTACTACCAGTTCGTGATCAACCCGGGCCTGTTCCTGGCGCGTTTCCGCAAGTTCATCGCCGGTGCGCCATTGCCCGACCTGGCCAGTTGGACGCTCAACACGCTGCCGGCCGGCGTGCCCACCGTGAACAGCTGGCACCACATGAAGGTCATGGCGAACGCCAACCAGTTCCGCTGCTTCTTCGATGGCGTGGAGCTCACCGTGACGCCGGTCGTGGACGCCAGTCCGATCCTGGGCGGCTGGGTGGGTGCGTACAACTTCAGTGCAGCAGTCGGCGAGGTTCCGGTGTATTTCGATGACCTGAAGCTCACCATCGAAGGCGCGGTCCCGACCCGTCCCACCAGCTGGGGAGCCATCAAGAAGTTGTATCGCTGACGTCAGGTTGTGGTCCGGAGGGCTTCGTTCCTTGCAAGGCCCCCGGCTCCGCGTCACACTTATCGTGCCTCGTCGGGCCCACGGGCGTCGGCGAGGCACGACTGTTTCAGGGCGCGAAGCCCCTTCGCATGCTCATCGACGACGTCTGAGAAGCCAACCGGCGGAGAACACCCCTTGAAGCGAATCGCCTTCGCGCTCCTGCTGCTCAGCCTTGTGGCCGCGCCCGACGCTCAGGCGGCCGGCATGGGCCTGCGTTGGGGCTCGTGTGAGGGTTCGGCGAACCGCAGTTTCGCGTGCGATCGCAACACCGGTACCGAGACGCTGGTGGCGTCCTTCGCGCCACCCGGTGGCATCACCGAAGTCACCGGGATCGAGGCCTATCTGCACATCACGGTCGCGGGCGGCAAACTCCCCGCGTGGTGGCAGATGTTCGGGAGTGGGACTTGCCGGCGAACCAGCATCGCGGCGGTGCTGGACGTGAGTGACCAGATCGAGTGCGAGGACCCTTGGAATGGGGGTGGGATGGGTGCACTCGTGCGATACCAGAGCGATGGTGCCAACGGCATCGACATGCTGGTTGCTGTCGCCATCCCGGACTACGAGAAGCACGCGCTGACCGCGGGTCGGACCTATGCTGCCTTCAAACTGGTGATCCAGCACCGGAGCACCAGCGGTACTGGCGCGTGCGCGGGCTGTGAGACGCCGGTGTGCATCGCGTTCGAGCGCATGGTGATCGCACAGTACACACCGCCGCCACACACCGAGGCGATCCGTGGGAACAACACAGAAGTCACGCTTGGACTGCCCGCGTCGGGTAGCATCCCCGGCAATGTGGTCACCTGGCAGGGCGGCACGCCCACCTGCGGCGCCGGCCTGTCGCGGCCGTCGAGCTGGTCGCAGGTCAAGGACCGCTTCCGCAACCGCTAGCCGGGACGCGAGGCGCGACCGCTCACGACGAGTGTTGCCGCTGAGCCAGCGCCGCGAGCCACGTGAGCGCCAGCAGCGGCAGGATGTCGGTCCGCTGCCGCGCCGCGTCCGACAACGTGATCGTGGCCCGGGCACGGAACCATGCGAACGACCGGCGTTGCTCGACCAGCACCTGATCGTCGGTATCCCGCAGTTCGAAGCCGCTCCAGGTGCGCCGCCACGACAGCTTGCCGCCGTCGGCCAACGTGACCTGTCCGCGCCCGAGGAACCCGGGTGTGTGACGCATGCGCTCGACGCCTCCGGCATCGGACAACGGCATGGTATGCGTGCCGATGCCCCAGCCCATGCGAATCGACCACGAGTCCGCGGCCGATTCGACCGGGCAATCGCGCGGGGTGAGGAAGAACACGCCCGGGAAGTGCAGAAGCAGATGCGTGCCGCGCGAGGACTCGAGCCAGTACTCGTTGCGATTCCAATGCGGCTGGGTCCAGGTGAGCACTTCGCCGCGCACGGGTTCGAACGGCCGCAACTCGCGGGTCTCACTTCCGACCTCGACCTGCCGCGCCTTGCCGCGCTCTGCCGCCGGCTGGGTGTGGATGACGAGACCTGAACGGCGCTTCACGATCCGGACTCCTTCCCGGGTTCCGGCTGCACCCGAGTGGCGTCACCGACACCCGGGGCCCGGCCTTCACGCTGCAACGAACGCCTGAGGACGAACTCGATCTGTCCGTTCAAGCTGCGCAGGTCATCGGCGGCCCAGCGCTGCAATGCATCGAGCAGCGCCGGGTCGACCCGCAGCAGGAAGGCTTTGCGCTCCGCCATGTTGGCTACACCGTCACTGGTACAACGAGCCGGCGTTCACGATCGGCTGTGTCTCGTGTTCACTGCACAGCACGACCAGCAGGTTGCTGACCATCGCAGCCTTGCGCTCCTCGTCCAGGTGCACGATCGAACGTTTCGACAGCTCGGCCAGCGCCATCTCGACCATGCTGACCGCGCCCTCGACGATCTTCGAGCGCGCCGAGATGACCGCGCTCGCCTGCTGGCGGCGCAGCATGGCGTTGGCGATCTCGGGCGCGTACGCCAAGTGGCTGATGCGCGCTTCGAGGATCTCGATGCCCGCCTTCTCGAGACGCGCCTGGATCTCCTTCTTCAGCTGCTCCGCCACTTCGAGGATGTTGCCGCGCAGCGACATCTGGCCGTCGTTGTGCGCGTCGTACGGATGGCTCACGGCCAGATTGCGCAGCGCGGCCTCGCTCTGCACGTGCAGGAAGTTGTCGTAGTTGTCGACCTGGAAGATCGCCTCGGCGGAGTCGACCACGCGCCACACCACCACGGCGCCGATCTCGATGGGGTTGCCATCGTGATCGTTGACCTTGAGCTTGTTGCACTCGAAGTTGCGCACGCGCAGCGTGACCTTCTTCTTGCTCATGAACGGGTTCGCCCACCACAGTCCGGGGCGGCGTTCGCTGCCTTTGTAGTTACCGAACAGCATCATCACCAGCGACTGGTTGGGCTCGACCACGAAGAAGCCGCCGAGCATGGTCGACAGGATGGCGATGCCGAGTGCGGCAGCGATCACGAACACTGTTTGATCGTTGCGCGTCGAGTTCACGAGCCAGGCGACACCGAGGATCAGCAGCGCGGGCAGCAGGACCAACATCAGCATGCCCGGGCGGGCGTTGGCGGCAGTTTCACGGATCATGGCGGCTCCTCCAGAGACCGAGTTGCGAGCGTCGATAGGGGACAGCGAAGAGAGTGGTGCCGCGCGAGCGGCGAGCGCTTCTGCATGAACGGGGCGCCAAGAGACGGGCGGCCGTGTGTTCGAGTCAGGTGGCTTACATGGGCGGAGTCCTCGGTGGAGTCCTGGGTGGAATCCTGGGTGGAATCCTCGGTGGAATCTCGGTTCGAAGGCACTCCTGGCCCGTTCGCTTCTGTGGTCGAAGTCCTTCGGATTTCAAAATGATATCACTTTGAAATCTGATGTGTATACGGGGATCCGAGGTCGGCAGGTTTCGCCCGCCAGAAAAAAGCCCGCAAGGCATTGTCATGCAATACCTTGCGGGCCTGCTTAGGGCGAGCTGCCGGGTTGGGTCAGCGGCGACGAGCCTGCTTGCGCGCGGCTTTCTTCGGGCTCGCCTTTGGCCTCGCGGCCGGCTTCACAGCCTTGCGAGCGGGCTTTTTCTTCGCGGGCTTCGGTTTGGCGGGCTTCGGTTTCGGCTTGGGCTTCCGCTTGGGCCTGGTTTCGGGTTTCGGCTTCGCCGCGGACTTCTTCCTCGCAACGGGTCTGGCCTTTGGCGAGTTCGCGGCCTTTGCTGGTGTGCGAACGACCGCCACAGTCGCGGGCTTCGCCAGCACTTCGGCATTGCTCACGCGCAGGATCGGTCGTGGCTTGGCAGGCAGTCCCTGCTCGGCGCGGTACGCGTCATCTCCGCGTGCCGCCGCCTCGACTAGCGAGCGCGACACCGACACTTCCATGTGGAGCAATGCGTGCGACAGCGTCTTGCCCTGCGCATCGAGCCGCAAGCTCACCGTTCCGCCGCCGCCCAGCGATTCATCGAGCAGGAAGTTGAGCGCCCACAGGTTCGAAACCTCGTGCCGCGTCACCGTGCCCTGGCAGATGCCTGCGAAGTGGCGCTTGACCAGTCCCGACGTGATGTTCGCCACCAGCCACGGATACACTTCGGGCGAACGCGCGATGAGCCCGATGTTCGCCATGTCGCCCTTGTCGCCACTGCGTGCGTGCGCCAGATAGGACAACGGCACGGTGAGCTTGTCGCCACTGCCCTCGGCGTGCGGCCAGTTGGTGGCGGGCAGCGCTTCGGGCCTGCCCATTTCGACCAGCGGCGTTGGCCAGTCGAGCTCGCGTTCGCCGGCCGCGGTGATGAGCGTCGGGCGCACGAGATCACGGCTCAAGAGCGCCGGCCAGTACGCCACGACTTCCTGCGCCTGCGGCCGTCCACCCGTGACAGCCACGCCCGGCGGCCCGGACAGGATCACGGCCGGCAGCATCTTCGAGAACGCCTCGATCTTGGCGCGGTCCTGATCACGCACGCCGAAGCGCAGGAGCACTTCGGGCACGTCCACCTCGGGGGCGAGCGGTCCCCAGCACGCCGACGCGCCCACGAACTCGGTGAGCGAGTCCTCGAACGTCAGCCCCAGTCGTTCCCAGAACAGTTCACTGAACGCGCGCGCCTTGGCGGTCGCTTCGGGCCCGCTCAGGATGAGCGTGCCGCTGGCCTTCCAGCCGTCGGCGTACGCCGCGCTGATCTTGAGCGACGGGGGTGCGGGCCGGCCCTGGATGCCCCACACACGCACGCGATCGCGGCCCGCCTGCTCGAGACGGATGCTGGCGAAGTCCGCGACCACGTCCGGCGTGATGTAGCCGCGCGGATCGCCCATCTCGTACAGCAGCTGCTCCTTTACAGTTCGCACGCTGACGGTACCTCCGGTACCTACGTGCTTTGTCACGACAAACGAACCGTCCGCGCTCACTTCCACGATCGGGTAGCCGATGTCGGCGAAGCGCGGGATCTCGCGCCAGTCGGTGTAGTTGCCGCCCGTGCTCTGCGCGCCGCACTCGATGATGTGGCCCGCGACGATGCCGGACGCCAGGCGGTCCCAGTCGTCCGGAGCCCAGTCGAACGCATGGATCATGGGCGCCAGCGTGATGCCGGTGTCGGTGCAGCGGCCCGTGACCACGATCTGCGCGCCGGTCTTCAGGGCCTCGACCACCGGCCACGCGCCGAAGTAGGCGTTCGCTGACGACACGCGCGAACGCACCGCCGAGAACGGCTGGCCGTTCTCCATGTTGTCGAGCGGCGCACCCGTCGCATTCAGTTCATCGATGCGCGCGAGGATGTCGTCGCCTGCCACGGCTGCCACGTCAATGGTGCGACCCTGCTTGGCCGCGGTGGCGAGCAACGCGCGCCGGCACGCGGCCGGATTCACGCCGCCCGCGTTCGTGACCACGCGGATGTTGCGATCGATCAGCAGCTCGAGCGTCTGGTCGACCTGCGCGATGAAGTCGCGCGCGAAGCCCATCTCGGGGTCACGCGCGCGCTGCTTCTGCATGATCGACATCGTGATCTCGGCCAGGAAGTCGAGCGTCACGTAGTCGACGGGCCCGCGCTCGACCTGGCGCTTGAACGCCCCGAGATCATCACCCCAGTAACCACCGGCGTTGGCGATGCGGATGCTGCTGGGAGCGGCCATGTCGGGCGTGTCTCCGTGAAGAGGCGTGAGGGGGGATCGAGGCGCGAGGGCACGCTATCCCGCGTGCTGGAAGGCGTCAATGGGTGCGGTAGGCGCGCGTTCGGCTCCTCGCGGTACCAGGTGGACGATGGATGTGCGGGTCCGCACGCCTGCTATTGACGCAGGCCGCAATCGCAGCGCAAGCTCGGCCGGCGAAAGTTCGCAGGACGCATCTCGGCTGCCAGTCACACCGCGCTGACCGTAGAGGTCTTACGCAGGGCGTGTAGGTGCCCGTACCTGTCTAGCGAGGGCCTGCGCACCCGGCTCCGACTCGGCCACACTTCGGAGGCTCATATGAAGAGAGTCACGGGTATCGGGGGAATCTTCTTCCACGCGAGCGACCCTGTTGCATTGCGAGCTTGGTACAAGCTCCATCTGGGGATCGACGTCCAGTCTTGGGGAGGCGCCTCGTTCGACTGGGCCGATGCAACGGGCAATCCGACCAAGGGAACGACCGCGTGGTTGATCGGTGCCGCGGACGGCAAGCACTTCGCACCCAGCAAGTCGACCTTCATGGTCAACTACCGCGTCGATGACCTGGCCGCATTGCTTCAGGCGCTTCGGGACGAAGGCTGCAACGTGCTGGAGAAGACGGACGACTCCGAGTACGGAAAGTTCGGCTGGGTCATGGATCCGGAGGGCAACAAGGTCGAACTGTGGCAGCCACCTCCGGGCATGTGAAGGTGGCTGGCTGGCGCAGGCGAATCAGCGCCCGGGCCCGACATACAACCGGACCGCCCTGCGGCGGGCCAGTTGAGCGGAACGTCAGCCGCGAAGGGAACACCCGTGGGTGAATCGAAACCAGGAGCGCCAGTCCTCTACATCTTCTCCGGGCTTCCGGGGAGCGGGAAATCAACGCTCTCGCGCCTGATCGCACCACTACTCGATGCATCCTATCTGCGGATTGACACGATCGAGCAGGAGCTGAGGGAGCTTTTCTCGGTCGAGGTGCAAGAAGAGGGCTATCGTCTCGCTTATAGGATCGCGGCGGACAACTTGCGCGTGGGGCTCAACGTCGTCGCGGACTCGTGCAATCCGGTCGAACTCACTCGGCGGGAATGGGAGCGCGTCGCACGCGAGGCTGGAGCCGACTACCGGAACATCGAGGTCATCTGCTCCGACGCCAGCGAGCATCGCCATCGGGTGGAGTCGCGCACCATGGATGAGTCGGGGCTGAAGCCGCCCAAGTGGAGCGAAGTCGAAAGTCGTGAGTATCATGACTGGACGGTCGATCGGATCATCGTCGACACGGCCGGGAGATCCCAAGCCGAGTGTGCTGAGGATCTTCTCCTGAGACTCTCCAGCCCTTGCCGCTAACCGAACGCTCAAGCTGCAAACGGTCGGCGAGGCCGTCGCGCATCGTCCGTGGTCCGGAATGCCCCACTCGAACGCACAGGTGCCGATGTGACGAACGTCGAGACCGCCATCCAAGCCTTGGTCGACCGTGAGACCGCCGCCTGGGACGCGCAGGATGCCGATGCGCTGGTCGATATGTTCCATCCCGACATGGTCTGGGCGTGGCCGCCCGATGCCGCGTCACACGATCCCGCAACTTGGGTGACGCCGTTCGGCCGCTATGACCGCGCCCGCTGGACGGCCGGCTGGCAGGAGCTGTTCCGCACGCATGCGCTCGTCCACAACCGCCGCCACACCGCGCGCGTCATCGTCTCGGAGCAAGGCGATGCTGGATTCGCGGTGGTCGACATCGATACGCTGTGGCGTCAACGCGAGAGCGGCGCGGAGTTCCATTGGAAGGGCCGCGCCTGCAAGGGCTACACGAAGCTCGACTCGGGCTGGCGGCTGATCTGCCACACAGGACTGCTCGAGTATCCTCCGCTCGGCGGGATCCAGGGCGCGAACCCCGGATGAGCCAGTGCCGGACTCGACCTCTCGAGCCGACCGAGTACCACGCAGAACCGGCCGGGGCCGCTCGGTCTTGCGAACGGACGGGACTCGCGCGCATGACCAAGCAGGAAGCGTGATCACCCCTCCATGCACATCGAACTCGACGACCTGACCCGCCCGCAGGTTCACGCGCTCTTGGAAGAGCACTTGGCGAACATGCACGAACTCTCCCCTCGCGAGAGCGTACATGCGCTGGATCTCGCGCAGCTGAGCACACCCGACATCACTTTCTGGACAGTGTGGGAGGGCGCGACGCTGCTGGGTTGCGGTGCGCTCAAGGAACTCACGGTCACGCACGGCGAGGTGAAGTCCATGCGAACGCCGCGGGCGCTCAGGGGTCGCGGCGCGGGACGGGCGGTGTTGACCCACATCATCGACACGGCGCGTTCGCGCGGATACCGTCGACTGAGCCTCGAGACCGGCGCGCAAGCGGCTTTTCTGGCGGCGCAGACGCTGTACGCCAGTTTCGGGTTCACTCGGTGTGGCCCGTTCGCAGACTACGCCCATGACCCGAACTCGGTGTTCATGACGCTGACACTCTGAACCGCGCTACAAGCTCCGGAGCAATCACCATGGCGATGAAGAAGACGATTCCAGCTGCCGATCCGGGCGCCTACGTCAGTGGCCTGAAAGGCTGGCAGTCGCGGACAGTGAAACACCTTCGGCGTGCGGTGAAGGCTTCGGCCAAGCTGGAAGAGGTCATCAAGTGGGGTCACTTGGTGTATTTCTTCGATGGTCCGGTCCTGCTCATCCGCGCCGAGGAGCAGCGCGTACTGTTCGGGTTCTGGCGCGGACAGCGGCTTCGCACACTGGAGCCTCGGCTCAAGCCGGGCGGCAAGTACGAGATGGCGACCATCGTGCTTCACGAGGACGACGGGATTCCGGCGGCAGTGGTACGGCGACTGGTGAAGGCTGCGGTCGCTTGCAATAGGGAGCTCGGAGATCCCACGGACATCTGACCTGGGTTCCGAGGCGGCCCGGGCAATCTGGGGTACGCGCGAGTTCGCGGTGCCCACGCCGACTCAAGTGTGCAGCGTTTTCCGCCACTCGTGGCACGCAGCGTCACCGTTCCGTTGGGGGGACAGAGCATGCCCGTCACCATGACCATGGAAGAGATGATCTCCGCGGTTCAGAAGAAGCTGGGAGTCGAGGCCGATGGCCGGGCCGGACCGCAGACATGGGGGGCCATCTACGCGAGCCTGGTGAAGAAACGCATCGGTGGCGTCACGCCCGCCGAGGCGATCACGCCGGTGGATGCGCGCAGCGAAAAGGCCATCAACACACTGCTGCCTGAGGTGTGGCCGTTCGCACGCGCATTGGTGCAGCGAGCGGCCCAGGGCGGCATCGTCATCAAGGTCATCAGCGGACTGCGCACGTACGCCGAGCAGGATGCGTTGTACGCGCAGGGTCGCACCAAGCCCGGCCGCATCGTCACCAAGGCGCGTGGCGGTTATTCGAACCACAACTTCGGGATCGCGTTCGACATCGGCGTGTTCGAGGGCGCGAAGTACCTGCCGGAATCGCCCAAGTACAAGGCCGTGGGCGCGCTCGGAACGGACCTGGGGCTCGAGTGGGGCGGCAACTGGAAGACGATCGTCGACGAGCCGCACTTCCAACTGCGGCCGACGTGGGCGGCCGACCTGACCGAGCGCGACATGCTGGCCGAGCTGCGCACGCGGCACGAGACCGGGGAGGCGACTTACGCCTGAGCAGGGCGATTCAGCCTCAGGACCTCATGCTAGTCTCGGTCCCCAGCGTTCCCGATGTTCCCGGTCCACCCGAGAGCCCTCGCGTGAAGAAGACGGTCCTGCTGTACGGACTCCTGGGTGGTGTCCTGATCGCGGTACTCAAGCTGGTGGAGTACCGCTATCTGGTGCTCGAGCACTCGCTCCAGATCTACGGCGGCGTGGTCGCGTTCATGTTCTCGGTGGTCGGGATCTGGCTCGGGCAGAAGCTGACCCGCACGCGCGAGACCGTGGTCGTGCGAGAAGTGCCGGTCCGGGTCGAAGTGCCGGCCACCGGGTCATTCGTCCGAGACGTGGCCCGGCTCGAGCAGCTCGGCATTACCCCGCGGGAGCTCGATATTCTGGAGGCGCTGGCGGCGGGACTGAGCAACAAGGAGATCGCCGAACGGTTGTTCGTGAGCGAGAACACGGTCAAGACGCATGCGGCCCGGCTGTTCGGGAAACTCTCGGCCAAGCGCCGCACACAGGCGGTCCAGCTCGCGAAAGAGGCTGGTCTCATCCCCTGAAAGGGTGAATTCGACGCATCTGCGGCCAGAATCACCCGTTCGGGTGACGCACATCCGGGGGCTGTGCGTACACACTGCCTGCGTTCACCGGTTCCATGCCACCCATCCCAGCAAGGGGCGTCCTCATGAAGAAGATCTTCCTCATCTACGGCCTCATCGCCGGTGCGATCATGACCGGCACATTCCTGGTCACGCTCCCGTTCCACGACGCCATCGGTTTCGATCGCGCTGCGATCATCGGCTACACGTCGATGGTTCTGGCGTTCCTGCTCGTTTTCTTCGGCGTGCGCTCGTACCGGGACAATGTCGCTGGCGGCTCTGTGAGTTTCGGTCGCGCAATGAAGGTCGGTTCGCTGATCGCCCTGATGGGCTCGGCCTGCTACGTGGGCACGTGGGAGGTCATCTATTTCGGCATGCACAGCGACTACATCGCCAAGTACCAGGCGCACATGATCGAGAAGGCGCAAGCGAACGGTGATGGTCCCGAAGTGATCGCCCGGAAACAGGCCGAGATGGAGAAGTTCGCGAAGATGTACAACAACCCGGTGATCAACGTGGCCATGACGTTCATGGAGCCCTTGCCCGTGGCATTGATCATGACACTGGTGTCGGCCGGCGTGCTGAGCCGGCGAAAGAAACCGTCCGCGGGAGCCCCGGCGACCGCGTGAGGCGGCCTTCTCCGAGGCGCGCAACCCCGGAACATCCCATCCGCTTACCAAGGAGTTCACGATGAAGCTCGGAGCATTCTCGGTCAGCCTGGCGGTCAAGGACATCAAGGCATCGAAGGCGTTCTACGAAAAGCTCGGATTCAGCAAGTTCGGCGGCGACGAAGCGCACAACTGGCTGATCATGAAGAACGGCGATCACATCGTCGGATTGTTCCAGGGCATGTTCGAGAAGAACATGCTGACGTTCAATCCCGGCTGGGACCAGAACGCCGGCAGGGTCGAGGGGTTCACCGACGTGCGTGAACTGCAGAAGCAACTGAAGGCTGCGGGCGTGGCGTTCTTCACGCAGGCCGATGAGTCCACTTCCGGACCCGCGAGCTTCATGATGCTGGACCCGGACGGGAACCCGGTGCTGATCGACCAGCACGTGTGAGCGGCGCAACCTCCCGATCTTCCCAGCCGGGCGCATGAACTCAACGCGTGTGCCGGGCGGAGCGGATGACTCCCACGACCTGCGCCGGTTCCTCGAGGCGCAGGATGGTGTGCATGCGCAGGCGCTCGCGGAACTGCGTCGCGGGTCCAAGCGCTCACACTGGATGTGGTTCGTGTTCCCGCAGTTGGCAGGGCTGGGCGTGAGCTCCACCGCGAACCGGTATGGCATTCGGAGCTTCGAGGAGGCTCGGGCCTACCTGGCGCATCCGGTACTCGGTGCGCGGCGGCTCGCGTGCGCCGCGGCGATGTTGTCGGTCGAAGGCCGCGGCGCGACCGCCATTCCCGGTACGCCGGATGACCTGAAGCTTCGCTCGTGCGCGACGTTGTTCGGGCTCGTCGCCGAGCCGGGATCTGTGTTCGAGCAGCTGCTCGCCAAGTACTACGGTGGCGATCGCGACCGAAAGACGTTGCGGCTATTGGGGCTCGAAGCTCCCGACTGAGCGGCATCGGCCCGAGCGGCCTTCGGGTCGAATGTGCCCTTTACTCTGGAGTCAGCCGACCGAGACTTCCGGGGTGGGGATGCAGTCATCGCCCGGGGGATGTGCATGCTCGAGCCGCGCAAGCTGAACAAGCCGCCCAAGCCCGCCACGACATACACCATCGATGGCGCGTCCTATGGTCTCGACGACCGTCTGGTCGAGGCGGTGAAGACTTGGATCAACCGCAGGCTCGAGTCCAAGACGCTCGAGGTCCCACGGTTACCGCAGGTAGCCACGCGCATCCTGCAACTGGCGAACAACCCGAACACCGACGTCGATGACATCGTTCGGGCGATCACCACGGACCCCCTGCTGGTCACGCGCATCCTGAATGTCGCGAACTCGGCGGCCTACGGCACCGGCCAGCCGGTGACCGGACTGCAGCCGGCGATCATGCGGTTGGGCTCCAAGTTCGTCGAAGACGTGGTGTTCTCCGAGTCGATCCGGCTGAAGGTGTTCTCCGCGCGCTCCTACAGTCACCTGCTCCAGGAATCGTGGCAGACATCGCTCGCCACTGCGGTGGCGTGCGAGGCCATGTCGAAGGCCACCGGGCTCGAACGCGACGGTGCGTTCCTGATCGGGCTGCTGCACGACACCGGGAAACCGGTGCTCGCGGGCGCGATCGGCGAACTCGAGAAGCTGAATCAGGGCCGGCCGCTGGGCGAAGACACCGTCACGATCCTGATGTCGCAGCTGCACGAGGACGTCGGTGCGCATGTGCTGGAGATCTGGGGCATGTCGCCCGAGATCGTGGACGCCGCCCGCGGGCACCACTTCTACCGGGGCGCAGCCCAGACCACGTCCGCGCAGAAGTTGGTGCACGCCGGCAATCTGATCTGCCAGCACCTCGGCATCGGCGACACGCAGCGCGAGATCAACTTCACGGTCGAGCATGCGTTCGCGGATCTCGGGCTCAACGACATGGACCGCATGACGCCGATCCTCGAGACCGTGACGCGGGAACTGGAAGGACTGATGGTCGGTCTGGACGACGGCCACGCGCACGGCAAGGCGGCGTAGCGCGGCGCAGAACACATTCCGGTAAGCTGCGCGCCGGAGGGTTCGCGTGAAGATCGAAACGGTCGACTTCGTATTGAGTGCCGGCAGTCCCCAGGAGTGCCCCAATGTGGCCATGGCGGAGCTCGCCATGTCGGGCCGTTCCAACGTCGGCAAGTCGTCGCTGCTCAACTCCCTGGTCAAGCGCAAGGCGCTCGCCAAGGTCTCGGGCACGCCCGGCAAGACGCAGCGGCTCAACTACTTCATCGTGAACGGCGCGTTCCACCTGGTCGACCTGCCCGGCTATGGCCATGCCAAAGCGTCGGCTGCGTCGCGCAACGACTGGAGCCGCATGATGCAGACCTATCTGCAGACGCGCCGCCAGCTGGTGGGCGTGATCCAGTTGGTCGACTGCCGGCACTCGCCGTCCAAGGAGGACCGCGAGATGGTGCGCTGGCTGCGCGATGAGCAGATGCCGTTCATCCTGGTGGCGAACAAGATGGACACCATCGGCAAGAGCAAGCGCGACTCCGCCCTGCGCGCACTCGCCAAGGAGTTCGACCTGCCCCCCGAGCAGCCGGTGCTCGGCTATTCCAATGAGACTGGCGAGGGCCGCGGCGCGCTGTGGGCGTGGGCGGACATCATCCTCGAGGCGGCTCGACGCGGGTGATCGCGGCAGATGGGCTGGCGCCCCAACGGACCCGGCGACCGCGTTCCGCGTTCCTGGGGCCGCGATGGGCGAGGAGTTGGCCGCGTCAGTGTGCGAGTATTCGCGAGGCGTTGGCTTGCTACGGCAGAGTCCAGACATGACCCGGCCATGGACGAATCACCCGCTCGCCGCACTGTGCGCCGCCGCGCTGTTCACGCTGGCCCCTGCCGTTCGCTCAGAAGACGCTCCGCCGCCGTCGCGCGTGCAGCAACTGCAGGAAGAAGCGCGCGCTCTGGCTCCGCTCGTGAAGACCGCGCTTGCGCGCGACTTCCTGACCGCTGTGCCCAAGCTGCCACGCGTCCAAGCGCGCACGATCTATCGCGATTCCGCGCGCACGCATGTGTGGACCGCGCGCGAGGCCGCAGTACTGCCCGACAGCACGCGCGCCCGGTTGGTGCCGCGCGTGCTCGATGAGAAGTTCTACTACGACACGCGCTACGGCTCGCCGCTGGCCTACGTGCGAGCGCTCGAGATCCTGGGGCAGCACGGCGTGAAGAGCGTGCAGGCCAAGCGCGTGGCCGACTTCGGCTGCGGCATGCTGGGGCAGCTGCGATTGCTCGCCGAGAATGGTGCCCACACCATCGGCATCGACGTCGATCCGCTGTTGCCCGCGCTGTACTCGGAACCGGGCGATCAGGGCGCGGTCGGCCCGGGAACGGTGAAACTTGCCACCGGCCAGTGGCCCGCGGCCGAGGCGATCGTCGCCGATGTCGGCCGTGATCTGGACGTGTTCATCTCGAAGAACACGCTCAAGAACGGTTACATCCATCCGGCCGAGAAGGTCGATCCGCGCATGCTGGTGAACCTGGGCGTCTCCGACAGCGTGTTCGTGGCCGCACTCGCGAGCAGCGTGCGGTCGGGTGGCAAAGTGCTGATCTACAACCTCTGCCCCGCGCCGGCCGCGCCCGGCAAGTCCTACATCCCGTGGGCCGACGGCCGCTGCCCGTTCCCGCGCGAGTCGTGGGAGGGGGCCGGCTTCAAGGTGGTCGCGTTCGACCTCGACGACGGGCCGGCCGCAAGAGCCATGGCCCACGCCCTCGGCTGGGACGCCGGCGAGAACGGCATGAAACTCGAGACCGACCTGTTCGCCACCTGGAGTCTGTTCGAGCGGGAGTAGCTCCCGCGGGGATCTTCAGCATCCGTCCTGAGCGCGGGAATCCGGTGTGTTCGGATGGGTACCGGGCCGAGCCGCCAGTCCGCGAGACGACCGATCATGGGTCCAGATCGCCAACATCTTGCGCCCGTTCGGTTTGATCGGCCTGCCCGGTCCGACCCGCCCGGCATTCCTTCCATTGCCGCCCGCGCTCGCCGTCCGGTATCCTGCGGTACATCTAGAAATGTCCCGTCCCCGCGACCCGATTGCCGTGGCTCGCGAACGGCTGCGCATTGCTCCACTTCACCGGAAGGGTCCGTCCCCATGTCCGTCGCTCGTCCGCTCACGCTCGCCGACATCGCCGCGCCTCGTTCGAGCGCGCTCATGAACGTGCTGCTCGTGGTCGCCGCCTCGCTGGTCACCGCGGCAGCCGCGCAGCTCGAGATCCGCCTGCCCTTCACGCCGGTGCCGATCTCGGGGCAGACGTTCGCCGTGCTCATGTCGGGCATCGTGCTGGGTGCGCGCCGCGCGTTCGCCGCGCAGATGCTGTACTTGGTCCAAGGTGCTGCGGGCATGCCGTTCTTCTCGGGTGGTGCAGCGGGTGCGCTGCACCTCGTGGGTCCCACGGGCGGTTATCTGATGGCGTTCCCGTTCGCAGCGGCGCTCACCGGCGCGCTGGCGGAGAATGCTTGGGATCGCAAGCCATTCACCATGTTCCTCACGATGCTCGCGGGCAGCACGATCATCTTCGTGCTCGGCTTGGCGCAGTTGTCCCGCTACCTGCCCGCGAATCAGCTGCTGGCCAGCGGGCTGCTGCCGTTCATCCCGGGCGACATCATCAAGTCGTTGCTCGCCACGGCAGCGCTGCCGTTGGCGTGGCGGCTGGTGCCGCGCTCTGGAGACGCCGCGTGAGCATCCAGACGGTCGCGGTCCTCGGCGCAGGCATCATGGGTCGCGGCATCGCCTACGTGGCGGCGCTCGGCGGCTACACGACGCTGCTGCAGGACACGAACCGTGAGCAGTTGGAGAAGGGCTTGAACGATCTCGGCGCCGTCCTCGAGAAGGGCGTCGCCATGGGCAAGGTGGCCGAATCCGAGGCCCTGTCCGCGCGCAAGCGCGTGCGCGGGTTGACGTCGCTCGAGGAGGCCGCGCAACACGCCGACCTGATCATCGAGGCCGTGCCCGAGAGGATCGAGCTCAAGATCGAGATCTTCGCGCAGCTCGACAAGTTCGCGCCCAAGCACGCGATTCTCGCGTCCAACACCTCGTCGCTCAGCATCACCGAGATGGCCGCCGCCACGCAGCGTGCGCCGCAGGTGGTGGGGCTGCACTTCTTCAATCCGGTGCATCGCATGAAGCTGCTTGAGATCGTGCGTGCGCTCGAGACCAGCGACCTGACGCTCCAGGCCTGCCGGGAAGTCGGCACGCGCATGGGCAAGGAGTGTGTGGTCGTGCGCGAGTCGCCGGGTTTCGTGACCAGCCGAATCAACGCCATGATCGGCAACGAGGCGTTCTACATGCTGCAGGAAGGCGTGGCGAGTGCTGCCGACATCGACAAGGCGCTCAAGCTCGGCCTGAACCATCCCATGGGCCCGTTCGAGCTGGTCGACCTGGTCGGGCTCGACACGCGGCTCTCGATCCTGCGCTTCCTGCACCGCACGCTGGGCGACAAGTTCCGCCCGTGTCCGCTGATGGAGCAATATGTGGCGGCGGGCCGCCTGGGCCGGAAGAGTGGCCGCGGCGTCTACGATTACGCGATCGTGGAGAGCACGGTCGCGAGCTGAACCGGGTGGCTGCGCGTTGCGGCCATCTGGATCTCATGTGCTATTGAAAGGTTGGGCGTCGCGCCGGGCTTCGAGCGGGCGTGATGGATGACAAGGGACGCGGTCCGTTCGCGATCGACGCGACGGGACGCACACCGGAGCTGGGACTCCGGCGAAGCACCACACGGAGCTGGCCTTCGCGGGGCCGGCCGACCGAACGGGGATGCGCGTGGCAACCGCGGCACGGAAGAAGCAGTTGAAGAAGCAGGCCAAGAAAGTGGCCAAGAAGCAGGCGAAGACGCAGCGCAGGAGCGATGCGAAGAGCCGGGGCACGACTCCGGTGCGCAACGCCAAGTCGCGCGTGTCCCGCGCCACAGGAGTGCGCCGCGCGAAGCCCGTGACCAAGAAGGCTGCAGCCAAGAGGACTCTGGCAAAGAATCGTGTGACCAAGAAGGCCGCGACCAAGAAGCGCGCCGTCGTGACCGCCGCCAATAAGCGCAAGACGACGAAGCGCGTTGCCAAGCCAGCCGCCCGCAAGGTGGCCAGGCCGGTCGCCCCCAAGAAGACGGTCTCCAAGCTGCTTGCCCCGAGGCAGCGCGCGCCCAAGCGCCCGACGGCCCCCGTGCCGCCGGCGTTCTCGGCGCAGCGCGCCACGGCCGATGCGCGAGGGCTCCTGTTGTTCGAACTCGCGCGTGGCCGTGCGGCCGTCAAGGCGGCCATCCAGGGGCTCACGGGTGCCAACGCCCTGAATCCGATCGCGCCCGGCAAGTGGAGCATCTTCGAGATCGTGCTGCACCTGTCCGAGCGCGACCGCGTCCGCCTCGATGAAGTGGACCGCACGCTGGGCGGGGAACCGCGCACGTGGGCGGGCATGCATGACCCCGAGATGGGCGCGGTCAACGAAGCGCACCTGGGACCGCTGCGCGCGCACACTTGGGACGAAGCCGTGCGCCGGCTCGACTCGTTGCGCGACGAGCTGCTGCAGCGCCTGTCCGCGGTGCCAAGCGCTCCCGAGCATGTGTGGAAGGCCGGCCACCCGTTCGGCGACATGATGTGGGGCCTGCCCGAACACGATCGTCATCACGCCATGCAGATCAAGAACGCACGCATCGGGGGCATCGCCCCCTTGGAGGCTTGAGATGTCCGAGACACTCGCCCCGGTCAAACCGGGCCGGCTGATCATCAACGGCGAGGCCGTCGATGCTGCCTCGGGTGCGACGTTCAACACCGTGAACCCGGCCACCGAGGAGATCATCACCACAGTCGCAGAGGGCGGCGCCGAAGACGTCGATCGCGCTGTGAAGGCCGCGCGGGCCGCGCTCGAGGGCCCATGGGCGAAGATGAAGGCCATCGACCGCTCGCGCGTGCTGTGGAAGCTGGGGGATTTAATTCTCAGAAATGCCGACGAGCTGGCGCGTCTGGAAACGCTCGACAACGGCAAGCCCATCTTCGAGTCGCGCTACGTCGACATCGACATGGCGGCCAAGTGCTTCCATTACTTCTCGGGCTGGGCCAGCAAGCTCACCGGCGACACCACGAACGTGAACCCGAACCTGTTCACGTACACGCTGCGCGAACCCATCGGCGTGGTCGGCGCGATCATCCCGTGGAACTTCCCGATGATCATGGTGGGTTGGAAGGTCGCCCCGGCGCTGGCCGCGGGCAACACCATCATCGTCAAGCCCGCCGAACTGACGTCGCTCACCGCGATCCGCATCGCCGAGTTGGCGCTCGAAGCCGGCGTGCCACCGGGCGTGTTCAACGTCGTCGCCGGCAAGGGCCGCATCGCCGGCGAAGCCATGGTGCAGCACCCGGGCATCGACAAGATCAGCTTCACGGGCTCCACCGAAGTCGGCCAGCACATCATGCGCACGGCCGCCGACACCGTGAAGAAGGTGACGCTCGAGTTGGGGGGTAAGTCGCCCAACATCGTGTTCGCCGACGCCGACCTCGACGCCGCCTTGAAGGGCGCCACACTCGGCATCTTCTACGGCAAGGGCGAGGTCTGTGCCGCGGGCTCGCGACTGCTGGTCGAGAAGAGCATCTACGACGAGTTCGTCGTCAAACTGGCCGAGCGCGCCAAGAAGATGCAGCCGGGCGATCCGTTGGATCCCAAGTCGCGTCTGGGCTCGCTGGTGTCGCCGCAGCAGATGGAGAAGGTGCTCGGCTACGTGGCGTCGGGTGTGAAGGAAGGCGCCCGGCTGGTGGCAGGCGGTTCGCGTCAGCCCATCAATGGCAAGGGCGCATTCGTTCAGGCCACGGTGCTGGCCGACGTCGACAACAAGATGAAGGTCGCGCAGGAGGAGATCTTCGGGCCGGTGCTGGCCGTGATCCCGTTCGACGGCGTCGACGACGCCATCGCCAAGGCGAACGACGTCATGTATGGCCTGGCGTCGGGCGTCTGGACCAAGGACTTGAAGAAGGCGCACACCGTGTCACGCCGGCTCGCCGCCGGTACGGTCTGGGTCAACATGTACAACCACTACGATCCCGGCATGCCGTTCGGCGGCATGAAGGGCTCGGGCTTCGGGCGCGACCTTGGCGAGGCGTGCCTGCACGAATACACGCAGGTGAAGAGCGTGTGGATGAACCTGGAGTGATCATGCGAGGGGACCGGCCATGGGCCGCTTGAGTATCGTCGTGCTGTTCACCCCGGAACTGGCGCGACAGCAGGAGTTCTACGAGAAGAGTCTGGGGCTGAAGCCCGCGGTGGCGACGCCACGCTGGGTGCAGTTCGGCACGCGTGACGCCGTGCTGGCGCTGCGTGCGCTGCCCGCCGGTGAGGCTCCGCGCATCGAGCTGGGCTTCGACGTGCCATCGCTCGCCGAGCGGCTGGCCGTGCTGTCGAGCCGTGGCGTCGAGCCCACTGGTAGCATCGAGGAATCGCCCGACTGCCGTATCGCGCGCGTTCTGGATCCCGAGGGCAACGTCATCCAGTTGGTCGAGCGCAAGAAGCCGACCACGCCCGGCAAATGGCCGCGGCTGTCGCACGGTATCGTCAACGCTCAGGCGTTCGAGGCCTGCTCGGCGTTCTATCACGACGCGCTCGGGTTCAAGATCACCGAGGAGCGTGAACGCTGGGTCGAGTTCGACACCGGCGAGGCGACCCTGACGCTGCACGCGTCGTACGACGCCGATGGCCTGCCGCTGGCGCCCGACCAACGCGTGTCGTTCGCACTCATGGACGACGACCTCGATGCCTGGGCCGACGAGTTGCGCGAGCGCGGTGTGCGCTTCGCCACCACGCCGACCGACGAGGAGATCGGCCGCATGGCCGAGGTCGAGGACATCGACGGTTGGTTCGTCGTGCTGCGCGGCCCCGAACCCGAAGTGCCGTTCGAGGAAGAACTGGCGCGCGATTACGGCGACCCCGACGACAATCGCACGGAGCAGATCCGCAAGAGCGGCGAAGCCGAGCCCAGCGGGCGTCCGGCGTTCGGCGCGCGCAAGCTCACCAAGAAGAAGACCGAGCGCGTCATCACCAAGGGCTTCGACGCCATGGCGAAGACGCGCGACGATGACCGCGGCGGCTTCGTGCCGGGCGGCGGAAGTTCGTCGCGCAGCTCCGGTCCGCCGCGTCCGTTCTCACCGCGTCCCGATGGCCCGCCACGGCCATTCACGCCGCGTCCGGATGGCGCGTCGCGTCCGTTCACGCCGCGCCCCGACGGCCCGGCACGGCCATTCACGCCGCGCCCCGATCGTCCGCCGGGAGCGAGCGGTCCGCCGCGTCCGTTCACGCCCCGTCCCGACCGTCCGCCGGGAGCGAGTGGTCCGCCGAGGCCGTTCACGCCGCGCCCCGACCGACCGCCGGGAGCGAGCGGTCCGCCGCGGCCGTTCACGCCGCGTCCGGATCGGCCTCCAGGGGGCAGCGGCCCTCGCCCGAGCGGCCCGCCGCGTCCGCCGCGTCGCGAGGAATAGCGCCAGCATGGCGATGAGTCGCGTCTATCTGGCGGGTGCGGTGCGCACGCCGATCGGCAACTTCGGTGGTGGGCTGGCGGCTTCGAGTGCTGCGCATCTGGGCGGCGTGGCCGCGAGTGGCGCGCTCGCCCGCAGCGGCGTGCCGCTCGCGAGTGTCGATGAAGTGATCTTCGGCCACGCGCGCCAGGCCGGCAATGGTCCCAACCTGGCGCGTCAGGTCGTTCGTCGCGCCGGACTCGCCGACTCGGTGCCGGCCTACACGATCAACAAGGCATGCGCGAGCGGTCTGCAGGCAGTGGTGAATGCCGCCGCACTGGTGCGGCTGGGCGATGCCGAGGTCGTGCTGGCGGGCGGCACCGAACACATGACGAGCATTCCGTTCCTTGCTCCGGACGTGCGTTGGGGCAAGAAGCTCGGCGACGAACCGTTGCTGGACGCCATGTATCGCGACGGCTACCTGTGCCCGTTGTGTGATCAGATCATGGGCGAGACCGTCGAGACGCTGGTCACCGATTACGGCATCACGCGCGACGAGCAGGACCGCTACGCGCAGGCCAGCAACCAACGCGCCGCGCGCGCCTACGACGAGGGCCGGTTCGCGAACGAACTCGTGCCGGTGTCGGTGGGCGAGGGCAAGCGCGCCACGGTGGTCGAACGGGACGAACACTTTCGCGGCGACACCTCGCTCGACGAACTCACCCGGCTGCGCCCGGTGTTCCGCAAAGACGGCACCATCACCGCCGGCAACGCCAGCGCGATCACCGATGGCGCGGCCGCATTGATGGTGCTGAGCGAGGTCGCGGTGAAGGCACATGGCGTCACGCCGCAGGCGGTGGTCCTCGGCGCGGTGAGCGTGGGCGTGGATCCCGCACGCATGGGCCTCGGCCCGGTGCCCGCCGTCCAGAAGCTGCTGGCGAGGCACGCGTTGAAGCTCGAACAGATCGACGTCATCGAACTGAACGAGGCGTTCGCCGCGCAGGTGCTGGCGTGCGACCGCGAGTTGCATATGGACCACGCCCGGCTCAACGTGAACGGTGGCGGCATCGCACTCGGGCACCCGACCGGCTGCAGTGGTGCGCGTATCATCGTCAGCCTGGTGCACGAGCTGCAGCGCCAGCAGGGCCGCTACGGCATCGCCACGCTGTGTGTGAGCGGCGGCCAGGGCATGGCCGTGTTGGTCGAGCGCGTGTGAGCATGTCCGACTCGACTGTCCTGATTGCCGTCGAGAATGGCGTGGCGGTGATCACGCTCAATCGTCCCGACAAGCTCAACGCCTTCGCTGGCGATATGCGCGAGCGCATGGTGGCCGCACTCGATCGCGTCGCCGAAGATCGCAGCGTGCGCGTGCTGGTGCTCACCGGGGCGGGCAAGGGGTTCTGCTCGGGCGGCGACGTCCAGCACATGGTCGAGCTGAAAAGTCGCAATGCCGCGTTCGACGAACTGGCGCCGCTGCTCGAAGCCGGCCGTGCGATCGTCACGCGGTTGGCGGCGCTCGAGATCCCGGTCCTCGCCGCGGTGAACGGCGTGGCCGCGGGCGCGGGCTGCAATCTGGCGCTGGCGTGCGACGTTCGCCTCGCATCGAGTGAGGCGCGTTTCGGCGAGACATTCGTCAAGATCGGACTGCATCCGGACTGGGGCGGCACGTATCACCTGTCGCGCCTCACCGGCACCGCCGCTGCACTGGACCTGTGCTGGACCGGCGACTTGATCGGCGCCGATGACGCGCTGCGGTTAGGGCTCGTGCAACGCGTCTACCCGGCGGTCGAGTTCGACGTGCAATGGCGTGCGTACGCAGCGAAGCTCGCCGCCGCGCCGGCCACCAGCGTGCGTGCCGCCAAGCGCACGTTGCGCGCCGCAGGCGAGCGCACGCTGTCGCAGTGTCTGGACGCCGAGTCGGCCGCACAGGCCGCATGCTGGGCGAGCGCGGATTCGAACGAAGGACTGGCCGCGTTCGTGGGCAAGCGTGCGGCGGTGTTCGGTGCCGAGCCAGCGGCCGAGCTCGAGCACGCCCCGGCGGCGGCGGCGAGACGGTTCGAGTAGCGCGGATTTCGCCACCCATAGAACTCGATACGCCAGTAATCAGTTGTTGTGTAATGCGTTACGATGATGGTTGATAAACCACCACAAGATGGTCGATAATCAACCAATGCCTGCATCGCACCATCCACCGCTCGTCCGGCGAAACGCCGAACCGTCCATCCGCGAGGCACTGGCGGTGTCCCCGGTCGTGCTCATTCAAGGGCCCAGGCAGTCGGGCAAGAGCACGCTGGCTCGCACGCTGGTCGAGCAAGGCGTGCTCGACCACTACGTGACCCTCGACGATGTCGAGCCGCTGGAGTGGGCAAGGCGAAGCCCGGACGGGTTCGTCGACAGCCTGCGCGGGCGAGTCGTGCTCGACGAGATCCAACGCGCTCCCGAACTGCTGCGAGCGATCAAGGCGAATGTCGATCGGGAACGTACTCCAGGACGGTTCCTGCTGACGGGTTCGGCGAACGTGCTGCTGCTGCCACGCCTGTCCGAGTCACTCGCCGGTCGCATGCGGATCATCGACCTGTGGCCGTTCGCGCAGGAAGAGTTGAGCGGTCGCGCGAGCCACTTCATCGATGTGTTGTTCGCGGACGGTCCGCTCGATCTGGGGCCCGCGCCGGAGGCCCGCGATGCGGTGTTCGAGCGCATGTTGCGCGGGGGGTATCCACCCGCACTCGCACTTCGTGATCCCGCTCAGCGCGACGGCTGGTTCGATTCGCATGCGCGCACGCTGGCGACGCGCACGGTGCCCGACATCGCGCAGCTCGAGGGGCTGCTCGAACTGCCGCGACTCATGCGCCTGCTGGCGTCTCGTTCCGGCACCCTGCTCAACACCGCCGAGGTCGCACGCGGCATCGGAATGCCGCAGACGACCATCAAACGCTATATGGCGGTGCTGCACGCGGCTTTTCTTGTGCACCTGGTTCCGGCGTGGACGGCTGGCACGGGACGTCGCCTGATCCGTACCCCGAAGTCGTGGTTCACCGACACCGGGCTTGCGGCTTCATTGCTTCGCTTGGACGGACCTCGGCTCGAGGTCGAACCCGCCCTGAGCGGACAACTGCTCGAAACGTTCGTCGGGCTGGAACTGCTGAAGCTGTCGACCTGGAACCGAACCCGAGTGGGCCTGCACCACTTCCGATCCGCCGCGGGCCATGAAGTCGACATGGTGCTCGAGGGCCCGGCCGGGCGCATCGTCGGCATCGAGGTCAAAGCCAGCACACGAGGCTCGCGCGACGACCTGCGCGGGCTGAACGCCTTGGCAGAATCGAGCGGGGAGCGCTTTCATCGTGGAGTGGTGTTCTACACCGGCACGGAACTGCGGGCGCTCGGACCTCGAGTCGATCTGGTGCCGATCTCCGCGTTGTGGAGCGGCACGGCTGGTGCTGCTAGTTCTTGAGCATCGTCATCGCCGCGACGGTGTCGGCCTTCGCCAGCGCGACCAGCGCGCGTTCGGCCAGTGCCCGTCCTGCCGAGTCGCGCACGGCCAGCCGGTAGCACAGCACGTCGCGCATCGCGCCCACCTTCGAGCCGCTGGCGGATCGTGCCGAAGCGCGCCAGCGATAGGCGTCGGTGTACCACGGTGCGACGAGCAGGACTTTGTCGAGCGCCTCGGCATATTCGACATTCGACTGTCGCGCCATGTCGCGTTGCATGAGGTTGTGCATCTGCTTGGCGCGCGAGATCGCTTCGGCCGGGACCTCGGGCCAAGTGGGCATGAGGCTCGCCACGCGGATCACGTGCTCGCGAATGATCCACTCGTTCCCAAGCGTGACGTTCCGGCCCGCGCGGGCCAGCGCGCCTGTCCAGGCGTCGAGTGCATCACGCAGGTTGCCCTGGTACTCGGCGTCGCGCGCGAGTGCGACCACATCCGGCACGAGCGGATCCGCGTCGCGCGGCACGGCGAACTCGACACTGGCGCGCATGCGTGCGGGGACGGCGCGCCCGGCGCGTTTCGCGGGTTCGAACAGCCACCAGCGCGCGGCGTCGAGCGCCGCGTCGTCGAGCGGCGAGCCCGGCTGTGGGAGGCCGGCTTCGAGCACCGTTCCGGTCGAGTCGACCAGCAGGCAAACCTCGATGGCGCCTACCGCTGGTTGCTCCAGCATCTTGGTCGTGTAGTTGAGGCCAGTGCGTGCGCGTACGGTAGGCAGGACATCCGGCGCTGGACTAAGGACCGCCAGGCACGAGTCGACCACGTGTGCAGGAGCCACGGCGGGCACGGCCGGTTTCGGTGCAGGCCGGATGCGGGCGTGCGCCACTGCCGCGAGGGCGACAAGCGCTAAGCCGAAGAGCACGAGCACCGGGGTGGTCGCAAGGCGGGAGGGCTGGGGCGTGAGCATGGCCATCCATATTACCGCGACCCAACGCGGCGATGTCAGGGGCAGTTCAAACCGCAAGGGTCCGTGCGGGCTGTCCCCAAGGTTTCTGCAGGCGTCCGAGGCTGGGGGCCGGACACGAATCAGAGTTCTTGCCCGGGGCCCGCACGGGGGCTGTTCGCATGGCCCCGGGGCATGCGGTGGTCACACGCCTCGTTGCGCAACTCGAGCGGGGCGGGGTGGGAGAGAGCAACAAGTCGCGACATCCGCAACGAGACCGGAGGGCTGTCGTGGGATCCGTTCTGCTGGCTGGAACGCGTAAGAAAACTCGGATTCACTGGCGCCGTAAGTGCTAGTGTTCTTGAGAATTCCCCCCTGCTGCGCCGACTCGAGCGCGGCTCTTCGCCCGACCAGCCAGGACGGCGCCAATTCCGCACGGGAGAACAGAAATGAGAGCCGGATTGCGCCTCTGTCATGTGGCCCTCGCGGTCGCGAATGTCGCTGTGTTCGCACTGCTCGCGTCTCCCGTTCACGCCGAGGTGCGATACTACAACTGCGTGCTGCATCCGCTCCAGGTCCAGCCCCCCGTCACGGGCTCGCGCGCCGCAGGGGCCGGTCAGTTCGCGATCGATACGGACGCGAACACCGTGTCTTACTGGATCGTGTTCACCAAGCTCGCGGGCGCCGAAACGGCAGCGCACATCCATGGCAGCCTGAGCTCGACGCCCGGGAACAATGCGGCCATCCGTGCCACGCTGCCGGCAGGCAATCCCAAGGTCGGTGTGTGGAGCTACACCGAGGACTTGGAGACCACGTTGCTGGGCGGTCTGGCCTACGTGGATATCCATGACGCGGCCCTGCCGGGCGGTGAACTTCGTGGTCAGATCGTGCCGCTCAATGCGTTGCTGAATGGATCGCAGGTGGTGGGAGGGAGCCCGGGCTCAGGGATCGGTTGGGTCACCGTCACGATCGATCCGGTTGCCCACCAGTTGAACTACTTCATCTCGTACTCCGGCCTCGGAGCCGTGACGGCCGCACATTTTCACGGTCCTGCGCTGCATGCCGCAGCCGCGCCGATCAAGGCGAACCTCTCGCTCGGCGTGGGATTGCCGATGACGGGCACGGTGAGCTATGCGCTGGCGGACGAACCCGCCATCCTCAGCGGGCTCTGGTACGTCGAGCTGCATACTGCGAGCGGCGACATCCGAGGCCAGATCTG
>JANNWR010000081.1:0-15134 GCA_031408715.1 bacterium
TCGCGGTGCGGCAGGACGCCGTCCTCGCGCGAGAAACCAAGCGGCTCGAGCCGCACGGGCACCGGACCGTCGCCGGCATCTGCGGTCGCGGTCGCCTCGGCGACACGGCGGCACAAGTGATAGTGCATCTGCCACGAATGCCGGACGTCCTCATGCAGGTACAAGCGCAGGTTCGACAGGTCGAGCGAATCGAACTTGACGTTGGGATGCAGCGCGAACTGCAGCACCAGACTGGACTCGCCCTTGCGGGTCGTCTCGATCGCGGCCGAGTCCAGTTCGAGCGGCTGCAACTGGACATCCCAGCACGTACGAAACCGGAAGCGCAGTTCGGGCGTCGATTCCTCGGTCACGACCTGGGCGCCATGCGGCACCTTGAGCGTCTGGCGCAACGCGCCCGGCCGCGGCTTGAACTGTTCGATCGCGAGCGAAGGAACCGGGCGCAGGTAATGCGGCCACAGCATGTTGAACAGGCCCTGCGTGAGCTCCGGAAAGTCGTCGTCGAGTGTCTGGCGGATCTGGGCGGCGAGAAATGCGAAGCCTTCCAGCAGGCGTTCGACGTCGGGGTCCTGCCCCGGTTCGACCAGATGCGCAGCCTCGTGATGCGTGGCACCGAACTCACGCGCGAGGTTGCGGATGTAGTCGAGCTCTTCGTCGTAGTACGTCGATCGCACGCCTACTCCTTCACGCTCAAACGCCCGGAGTTCTCGATCCGCGTCTCGAAGTGCACGCGCGACCGCTTGCCCCCGCTCATCAGCTCGGCCGTGATGTCGAAACGCAACAGCGTCGACTCCTCACCTCGCGGCACCAGCCGGACGCGAACGGAACGCAGCCGCGGTTCATAGGTCTCGATGCTGTGCTTGATCTCGGCGGTCAGTTCTTTGAGCGCCTCGGGGCCGCCGTGCATGACATCCTCGAGGCTCGGGATGCCGTAATCGAGGCAGGCCGGCGCGCTGCCGTGCCGCGAGTTCAGGAGCCGCTCCAGATTGCGCAGCACGGAACGTGCGAGCAGGCCGAGATCGGCGTCGACCGACCGCCGGTCCTCGCGATCCGGATTCTTGATGCGATCGAGCAGGCTGAGTTCACGCGCCACAGAGCACTCCGGGTGACGGGCCCGGCCGCGGAGGCAGATCCTCCGCGGCCGGCCTCCGCATCTAGGCCTGCTCTCTCCACGTGTCCGCGTGCGTGATGCCGCCATCTTCATAGGTCCAAGTGATACTGCCGAAGACGAACGACACTTCTTCCTGCGGCGGCTCCAACGTCGAAGCGGGGACGATCGTGTTCGGGACAAAGATCCGCACGCTCGCGATGCGGCCCTCCGCGATCTCGACCGTGTAGAACTGCTGCGTCGTGCCATCGCCGGTGGGATTCGGGCGGAAGAACTTGAAGATGCCTTGGATGACCTGGTTCTCGCACAGCGCCTTCCCGATCAGCGGCGACGACTTGTCGATCCGCTTGCGGATGATGAGCGGGTTGTGCTGACGGCGGCCCGTCGCCATCGCGCTGCCCTTCTCGCGCGCCGTGATCACACTGCTCTCGAAGCTGAGGCACTCGATACTGTTTTCACGGCCCAGCGAGATCTGAGTGCTATTGCCCTGGATATCAGCGCCATTGGCCTTGAGGAATAGATGAACGGTTTCCGCCATCGTTGAACACCTCCTGGGTGACTGAGGAGAACGGGGGTGGGAGCTGCGTCACCGGGCAACGACCGGCTTTCGCCGGTCGTCCCGCCCCCGCGGATGGATCAGGCCTTCTTCTTGTCGAGCTTGCCGACCAGCGAGAGCGTGAAGTCCGCACCCTCGTACTTCATGTGTGGCATGACTTTGAGACCGACGCGATACCAGCCCACCTCTCCCGGGATCTCTTCGACCTTGATCTCGGCCTTCTTGAGCGGCCGGCGGCTGATCGCCTCGTCCGAGGGGCTGTCCATATCGGAGACGTACTGACCCACCCAGTCCGCCAGCATGCGATTGAGCTTCTCGACCGACATGTTTGCGCCGATCTGCTCGCGCTGGATGCACTTGATGTAGTGCGCCAGGCGTGCGATCACGAAGATATACGGTAGGCGGGTCGCCACCTTGAAGTTGGCTTCCGCCTCCTTGCCCTTGGCACTCTGTCCGAAGTACGCCGGCTTCTGGCACGAGTTCGCGGCGAAGAACGCCGCGTTGTCGCTGCCTTTGCGCCAGCTCAGGCTGACAAATCCCAAGTCCGAGAGCGACAGGTCGAGTGCATCACCGATCTGGGCCTCGGTTGGGATCTTCATGGTGTCGGCACCGGCGGCCTTGAAGACGTGCACGGGCAGCTCCTCGACCGCGCCACCGGCCTGTGGGCCGATGATGTTCGCGCACCAGCGGTTCTTCGCGAACGCGTCCGTGAGGCGGGTGGCGAATGCGAACGCCGTGTTGCCCCACAGGTAGCTCTCGTGCGAGCTGGTGACGGACTCTTCGTAGCCGAACTCCTTCACCGGCACGGTCTCGGAGCCATAAGGCAGACGGAGCAGGAAGCGCGGCGCCGCCAGCCCCACATAACGAGCATCCTCGGAATCCCGGAACGAGCGCCAGCGCGCATACTTCGGTCCCTCGAACACGCTGCGGACGTCCTTCACGGTGGCCAGCTCCTCGTAGGAGTTGACCCCGAACGACTTGGCGCTGACCGACGACAGGAACGGGGCATGGGCCATGGCCGCCACGCTCGCGCAGTAGCCGAGCAGCTTGACGTCCTGCGGCGCCGAGGAGTCGAACTGGTAGTTGCCGATGACCGCACCCACCGGTTCGCCGCCAAACACGCCATAGCCACTGTCGTAGACGTGCTTGAACAGGCCCGTGCGGGTCATCTCGGGCTCGTCCTCGAAGTCCGCCAGCAGGTCGTCCTTGGTGCAGTTCACGAACTCGAGCTTGATGTTCTCTTTGAAGTTGGTGCGGTCCACCAGGAAGAACAGCCCGCGCCACGCCGACTCGAGCTTCTGCACGTCGGGGTGATGCAGGACTTCGTCGACCTGCTGACTCAGTTTCTTGTCGAGATCGGCCACGAACTCCGTGAGGAGCGCGGCATTGACCTTGACGCCCGGCTTGCCCAGCAGCCGCCGCACGAACTCACGGATACCGGTGCTGACCAGCTCGTAGCCTTCTTCCTGCGGTGAGCCCGCGGTGCTCGCGATCAGCTCTTCGAGCTGAGGCACGGCCTCGGCGAATCCGCCCGACTGGGCCTGCTGCTGGCCTTCCGTCTCGTCTGCCATCTCAAGACCTCCACGCACGCTGCAAGCGTGCCGACATTTCGATTCAAGGGGAGGGCGCGATCGGGCGCCCCGGGACATCACTCGCCGAGCATGCCTTCGAGCTTCGCGCGCAGTTCGGGGTCGGTCACCAGCTGTTCCAGCTTCTTGCGGAAGTCTGCCTTGTTGAGGTCGTTCTTGAGTGCCATCAGCGCCTCACGCACCTGCATGAGCTTCGCCAGTTCCGGCACCTGATGCGCGATCTGTCCCGGCGTGAAATCCTTGAGTGAATCGAACTTCAGCTTCAAGGCCAGCTGCGAGTCGGCATCACCCGACAGCCGGTCCTTCACCGCGATCTCGGCGCCGAGCTTCTGCTGGCTCATGATCTCGCCGAAGTTGTCCTTGTTGACCGACAACGCCTTGCGATCCGCCAGCGGCGTACCGTCCTGCTTGCCCGTGAAGTCGCCCATCACGAGCATCCGCAGCGGCAGCTCGATCTCTTTCTGGGCATCACCGACCGCCGCCGTGTACTTGATGTTGATTCGTGACCGCGGCCCAACCGAACCGTCCTTCGCCATGGTCTTCTCCTTTCAGTGGGGACTTCGGAACAATCACCGCCGCGGCTAAGCCTGCGCCGGGCGTTGAAACTCGAGCGCCGCTGCCGCATCCAGGCGGGCGAGGCGACGGAGCAACTCCCTGGTCTTCTGCTGGTCCTCGGGTGCCGCCGCTCCCGCCGGCAGGGCCTTCTGCCGTACCGTGAGCATCAGCCGGAGCATCTGTGAAGCGAGTTCGGGATCCCACGCCTCGAGCGTGGTGGACTGCAGGTCGTCCTGCAGCGCCTCGAGTTGCGCCAGCGCGACATCGTGGCGGCTCGCATCGGCACACAGGCGTGCGACCGCGACCCGCCACGCCGCACGCTCGCGCGCCTTGATCGCCCGCGCGGCACCCGCCTCGAACAGGCGCACGGCTTCGGTGAGCTTGCCTTCGGCCGCGAGCGCGGTGGCTCGCTCGCGCGCTTCGGCCAGTCCCTCCGGCTCCGCGGTCTCGGTCGCGAGTGCCAGCGCCATGCCCGAACGGCTGGCCCCTCCACCGCCACCGGCGCCCGGCGCGGCCATCACGGTGTCCTGGATCCACGATCTCGCCGCCTCGCACGCGAGCGGCATGCCACCTGCGAACGTCAGAGTCGGCAGTTCGGGCAGGCGCTGCAGAAGCCCGCGCACCTCGCCCGCCACTGCTTCGGCCGCCGGATGAAACTCTGCACCCATCCCGCGTAGCGCGGACCAGGCGAAATAGTGCAGGTCCAGCCAGAATACCGACGTCCCGATGCGACCCTCGGTCTCCTCGAGCACGCCCGCCCACTGCTGGGCGGCAATGCGGGCTTCGAGCTTGGCGAACGTGTCGGGCGGCTGCGGCGCGGGGATCGACGTCGCACCGCCCGTGTTGGGCGGCGACTGCTTGAGGGCGATCCAACTCGCGATGCGAGGCAGCCGGTAGGCCATCGGATCGCGCGGATTGCTGGTGCGCTTGAACTCGCCGATCGAGCGCAACGCCGGACGGACCGCCTGAACGGCGCGATCGAACTCGTCCTCACTGCCGACTGCACTGGGCATCGGAGCGGACGCGGAGCTGAAGCTCGATGCAGAGGAAGCGGATGCGGCTGCGCTCGGCGCAGGGGCCGCTGCAGCGGCCGGCGCCGTCTCGTCCAGCACATCACGCAGGGCGCGCTGCAAGTCACTCAACAGCTGCGAGCCGCCCTCGAGCTTCGCGCTCACAAGCGCATCGAGCTGATTGGCGCTGGCGACGAGCGCCTCGAGGGTGGCCCGGCTCGCACCGGTTGCGCCGCGCATCTTCACGCGTTTGGCACCGCGGTCGCCCAGGTACTGGAATGCGCTCTGCCGAGGACGGACACGCTCGGGGTGCATCGTGTCCCAGTACGTGGCCGACATGTCGTGCAGAACGGTCAGCCCGGTGGCGAGGCCGTCGTAGCCGTCGCGCTCGAACAATGCGATGGCCAGATAGACAGCGGCCAGGACGTCTTTCGACTTGCCGCCGAGCAGGTCGCTGGCGTGCTTGATCGCCCCGCCCCAGTCGACCGCGGGAAGTTCGGGCAGTTCGAGCTTACGGAACTCGGCCGTCAGTGCCTCATACGCCGGATCGTCACGGCTCGGCACCCCGGTGGGGGTGGCGTCCGAGATGGGCTTCTTCCCGAGTTCGAGGATCTCTGCGCTCATGACGACCTTCCGTTGACTGCCCTCGGCCGACCGGCGCCGGATGGCAGCACGACTCCTTCGAGCAGCCCACCGCGTGGGCCGATCCCTGCGACACGTAACTCGTTCTGTCTCATCCAACCCGGTCCCGATTGCGCTGGGCCGGCTCGGTATTCACTCGCGCGCGCACGCGAGAAACAATCAGTTGCCTCCCACCGGCGGCGGTGATCCCAGGCGCAGGAATCCCGCCGAGAACGGATGCACCGTCGTCCTCGGCACGATCTCCACCGCCATGCTCACCGAGCCGAACTTCCACGTCGCACGGACGTGGTCGCCAGGCGCGGGCGACAGCGAAGCCTTGTCGAGCACATGGAACAGCCCCCACTCGCCCTCGGCCTTGGGGCCATCCACGGGCGATCCGTTCAGGTCGGCGCTCACAGATGAACCCTGCCCCGCGGTCTCCGCCGACCAGGTCAGGGTCAGGGGCGGCTCGTCGCCCATCTCATAAAAGAACGACGTCGAACCGACGACCCAGGTGACCGAACGCAGCGGGCCGTTCGGCTTCAGCTGGTCGGCGCGCGTCTTCACATCGAACAGCAACTTGGGCTCGGGTCCGGATGAGAAGAATGCCTTCTGGATCGCGTACGCCTTCTTGACCCAGGCGCGCAACGCGGGCGTCGTGCCGGCGATCTGCTGCCCGATCTCCGCACCCTCGGGACTGATGCGTCCCTTCAGGTGCGTGTTGTAGACCGCATCCAGTCCGCCGCCGGGACGGAAGAACGCCGCGAACTCGCTGATCTTGGCGTCGGCGCCACCGGCGTTGAACGGGTAGGAGCCCGCGATCGACGAGAACGGACCCACGATCTGCGCCTGCCAGTCGTTCGCGAAGCCCACGGGGTCGCCACCGTCCGTTGCACCGCCGCCCATTCCGGCGCCACCCCCACCGCCACCACCGCCCGCACCGCCGCCCGCGCCACCACCGGGCACGCCGCCGTATCCGCCGAACGGCTTCATGATGGTGAGCACATTCTGCATCGCTCGCCCGACCGCGGGGTCGACCTTGCGGCCGGATCCGTCCCTTGCACTCAGGAAGTCGAGCACCATGTTGGTGACTTTCTTGTAGTTCTCACCGTCGACACCCAGCTTGTCCTTCGCCTTGGCGGCGACAGCCAGCTGCAAGCGGAAGTTCTCTTGCCACGAATGATCGAGATCTGAGCGCAGGAACGACACCTTGTTCTTGATGGCGGTGAATCCTTCCCGCTTGGGCGGCGACATCCAGACATCGAACGGCGAGAAGCGCTCGCGAACCGTGGCGATCTCGCGGGGCTCGCCGTCGAGGTTCGTCTCGGTCCGGATGCGATTCAGGACCACCTCGATCTCGGAATCGAACGCCACGGCTTCGCGCTGCAGTGACGCACGGCCCTTGGAGCCCTGCGGCCGGCCCTTGAGCGAGCCCAGGAACGTGACCCAGTGCGCGACGTAGTCGTCGGCGTAGCGCCGCCCGAGCTCGCTCGTGAGCCCGCGCACGGCGTCGCCCAGTTCCCTGTCGAGTTGGGGATCTCGTTCGCGCTGCACCACCTGCTTCATGATGCTGAGCCGTGGCCGGACGAAGTCCTCCCAGCCTGCACGCGTGTACGCGCCGGCGATGGCGTCCCCGTCCGCGAACAGTTCCTGCTTGCGCTTGGCGTCGGCCAGGATCTGTTTGATCGTGAGACCCTCGATCGCCTCGTTAGCGTCGGTGATCATGTCGTCGTAAAGCGACGGCCACTCACTCCAGCGCCGGCGCAGCGTGGCGATGGCGGTCGATGCCAGGACCGGATCGAAGTCTCCGAGGCGTGCCTTGGGTTCGCCATGGTCCGCGAGACAGCGGGCCTGCGCACGAGCCAGCCCCGCGTAGTAACGCAGCGAGTCGTCGGCCACTCGCTCCAGCTCGGGACGCAACATCGTGACCACGACCTTGCCGAACACGACGGCATCCGCGGGCTCGACGGTGGAATGCGGCTCCGAGAGCAGCCGGTAGGCCTGATACTGGTAGAACAGGCTCGAGAAACGCGACTGGTCGGTCTGCACCTGGGCAGCGAGTGTGTCGCGCACTTCCTTGGCGATGGGCTTGAGCAGGTACTGCTCGGCCCGGCGCACGTACAGCTCCCGCGCCGCGTCGACCACGCCGTCACCGGCGTAGGCGCCGAGACGCATGCCGAAGGACTTGTGACGACGGTTCGTCTCGAGTTGCTCCAACGCACCGCGCATCTGATCGAGCCGTCCCAGCGCTTGGCGCGGCACGAAGTCGTCACCCAGATCCGCGACCGTACGTGCGGCGTCTTCCGCCTGTCGCACCGGCTCGGCGACCTTCATGCCGATGATCACGAACATCAGCGTCAGCAGCACGTAGATACCGCCCAGGCCGCCGAGCATCAGCCAGCGCTGGCGTTCGGCGTTCTTGCGCGCCCACTGACTCGCCGACGCCAGCATGGCATCGCGCAGCACGATCTTGCGCCACAGCTCGGGCCCGAACCACGCCCGGCGCGCGACCTGTGGTGTGGGTGCTTGCAGCCGTGCGCTGAGCCCCGCGCTTGTCGCCGCCGGTCCGAGCACGCGGTCGACCGATTCCGTTCCGACCTTCGAGCACACGAAGTAGAAACCGCGCAGCAGCCCGCCTTCGGCCGGCCCCTTGCCGCGCTGGAACACCAGTTGCATGAAGCGCTGCAGGTCATCCTGCATGGCGGTCATCTGTGCCGGGAACGCCAGCGCGCGCAGCCGCTGCGCGTCGTCGCTTAGAGCGTGCACACGCGAAGTGCGCAACGTGCCGAGCGCCGAGACCAGTACGCCGTACTCGGCCGCGAACAGCGCTTCCGCGGCACTGCCGCGCACCTTCTCGAGCGACAGCGTCGCACCCCAGGCCTGACCCGCGTCTTCGTCGTCGAACGCCTCGAACGTCTCGGCGAAGCCGGCGATGCGGTCGGCGTGCGTGAACACCACGTAGACCGGGAACTCCATGCCCAAGTGCGAGCCCAGATCCTGGAGCCGCTCACGCAGCGTGTTGGCGAGCGTACCGATCTGGTCCGCAGCGGCACCAGCGACATCGTGCACCGCCACGGCGATCACGACGCCATTGATCGGTCGCTCGGGACGCTGGCGCTGCAGTGACTGCAGGAACTCGATCCAGTCCTCGTCGTCGGCGAACTGCGAACGCTTGAGGGTGCGGCCCGACATGTCGAGCAGGAACGCCTGCTCGGTGAACCACCAGTTGAAGTCCCGTCCGCCACCGACACCCTTGACGGCACGCGGCCGGCCCTGGGAATCCCGCAGCACCGAGGTGAGGCCGGACTCCTCGATCAAACGGCTCTTGCCCGCTCCCTCCGGGCCGATGACGAAGTACATCGGCAGGTGCGCGAGCGCGCGATCGCCGAGGCGTTTGCCGACCGCCGACTTGCGGAACTCGGCCATGGCCGCGTCCCACTCCGCCTTCACGTTGCGCACCACGACGTCCTGCCCGAACGTCGATTTCATGATCTCGCGCTCGACCTGCTTGTCGAGATCGCCCTGGATCTCCTTGCCGGCCTTGGCTGTCTTGAGCTCGCGCATCATCAGCCACATCACGATGCCCAGCACGATGACGGCGATGACGAGCGTGAGCACCAAGAACAGCACCAAGTGGCGGCGCAGGAAGAAGCCGAGCGCCAGCACCAGACCCAGCCCCATGAGCAACACGAAGCGCGGATTCGTGAACCGGCTCGGAAGGATGTTCATGGTCACAGCCTCGACAGTGCGCCGGCGACGCCGCGCGCATGCAGGAACGTGATGAGCACCAGCGTCAGCCAGCTCACCACGATCGCCCCCGCCAGCACCGCTGGCGGCAGCCAGGCCGGCATCTTCTTGAGCGTCTCGCCCGACTGCTCGTCGGTCCGTGCGACATGGGGCGCCAGACCGGAAGCCGGCTCGCCGCGCACCGCCGTGATGTCGGTGAAGAGCGCCGCCAGCAGTGCTTCCCGACCCGCCGCGTCGACCATGTAGCGCCCGCGATAGCCCAACGACAGGCAGGCGTCGTAGACCTCGATGGCGTCGATCGCGGTCTCGCGCTGCTTGCGCAGTTCGTCGAGCCGCTGGAAGAAACGCTGTCCACCCACCAGGTCGCGCTGCTCGTGGAACTCGAGCTGAAGGGCGCCCGTCTGCAGCCACAGCCCGATGCGCTCGGGCTTGCTCATGACCGCTTCGTCGAACGCCACCGAGAGTGCATAGACGGACATGGCGATGTCGTGCTCGCGATGACCGTGCCCCTTGGCTGCGGACTCGAATGCGGCGCGTTGCGCCAGCCAGCGCTCACGCAGCCGCGCGGCATCGACCGACGCCTCGGGGCCGAATGCCGCGTGCAGCATGGCCAGAGACTCGATCGCAAGATCCACGAGGCGCGGACGCGTGTCGAGACGGGCGGACGCGGAACCACCCGACCGGCGGCTACCGGCTGGCTTGGAGACGCTCTCGAACACACCCGATTGCTGGGACTCCGCCTCGAACTGCGAAGCGGCGGGACGGGCCTTCGGGCCGCGGCGCTTGGGTCCCTGGGAGCCGAACATGCTCACTCCCAGATCCCGACCAGATCGAGCTTCGCGTTCGCGAACTCGGGCGGCAGGTAGATCGCCACGCCGCGCGAGGCGGCGATGTCGTTCCACAGATCATGGTGCCGGTCGAGTTCGAAGTAGTCGTAGGAGTTGTGATTCGGCGTCCCGGCCGGCACCGGCGTGGGCGGTTGCAGACGGAGCCCCGGGAGTGCCGCCGCCATGAGGCCGAGCACGTTGCGCTCGGACGCGATGATGACTCGCAGCGGGAACGACGCGATCGCCTGCTGGCGGTCCATCTCGGGGTGGGACACACCGAGGAACAACCGTGCACGCGGGTCGAGCAGCTTGGGTTCGCTCAGCGCACCGACGTGGATCGGGCCCGGCTTCTGTACCAGTTCGACGCGCTTGCCGCGGGTCGGGATGTTCTCCTGGAGCAGTTCCTCGAGTGTGCGGCACAGCTGTCCAAAACAGGCACCGAGCGCGTTGTGCTCATATACCGGAAGCTCACGCGCCGAGACCTTGGTGTTGAAGGTGCACAGTTCGCCCGCCAGCGTGGTGATCGCAAGGAACACCGGCTCGGGATGCACGCTCGGATTGTCCACGTAGTGGCGCAACAGCGGCACGTAGGTGTTGACGCTGTGCAACTGCCAGAAGTTCGCGGTGTCGCTGCGGCCGAACTCCGCCACGCCGCCGCGGTTCGTGCGCAACTCCGAGAGCTCGCGGCTGCGATCCAACAGCAGGTTGAGCATGCGGCGCACCTGCGCGTGCAGTGAGCGCGAGCCTTCGAGTGCGACCACCGGCGGGATGTACGGATCGGCGACACCGCCGAACGGTTCACGCATCGCGAAACCGGTCGAACTGCGCACGATCTCACCCAGCGGCAGCACGTCGTGCTGCGACAGCGCTTCGCTCGGCAACAGCAGCACGAGATTGCGGCGCGCCAGGGCCAGTTCGCGGTCGACACCCTCGGTGAGGTCGTCGGCGAGGATCGTGGCCTGTTGCGTGTAGCGCGGCCCGGGGATCATGTCACCCGCGGCCGCGGCCACCAGCGGCTGGCCCGGGCGCTGCACCGGCAGCCCCAGCGAGACGAGCAGACGGTCATTCTGGCCGTCGAACCACTTGCCGATGTCACGGGCGACGGGCAGTGGATCACCCGCGTCGGTATCGAACGATGTGCCGTCGGGGAACACGCCCGATGCGCGCAGCAGGCTGAAACGCCCATGCAACAGCGCCTGATCGTCGAGCGTGAACGCGCGCAACCCCCAGCCGAACGGTTCGCTGAAGCGGAAACGCTGCGTCAGACGCAGATGATGCGCGCGTTCCATCTGCTGGAAGTGCTGCGGAGACAGCAGCATGCCTTCCTGCCAGACGACGCCCAATCCCTGCGCGTTTGCATCTTTGGTCGGCTCGGCCATCGCGTCACTTCCCCGTGGTCGGCGTGAAACCCGTGGCACCCGCTGTGAGCTTGAGCGACTTCTCCTTCGCCGGCTGGATGAAGTACCAAGCCGCACCCACGCGCTTGCAGAAGTTGCCCTCGATCACGACGACCGTGGCCTTGGGATCCTTCTCGAGCACCCACTCCTTGCTGGCACCGGGCGCGACGAAGTCCTCGAGGGGCTTGCCAAGCACGTTCGCGCCGGCGGCTTCCATCTGCTTGGACCAGCCGACGCCCTTGTTGTTGAGCACGGTGCGAATGGCGGCCTCGTCGGCCACCATGAACACACGCATCTTGAGGGCGGAGGCCGTGCCCGAGCCGCAGTTGTTGCAGTCGGGAGCAGCGCTGACGACGACCTTCACCTTCCCCTTCCCACGGAACGGGATCGAGACGGCGTGAGCGGGCCACACGGCGAGACCGGCGAGGAGCCACATCGCCAGCACGGGCATGACCAGTCGGGAGTTACGGGTCAGGGGAGAGGGCATGGAGTTCCAAGGTTAGTGGCGTGACTCGTTCGCGGTCAAGGGTTTACAGCGCTCCCCGAGTTCGCCTTGGACGAACTTCGTGAAGCGCACGCAAGCTCAAGTGAGCAGGATGATTAGTGGCCACCCGGGGGTGCGGGAAAGCCCGGCAGTGCCGACTTGGGGGTGGGTCCGCTGTCGCCCCCGCCGCTCCCTCCGGCCAGTCCGACCGCGAGCCCGCCGCCCGCGATCACCGCGAGCGCGACGTACTTGTTGCGCACCAACCAACCCGGCTTGTGCGCCGGTTCGAGCCCGAGGTCGGGCTTCGGCTTCTCGGGTTTCGCCGGCGGTGCGCCCGCGTTCTTCCCAGGAATCCTTTCGGGCGTGGCCGCCACGGGCGCTGGCGCCGGGAGCAGACCCTTCACCTGAGTGAACACCGCGAGTTCCTCGGCATCGGCGTGCTTCGCATCGAGCACGAACGCCGGATCGATGGCGAGCACGGCGCCGAAGTGTTCCTTGGCGCGCGGCATCATGCCTTTCTTCACATAGCAGCGCGCGAGCACGATGCGCGCCTCACGCAACACGTCACCCGAGAGCTCCTTGCGCAGGATCGGGCCGGCGAGCAGTCCAAGTGCTTCGTCGTAACGGCCATCGCGATAGAAGCCCTGCGCGCGACCGACCAACGCGGCCGGATCGGCGGCGGGAGCCACCGGCTTGCGCGTGGCGGGAGCGGCGCTCGACGCGGGCGCGGGCTTGGCCGGCGCGACCGCGCCCCAGGCGGGCACCGCGGCGGCAAACTGGGCTGCCAGCAACACGCACGACGTGAGCTGCAACAGCGGACGGTGACGAGCATCCATGACGTCTCCTCCGGATATCGGTCGCGAGGACTGCAAGCGTCCTTCTGATGAACCACACCCTAGGCCAGCGTATGCGACAGGTGCAACCACCGACTTCCGGGCTCAGCCGCGGGGGCCGAACAAACGGGGCCGCCCCTTGAGGGACGGCCCCGTCCGAGATCGCAGGACGTCAGTAGCCGATGTAGCCGCGCAGACCGACGTAGGCGCCGTAGCCGCTGAAGTCGACCTTCCTGCCATCGAGCGCGGCCGCCGGGTCACCGTACAGGTCCACCGTCGAGCCCTTGAATAGCTTCGAGGCCTGTGCATAGCGGCCCTCGACACGCCCGGTGAGCGACAGCTTCGGCATCACCATGTACTCGCCTTCGAGTCCACCATGGAAGATGGCGCCGACCTTCTCGTTCGCGAGCTGCAGGCGAACGGTGAAGAAGTTGATGTCGATCGAACCGCGCGACGCCACCAGCGGCCCGCCCCCGGCGAACACGTTGACGTGGAACTTGTCGTTGCTGATGGCCGTGTAATAGAGGCTGACCATCATCGGGATCGCACTGGTCTCGAACCTGACCTTGTTGACACCGGACACGGTGTCCTCGCCAGTCGCGCGGAAGCGCGCCAGCTCGAGGTCGAGCGACCAGCGGGGCCGCAACGGAAAGCGCACCGACACACCAAACTCGGGCTGCCCGTCCATCTTGTCGTCGCCGCCATTCGCGCGCTGCAGTTTCGCGAAGTCCTTGTTGTCGCCGCTACCGATGCCATAGATGAATCCCAGGCTCGCCGGGATGCGCTGTCCGGCCTCGATCTGCTCGGCCTGGATCTCCTTGGCCGCGAGGTTGAACACCTCGACCTCGTCCGGCGGGGTCGACACGGTGTCGAGCTTGAAACCGGGATCGTTGCGCAGCACGGTCTTGAATGCCTGCTTGGCCTCGATGCGCTTGCCGGACTTGACCAGGCAGCGCGCCATGAGCGCGCGCGCGGCGACCGCTTCGCTGCCGGTGACCTGGCCGCTCGAGAGCGCCTCGCGCAATTTGGCGATGGCGTCATCGAATTTGGCGCTATCGTAGGACTTCTGCGCCTCTTCGACCGCCGGGGCGGCAGCCCACACAGCGCTCGTGAACGGCGCGGCACACAGGGTGAGCGAGAACACAACGAGCACGACCCTGCGGAATTGATTTCGCATGAGAGCCTCCTTGCTGGTGCGAAGACTGCATCGCGGCTAACGGCCGCGACACCGGATCGACTACTTCTTGCTCGGCTTCAGCTTGAACGATACGCCGACCTGCTGGCCCGCCTTGACCGTCACCGTGTTCGCGCCGCCCGCCACACTGTAGCCCTCGCGCACCAGTGCGACCTCGTGCTTGCCGGGCAGCACGCCCGTGAGCACGAATGGCGTCGTCTTACCGGTCTTGTCGCCATCCAGGTAGATCTCGGCCCAGCCGCCCTCGGACGACACACTGATGCTACCGGACGAAGTCGCGAGAAAATCGTAGCTAAGTTCCTTCTGCTCCCCCGCCGCAAGCGTGACCGGCCACTCGTGGTTGCCGAGCTTCGGGTGCTCGATCCGGATCATGTGGTCACCGGGCTTGAGTGTGCCCGACCAAGTCTTGGCATTCTGTGCCTTGCTCTCACCGTCCACGAGGAAGTTCGCATAGGGGCTCGCGCTCACCACGATCGTCGCATCCCCCACCACCGGCGTCACCACCGTGGCTTTGGCACGTGCGATCGAATCGGCCTTCGCCTTGGCGGCGACCGTCGCGGCCTTGAGCGCCGCGGTGGCGGCTGCGGCGGCGGCGTGGCCCGTCGTGTCCTCGACCACCGGCGTGGCGAGCGGTGCGACCGACGTGGGGCTCACCGTCGACGAATCCGTCATCATGGAAGCCGTGGCGTCCGTCGCCGGCTCGGCCTTGGGCCGCATCAGCACCGCGCCGAGCACGACCGCGACGACGACCACTGCACCGATCGCGGCCAGGATGGGCATCGGCAGGCCGGACTTCCCGCCCGGTTTGGGAGCCGGTTTCGGCTTGGCGGCGGCCGGAGCCGCGGGCGTCGCCGCACCCACCGGGGCTGCGGGCTTGCCCGGTTTCACGGCGGCGGCAGGCTTGCTACCCGGCGCCATGGTCACCTGCGAGGCCACCACCTTGTCGCGCTCACGCTCGAGCTTCTTCATGTGGTCGCGTGCCACGGCGTTCTCGGGATCGAGATGCAACGCACGCCGGAACTCGAGCAGCGCGTCGTCGATCTTCAGGAGCCCCATGTTCTCGAAGAACATGCCCTGATCGAGATGGCGCGTGAGCCGCTTCTTGCGCCAGCGATCGCCCACGGCCTCGGGCTCGAACGCGTACTCCTTGAGCAGGTCCTTGCCGCGCAGCAGGCCCAGCTGCTCGATGACGCCCTCGAGGTCCTCGCGCGCCTG
>JANNWR010000082.1:0-9627 GCA_031408715.1 bacterium
GCACGGCGTGCCGCTTGGGGTCGCCGGTGGCGCGCGCCCGTGCGACCTTGCGGCAGATGGTGGCGATCTGGCGTGACAGCGATCGCACGCCGGCCTCGAGCGTGTAGTGGCGTACCACGGCGCGCACGGTGTCGTCGCCCAACAGCAGGTCGCGGCCACTCAAGCCATGTTCGGTGAGCTGGCGCGGCAGCAGGAAGCGGCGCGAGATCTCGAGTTTCTCGTCTTCGGAGTAGCCCGGCACCTCGATGACCTCGATGCACTCCTGAAGTGCATCGGGCACGGCCTCGAGCTGGTTGGCGCACATCAGCACCACCGCATGCGACAGGTCGATGGGCACGCCTAGATAGTGGTCGGTGAAGTGCGACGCGCTCTCGGGGTCGAGCAGTTCGAGCAGCACTTCGACCACGCCGTGCCCGCCCTCGCCCATCAGGCGGTCGACACCCTCGATCAGCAGGACGGGATTGCGCACGCCGGCCTCGCGCACAGCGCGCAGGATCCTGCCGGGCTGCGAGCCCGCGGCCGTGCGCGGCTCGCCCACCAGTTCGGCGGCGTCCGATGTGCCCGAGACGTTCACGCGCACGAACGGCCGGCGCAGCGCGCGCGCGACTTCACTCGCGAGCGACGACTTGCCGGTGCCGTGCGGACCGACCACGCACAGCGCGGGGCCGGGCAGGTCGTGCTTGAGCCTGCGCACCGCGAGATACTCGAGGATGCGCTCTTTCGCTTTGGTGAGCCCGAGATGCTCCTGCTCGAGTTCGGCCTGCACGTGGCGCAGGTCGGCATCTTCGCCGGCCTGCGTCTCCCACGGCGTGTTCCACAGCCACTGCAGGTAGGCGCGCACCTGTGCCGCCTCGGGCGAACCGGTGGGCAGGCGGCGCAGGCGGTCCATCTCGCGCTGCGCGCGGCGCGACACTTCCAGCGGCAGAGTGCCGGTGGTGGTCGGGCCGACGCCATGGTTCGACTGCGACTTGGCCTGAGTGCTCGGCGCTTCGAGCGCGGCGGTGGCGCGCAGCGTGCGCTTGCCCTGCAGCGATCGCGGCTTGGACGGCCGAGCCATGTGCCCTCCGTGGCAGTGGGTGCAGAGGCGTGGGTGGGTGGGGCAGCGCCACTCGCCAAGCGCGCGGGCTACCCCATCCGAACACCATGCAAGGGGTCTGCCGGGGCGGGCACCGTGGAAGCGCCGAAAATGGCATCGACGCAACCGTTTGCAGCCGCACGGTTTGTGAACATGCGCTAGGTCGCATCGCACGAATCCCGCAGGACCAGGGGCGAAGGTGCTGTGAACGCGTGGCTTGCCGTGTGATCACGGCGGTCGCTTCACGCCGCGGCGTTGCAACGTGCACGGCGGCGCGTGCGGATTGTCTGCCGGGCACCGAGCGCGAGCCGCGCCGTGGCCACAGGCCCGAAATACAGAACCCCGCACCCTTGCGAGTGCGGGGTTCCGTCGCGAGCGAAGGCGCGACCGGCGAACCGGGCACACCCTCACAGCGGTTCGGCGCCGTCCGCGCGAGGCGGGCGGCGCCTGATGCGTGCTACCGGTAGATGCTCTTCACCGCGCCCCACGTCGACCGGGAGGTCGGCGTGACAAGGCACGAGGCATTGACCGGCGAGGCCGAGTTACGGGGCGCCGGAGCGCCGACCGTGAAGTCCGCCGAGTTGTTGTCCGTGTCGGCCTGGCCGCCAGCGTTACGGCTCGCAGCCGTGGCCGCGGTCAGGGCCGGGGTGGCAGCCGTCTCGGAGCAGTTGGCAGTGCCCCACGAGACCTTGTCGATGATGACGCCGGCTTCGAGGCCGCACGCCAGGTTCGCGCTGACCGCCGTGGACAGCATGACCTTGCCGTTCGTGCCCGACATGTTGAACACCGTCGTCGGCGAGACCGAGAAGTCCGCACCGATCGAAGGCGCGCCACCCGTTCCGACGTTGCCGGCGAGCAGCAGGTACTTGCAGGGCTGGATGAACGTGTTCGCCGGGAACGTGAAGACGTTACCCGCGAAGCTGTTCCAGTTACCCGCTGAGGAGCCGTAGTGGATGCTCCAGCCGCCGATGTTCACGGGCGCGGCCGAGAAGTTGAACAACTCGACGAAGTCAGTGGCGGCCGTCGTGCCGCCGCCGCCGCCGTACACCTGGCTGATGCGGACAGCGTTGGCCGAGAAGGCCGGGACCGCGAAAACGGCGAGCAGCGCCAAGGTGGTAGCGAAACGCTTCATCATGGGACTCCTTTCAGCTGTGGAAAGCAGGGTGCGTCCCCAAGGGGGGCAGAAGCGATACAAGAGGTACATCGGGACCGCCCCATCCGTGCCTCTCCGAGACAGGCAAGCTGTGGGCACGAGCGTAGAGCGGGACACATGAAAGATGCCGCAAATGCCCTGTCCGGGGCAAGGACAGAATGACGGCCGGGCCAATTGTTCCATGCCCGAAACACACAGGGCTGAACGAGGTTGACTCTGGGTGCCCTGTTCACTCGTCGGTCAGACCAAGTGGTCCCATGACGCGTTGCCGAATAGGGGGCCAGTTGGGGGTGCGTGGCAGATGCGGGCCCTCGACAATTTCGATCCAAGCCGGGTGCGGATCGGCGGACCCTACCGGCGCCTGCCGAGCCCCGGGGTCCCGCCTGCCGCTAGCTCCTGGCCCGACGGCTCTGGCTAACCGCTAACCACACCATGCGGGAGACATTGGCGAGCAGGAACACCGCAAAGCCGCGCGCCAGCATGGCCTGGGGCACGTGCTGAGCGGCCACCGAGGCGATGGGAGCGCCCACCAGTGCCCCGAGCGCCAGACCCGGCAATAGCGGTCGGGCGACATTCCCGTGGCGGTCGTGCTCCAGTGCCCCGAACGGCGCGGTCACCAGGATGAGTGCCAGGCTGGTGCCCTGCGCCATCTGCTGCGACATGCCGAACAGCAGCGTCAGTGCCGGGACCGCGATCACGCCGCCCCCGACACCCATGAAGCCCGACAGCAGTCCGACCGCCGCGCCCACTCCGAGTGAGGCCGCGACCCCGGTCGCCCCGGTGAGCGCGTGCTCGGCGGAGCCAGCGGGCGCCTTCCACAGGATGCGTGCCGCGACCAGCACCAGGAACACAGAGAACGCGAGCGTCAGCCGCTCTTTGCTGGTGCGGGCCGCGAGCTTCGCTCCCAGTCTGGCGGCAAGCACGCTCGACAGGCACATCACGCCGGCGGGGAGCCACGCCACCTGCCCGTGCAGGCCGTACACCACCAGCCCGGCCACGGCGGTCGCACCGATGGCGGCCAGCGACGTGCCGTGCGCCTGATGCTGCGAGAGCGCGAAGAACGCGATCAGCATCGGCACCAGCAGGATGCCGCCGCCGACCCCGAACAGTCCGCCGGCCAGCCCCGCGGTGAAGCCGGTCAGCGCGGCCGCTGCCCACATCCGCGAGCGTTGTGCGCCGGGCGGAGTGGCAGCGGGCATGTTCAAGCCGCTTTCCTTGGAATCCTAGGGCTGCGTCTGCGTGGCGGTCGGCTGCGCGGCCTTCTGGATCAACCGCACGGCGTCCGCGAAGCGCGTCGCGTTGGTGGGCGCGCCGAGGACGACCGCGATCAGGTCACGGCCGTCGCTGCGCACCCATGTGGCGAAGCAATATCCCGCCTCCATGATGAAGCCGGTCTTGCCGCCGAGGATCTCGTAGCGGCCGTACAGCAGGCGGTTCGTGTTGTTGATCGCGTGCGCACGACGCGTGGTGCGGAACGCGTACGACCGCGTCGTGGTGATCTCGGCGATCAGCGGTTCGTTCGCGGCCGCGTGCAGCAGCCGCGCCACGTCCGAGGCCGTGGAGACGTTGTGCTCGTCCAGGCCGGTGAACTCGACGAAGCGCGTGCCGGTCAATCCCAGCTCGACCGCCTTGCGGTTCATGCGCGCGATGAAGTCCGCGGCGGGCAGGCCCGACTCGCGCGCGATGACGCGCGTCGCACAATTGTCCGAGCACATCAGGCTCATGTGCAGCAGTTCGCCCAAGGGCACATTCTCGCCGCGGCGCAACTGCGAGTGGCCCGCGCCGTAGATGTCGGGCTGCGTGACCACGACCTCGCGGGTCAGGTCTGGCTTCTGCTCCAGGAACACCATGGCCGTCATGAGCTTGCTCAGCGACGCGATGGGCACCGAGCGCGACGAGTTCTTCTCGAACAGCACTTCGCCCGTGGTGGGGTCGAGCAAGATGGCGTTGCGCGCGTACACCCCGCCCGGAGGGGGCAGGTGCCGGCGGCGCACGCGCCGATGGCGCTTCGCGACCGCGTGCGTGCCTGCACCCGTGCGCACGGCGAGCGTCAGCGGGCCCGCAGCGGACACAGGGGCAGGGGCGGCCTCGGCCGTCGTGGCCAGGGTCGCAAGCAGGGCGATCGTCGACAGCACGCCCGTCGCGCGGAAGCGCATGGGGGAATCCTCCTCAGGGGGTCCCGGTCGATACCGGGTACCGAACCATCCATGGTGTCGGCAGGTGAAGCCGACGGAACCTAGCGGGTTCTGGACCGCAAGGTCAACGCGCGGACTGCAAGGAATCATGCGGCTTGCAACGCCTTGACCCGCCCGCGCATCACCGGCTGGAGGCCAGCCGATCACGGAATTGCGTGAGGGACGCGGCCGCGAGCGTGTCTGCTTCCACGAACTCGGCCAGGCGCCTGGACTCCTTGCAAGCTTCGGTCCGCTTCGGCAGGTCGACGCGCAACAACAGCTCGACGCTCGTCAGGCGCGGTTCGAGCATGGCCGACGCTGGGGGAACCGCCCCACGCAACAGTACGATCGCACCACGCAACGCCTCGGGCACCACCCCGAGCTGCAAGGTGGCGCGGCGCGTGCGGTCGCAGCCGCTTGTCGAACCCAGTGTGAACGGGGCGCGGACGGCCGCCGCGACGATGTCGAGCCACACCAGTGCGTCGCGCCGCAGCGCGCCACCCGGCGCGCAATCGGCAAGGTCGCGCTGCAGCCGGGCGCGCAGCGTGTCGCGGCGCGCGCTGGCGGCAAGCGTGTCGGTTGCCGCCAGCAGGTGGCGAGCATCACGAACGTGCGCATCCAGCGTGGCTTCGTCGAGCGGCGTGAAGCGCAGGGAGTAGGGCTTCACACCCCAAGCCTCGGCGAGATCCGGGCGATGGCGCCACAGGGCCTGCGCATGCAGGCCCTCGAGCCGCGAGATCGCATTGGAATCGGGCAGCACACGACCGGGCTTCGGTTTCCCGGCGGGCTTCACGGCGGCCGGTTTCGCTTTGCTCGGCTTGGTTGTCGCAGCCTGAGCGAGCGGTCCGCACGCGAACGCCATGAACACGAGCGCGATCGACACGAGCCCGCGTACGAGGCTCGTCATGGGCGCGTCGTCAGCGTTTCGACCAGCGACAGTGGATCGTCGACCTTGAGCGGGCTGGTGGACAAGAACGCGTGCGCGTACTTCACACCGATCTGCCAGCCCCAGTAGCGTGCGAACGATTCGAATGCCTCGCGCGGGTGCGGCAGGTTCTCGGGGCGCGGACGGTCGGGATGGTAGAACTGCGTCAGATGGCAATCGATGGCGTCGAGCCAGTCCTGGGCATGTTCGGTGAAGTCGACGATGAATGTCGGCTTCGTGCCCGGCGGGACGAAGTAGTAGTAGATCGCCTTGACCTGGTAGGGCTCGCCCTCGCACGGCGCCTTGGCGAGATGTGCCAGATTGAACGCGTTCGAGACGATCTCCCCGGTCTTGTAATGGTCGTTGTGCCCGAGCCCGCGGCCGATGGGCAGATCGTAGTAAGGCGCCAGGATGACCTCGGGGCGGTGCCTACGGATCACGCTCGCGACCCGGACGCGGTTCTCGAATGTGTCTTCCACACGGCAGTCGCCCATGTCGAGGCACTCGCGCACATCGAGTTTCAGGATCGCGCCCGCCTTGCGGCCTTCTTCGGCGCGCAGCTCGGGCGTCCCCCAGCCCATGTCACCTGACGTCATGTCGATGATGCCAGTGGTGCGGCCGCGGTCCTTGAGCTTGCGCAGCAGTCCCCCGCAGCCGATCTCGGCGTCGTCGGGATGTGGGCCGAAGGCAAGGATATCGACTGGCATGTGCTCTCCAGAGAGGTGGGGCAAGGGGGCCGGTGCGGTCCGGCCATGCTCGGGGGGCTGCCCACTATAGCGACGGGGCGGGAGCACGCCAATCGGCTACACTGCCCGCGGACACCCTCCCCGAGATCGCGAGAACCCCGATGCATTACTTCGCGTATGGCTCGAATCTCGAGCCCGAACAGATGAAACGCCGTTGCCCGGGCCATACGGTCGTCGGGCTCGCCGAGTTGCGCGACCACAAGCTCACGTTCCCGCTCACGTCACACGACTGGGGCGGCGGTGTGGCGAGCGTGGGCACCGCGCACGCGCACAGCGTGTGGGGCATGGTCTTCGACCTCACCGACGCCGACTTGGCCGCACTCGATCGCTACGAGGGCTACGTCGGGCCGCTCGACCAGCACAACCTCTATGACCGCGAGACGGTCACGGTGCAGTTGGTGCGTGTCGAGGACGGTTCGTTCGCGCGCCGGTTGCGGCCGCTCATCTACGTGGCACGCGCCTCGAACCCGTCGCCGCCATCGCAGCGCTACCTGGACGCCATCCTGAAGGGTGCCAAGCATCACAAGCTGCCGAGCGAGTACATCGCGAGGCTGGCGCTCACGCCCGTGGTGGCAGAAGCGCCGGTGCCGGAGGAGGAGTCGGGCGCGTAAGGGCGACTTGTCCGGCGGTGATGCAGCGGCGCTGCGAACGCCGATATCGGAACGATCACGCATGTTTCGGTCGCGCGCGCGCGCATCAACCCAGCCCCGCCACGTCCCGATCGAGCTGCGCGCGCAGCGCTCGCCACGCCGCGCGCACGTTGGTGGCGTTCGCCCGGGCGTAGGCCTTCGCCACGCGCGGGTCGCTGGCGGCGAGCCGCGTCATGCTGGTGAATCCCGGGCCCGCGAGTTGCTCTTCGGCGGCACTCCTGCCGAGCTTGGCGATGGCGCGAGAAACCAGCCACGGCAGGTGGCTCGTGCGTGCCAGCGCATGATCATGATGCGCTGGCCTGACGACACGCGGCACGGCTCCCAGGTCGCGGATGAGCGTGCGCAGCAGCGGCGGCACACGGCCCTGCACCGGTAGCAGCGCGAACGGCGCGCCATGGAACAGCGCTGAGCGCGCGCCCTTGAGCCCGCGATGCTCGTTGCCGGCGATCGGGTGACCGCCCACGGCGCGCACGCGCTTCGCCGCGCGTACGAGCGCGGCCGTCACACCGGCGCCGCGCGCGCTGCCCGTGTCGAGCAGGATCGCGCCTGCGGGCAATGCTCCGGCGACGCGTGCGATGACGCGCGGCAGTACGTCGACCGGCACGCAGATCACGGCCAGCTCGGCGTCGCGGCAGGCCGCTTCGAGCGTGCTGCTCGCGAGGTCGATGACACCGCGCGCCAGCGCTTCGCGGCGAGCACCTGGGCGCGTGTCGAAGCCCGTGCGATGCCAGCCGCCGGTGTCCTCCAGCGCCAGTCCGATCGAGCCGCCGATCTGCCCGAGCCCGATGATGGCGATGCGGTGCGTGCGTGCAGGCTGGGCACTCACAGGCGGCGCGTCGGCGAGATCCGGACGCAGGAGTGCGGCTTCGTCGAGATACACCGGCGTGAGCTTTTCGCCGAGCTTCACGTCGCGCAGCGTCAACAGTACGCGCACGATGCGCTTGGGTGCACCGGGTACCGCCAGTTCGACCGCACCCAGCAAGGGCACGTCGGACCAGCCCAGTCGTCTTGCCGCATGCGCGGGGAAGTCCGCCGTCAGGTCCGGTGTGGCAGTGAAGACCGCGCTCACGACGCGCTCGGGCGTGACCGCATTTCTCGCGATCATCGCTTCGAGCAGACGCGCGCTGGCTTCACGGATGTCGGCGGCACGGTTGGCCTTCACCGAGATCGCACCGCGGACTGCGGCGATGGTGGTGCTGTTCGGGCTTCGGAGCATGGCTTCCTCGAGTGAGTGGCTCGCGGAGGCCGGGCTCGAGAACAAGAAAGCCCGCCTCCGTTCGCCGGAGACGGGTCAGGTTCGGAGCGCCTGGACTATGCGCGCGGAACGCCCATCCCCGGCCGGGGATAGCGATGCGCGTGGGCATAGCATGAGCGCGGCGTGTGCATGGGCTCAGTGTAGGGCGAAGGCCGGGGGCGATGCCATGGCCAAGTTCGCTGCATGCGTTCTCGACCGGGTCCGTTCTGCGGGCGACCGCGACGGCGTTGCGTTCCGGACGGTTTGTGTGTGGCGGCGTAAGGCTGCAACAGCTCGCGTTCCGGACGGCCTTGCGTTCCGGACGGCCCGGGTACGAGACGGGCCGTGGATGAGGCGAACGCTCGGTTCGGCCCTCCATGGCCTCACCTCCCTGACGCGCCCTTGACGGTCTACGCCAGTCCCTGGCTCCGGCCTGGGCGCGACTCGCCTCATTCACGCCCCGCCTCGTACCCGGTCCTGGCCTGACGGGCGCGGAAGGCGTGGCGGTCGCGCGGCACTTCGTGCGCGACACGCCTCGTCCGCAGCCCGCCTCGTGACCGTTCCTGGCCTGACGGGCGCGGGAGGCGTGTCGTTCGCGCGACGATTCGTTCGCAACGCGTGCTCGCGGTCGGGTCGTGCGGCTTCAGCTCTCAGCTTGCACAGGCAGCATGCGATGCGCGGGTGCGCGTCCCAGCTTCTGGAGCGCGGCGCGGACGCGCTGCTCGGCACTCGCGCCGGGCATGTGCGCAGTGATCTCGACGCCTCGGCGTGCTTCGGCGAATGAGAAGCGCAGCGTGCGGAGCGCTGCGATGATGTCGGCGCACACGGACTCGTTCGCGTCGTCGGTCATGTTCAGCGCCACCGGTGAGTGTGCGCCATCGGCCGAGTTCATGATGTGCGGTGTACTCGGTGCCATGACGTGCACAGGTGGTACGGCATTCGAGGGCGCTGCAATGCGATGTGTCTCGGCTGCCATGAGCTGGCCGGGCTGCAACTGCTTTGCCGCAATCCGCTCGCTCGATCGCGCCTGGGCATCCCGCTTCGCGTTGCGCTGACGCGTTCGCACGGCTTCGGCGCGCGCCTGCTCGGTGCGTGCGGCGATGTGCGCTGCGCCGAACTCGCGTCTGGCTTCGAGCTGGTTATGCCGTCGGCACAGAGTGCGCAGGTTGATCGCGGTGGTCGCGCCGCCCTTGGCGAGCGGCACGATGTGGTCGAGCTCCAGGTGCCACTCCGAGCCGCAGCGCGTGCCGTCGGGGCCGGTGAACGTGCAGCGGCCGCCATCGCGCTCGCACACCGCCTGGCGGATCGCCTTCGGCACATGACGGCCGTTCGGCTTGCCGTCAGCCGGGCGCGTGCGCACGCCCTTGCCGAACTTCTGCCGGTCGAGCAGCTCGGCCGCGAGCTGCAACGCGTACTCGATCACCAGCGCCGCATTGCCCGAGGGCACGCGATGCGAGGCGAGCGATCGCACGCGCTGGAAGTGCTCGTACGCCACCATCGAGAGCTGGCCGCGCAGCGCGACGCACTCCGCCGAGAGCGGCGTGAACTTCGCGTGGAGTGCGAGCTGGGACGCGACGACGTTCGGCTCGGTCGTCCCCGGAAGTGGTCCCGTCGAGTTGGCGAAGTTCTCGAGAACTGATGGGACAGGAGGTGGCCCCGGGGCCACCTCG
>JANNWR010000083.1:0-3696 GCA_031408715.1 bacterium
CACGTCGTCCTCATGCGGGGCTTTGAGCTGCTCTTTCTGTTCGCGCGACTGCAGCCGTCCGGACTTCTTCGCCGCACGCTGTTGTTCCATGAAGCCTCTGCCGAAGCGCCGCTCGGCCTCGAGCTGGTTATGGGCAGGGCATTATGCCGCGTCCGTTGTTATGCCGCGTTGGCGGCTGCCGGGAGCGGATCCGCGCGTGTTGGCGATGCCGAACGCGGCATAATCAGAGGCTCTCGAGAAACGCGAGCAGGCGATCCGCCGGTTTGTAGCGTTTGGCCGCGGCCGGGAGCGGCGCTGTCCGCGCAATCGCGCGTTGCTTGATGCTGAGATCCGCGTGGATGTAGATCTCGGTCGTCTCGGTGGACTCGTGACCCAGCCAGAGGGCGAGCACGGTGCGTTCCACTCCGGCGGCGAGGAGCTGCATGGCACTGGTGTGCCGGAGCGTATGGGGTGACACGCTCTTTTTCTTCAGCGACGGACAAGCCAACGAGGCGATCGCGGCATACTTGGTGACGAGGCGCTCGACGGCGTCGCGACTCATCGGTCCACCGCGACGGCTGGGGAAAACGGGATCGGACGGGAGCGGCTTCAACTCGCGCTGCCGGCTGCGGAGTGCGGCAACGATCTGGGCCGTCAGCGGCGTGCAGCGGTCCTTGCGACCCTTACCGTGGGTACGAATGTGGGCCCCGGAGTCGAGCCGCACGTCCTGCCAACACAACTGTGTCAACTCCGAGACGCGCAAACCGGTCTGGATCGCGAGGAGCAGCAGGGTGTGGTCGCGGCGGCCCAGTGCGGTGCCGCGGTCGGGAGCGCGGAGCAACGCTTCGACCTCACCGCAATCGAGGAACCCGACGAGCTTACGTTCGGCGCGTTTGTACGGAATCGCGAGCACACGCTGGATGGCGGCCGAGTGCCCCGGCTCCTCGAAGGCGACGTAGTGGAAGAACGAATGGAGTGCGGCAAGGCGGGCGTTACGGGATCGGATGGTGTTGCCGCGGTCCTTCTCGAGGTGCGCGAGGAAGGCGACCACGAGATCTGCGTCGAGGTCCGCGAGCCCGACCTGTGACGGTGCCCGGTTCAGCTTGTTCTTGACGAACTTGAGGAGCAGCCGGAAAGCGTCGCGGTAGGCCGCGATGGTGTTGGGACTGGCGCGTCGCTGATGGAGCAAGCGCTGGGTGAAGAACCGTTCGAGCAGAGGCGCGAGTAGCGTCATGAGGCCAGCCCTCCATTGCGTTCGAGCCTGCGGCGAGCGATCGCCATCAGCTGCGGCGCGGCGGTGAGGTACCAGTACGTGGACTCCGGCGAAGCATGGCCGAGGTAGGTCGACAGACGTGGCATCCGGGCGTCGACATCGGCACCCTGGCGGTACCAGCGCAGCAGCGTCGCGACGGCGAAGGAGTGCCGCAGGTCGTGGGGGCGACCCGACCGGATACGAGCGGCACGGCCGAGCGCACGGAACGTGCGGTGGGCGTTGTTGTAGATGAGCCGAGTTCCGTTCAGCGAGACGAAGAAGGCCGGCGAGCGCGGATGCGGTCGACAGTTGTCGCGCACCTTGGTGTAGCGTCGCAGCGCGGCCAGGACCGACGAGTGCAGGGCGACCTCACGCGACTTGTCGAACTTGCTCTTGCGGACGACGAGCAGTTGCAACTTCCAGTCGAGGTCATCACGGTCGAGGCGGATCGCCTCGCCGATACGCATCCCGGTCACGGCGAGCAGGCCGAACAGTGCCTCGTACGTGGCGGCGCGCAGCGGGGCCTTGAGACGACGTGCGGCAAGCAGCAGTGCCGAGATCTCACGCGCGTCGAACAGGACGGGGACCGCCCGGCGCGCCCGCCACGGGATCAGGTGGCCAGGCGGGACCTGATGCCGAGGATCTTCTGCCTGGAGGTACCTGGCGAAACCGCGCACGATCGACAGCCGTTCCGCCCACCATGCCGGGTGTGCGTCGGACGGTAGCCGTGCCCAGTCGAGGGCGAGGCGAAGGGTGATGAACGCAGCGCGGTGAGCCTTGAGGTAGCGGACGAACTCCGGGAGCAGCAAGGCAGCGCGCTGGAGCTTGAAGCCAAAGGCGCGGCGGGTCTCGAGATACTTGCCGACGGCATCCTGCAGGTGGTTCATGCGACACCTCCCGGCCACGGCTGCGCGAGCTCACGTAGCGCCACGCGATCGACCTTGGCGTAGATGGCGGTGGTGGTCTGGCTGCGGTGGCGCAGGACCTGGGCGATCTGGGCCAGCGTTGCCCCGCGGCGCAGCATCTCGGTGGCCAGGGTGTGCCGCAGTTGGTGAGGACCCACCCGATGGAGCCCTGCTTGCTGCGAGGCCTTCGCGACCAGGTGCGTGATGCCGGTCTGGGTCAATCGCTGCAGCGGAGCACGGCTTCGTAGGAACAGCGCACGCGAAGCCACGCGCGGACGCCGCACGAGGTAGGCACTCAGCGCCTGTCCGACGTCCTGCGGCAGCGGAAGACGCGAGAGCGTCTTGCCCTTGCCGTGGACGACCACCTCGCCCTGTCGCCAGTCGAGCGCGTCGAGTTCGAGGCCAGCGACCTCACCGGCGCGAAGGCCGAGGCGTATCAGCAGCGTCAGGACCGCGAAGTCACGGCGGCCGATGCGCGTGCGACGATCGCAACTGCACAACATCCTGCGGACGGCGCCCGGCGCCAGGGCCTGCGGCAGGGACGCCCCGCGCCATCCCGCAATCGAAGGGACCGCACCTACCAGCGACGCCGGGATCCGCCCCTCGACGTGCAGAAAGCGAACCCACGAGCGCAGCGCACTGGCCACACACCCGGCGTGGCCTGCCGAGAAACCGCGCGCCTCATTGCGCAGGAACTCGAGCACCTCGCTCGCGGTCAGTCGCCGCAGATGCGCCCCCCGCGGGCGACCCGCCAACAACCGTCCGGCCACGATGCAGTACCGATGTACCACCCCGCCCGAGAGGCCGCGCTCGTCGACAAGATACTCGCGGTAACGATCCAGCAGTCGATCGAGACCCGTGCGCTTGGCGTTCGGGCGCACGGGCGGAACCTCTCCCACTGCGCGCAGGAACTCGAGCACCTTCGACAGCGAGCGGCCGTAGCCGACGCCGCGCTGCGCATGGCGCAGATGCTCGACCTGCTTCGTCGTCAAGTCTCCGGGGCGAAGCCGGCGCGTCCCGAGCCAGTTGCTCACGGAGGCAAAGACGAGGAGCGCGCGGTGAATCACAAGCCACACGTAGCCGAGACTCGCCAGCTGGGACGCGAACTCCTGAGCCCAGCGCTCCAACGGGCCCGACACCTGAACTCCATACTCCTTGATCAACATCGTTCCCTCCTCGCTCGGCCGTTCGGCCGGCACGAGGAAGGGTGCTACAAGAGGGTCCGGGTTATGCCGCGTTCGTCAGCGCGCAAGGGGGCTCCCGACTGATCCAGCCGCAGCACGGTGCGCCAACGCGGCATAAAACCGGACGCGGCATAATGCGGTCCGCACAATCAGCTGGAGGCCGAGCGCGAGTTCGGGGAAGCGCACGTTCGTGAGCAGCGCAAGGCAGAGTGCGCGCGTCGGGAGAAGGCGCGCACGGGAAGGGCCGAAGGGGCGCGGCGGGCGGTGGGGCGTGGCGCAGGTGAGTCGAGTCCCGCGAAAGCCCCAGGCTCCGGGCCGGAGGCGAATCGCGCGCCGTGATCGGCGGGACAAGCACGCGGGCGCAGGGTCGGAGCTT
>JANNWR010000084.1:0-6928 GCA_031408715.1 bacterium
TGCAGGTCGCGATCGAGGCTCGGCCGACGGCGAGGGCGCGGCTTCTCGTGGACAGCGAACTCGCCGCCGCCCTCTTCACGCAGCCGCTGCTCGAGCTGTTCGAGGCGCTCGCGCGCGTGCGTGAGCTTGAGCTCCGCGCCCATGTGTTCGAAGTGATCGCGCGACGCGCGATACGCTTCGCGCGCGCCATCCAAGCTGGCGTAGGCGCCGGCGTGCTCGCCTGCGAGCCAGTCGCCGTACGACATCCAGAGCTTGCCCCACTCGTAAGGCGTCTCGATGTCGTCGTACATGGCGAAACCGTGATCGAAGTGCTTCTTGGCCTCGTCGTGCTTGCCGAGGGCAGCCGCTGCGAGCGCGATGGTGCGGTAGGTCGCAGCTTCCTCGTAACGGTCGCCGAGCTCGAGGCAGAGTACGAGCGCTTCTTTCGCTTCTTCGTGCGCGTCGGCGGCGCGACCGAGCATGAGATAGCACTCAGCGCGGCGACGTCGGAGTTCCGCGACGACATCACCTCGGGGGATGAGCGCGAGTGCATGCGGGAGGACTTCGTCGTAACGCTTGAGCGCGGCTTCGGCGTGGCCTTGCTCGAGCTCGACGTCGCCGAGGTATTCGAGGCGGAGGAGTTCGGGGCGGGATTCGCGGACTTCGCCGCGCTCGTAGAAGGCACCCAGCAGGTAGTCCGCAGCCCGTGCTACCTCACCCTTATGGATATTCCCAAGCGCGAGGAAGAGCTCGCAATACCACTTCTGCGGCCCCCGCAATGCCACCCCAGCAGCGCCAATCGCGCCCGTCATCAGTTCGATTGAGGTCGAGACCCGGCCGCGCTTTAGTAGCGTGATGGCCAGCGATCGTTTCACGTGCGCGAGCGCCGTAACGGCGCCAGCTTGCTCGTAAGCAGAGACAGCCTCCCATCCGGCATCCTCAGAGGCACTAAATCTGCATCGTCCACGCTCCGCAATACAGAGATTGCCAAGCGCAACTCCCTCATAGAACCGGGAACGAATCCGGCGGGCGGAGACCAAAGTCTCAAGGCTCGCCCTCCGAGTCCCTTCCCAATCCCCCTTGCTCACGAAGGCTGCGGCCAGCATGCCATTGCACTGCGTGAGGGCAATTCCGTCAGGACGAGTTCTCAGAACCGTGGCGATCTCTTCAAGTCGCCTTATCCCCTCGTCGACACGATTGAGGCGGGCCATTGCAACTGCCTCGTAGATCTTGAGTTGCAAGTATTCGGTTTCGTGTTGCTGACCGGCATCGAATAGCCTGGTGAGCGCAGCACTCGCGCGGGACATGCACTCAGCGTCTCGGAATGAGAGCGTCAAGGCTCGGAGCGCCTGAATCTCCAGCCTCAAACGGAACAGGTCATGTCCATCAGGCACGCCGGGCAGAACTGCATCCACCAGTTCCACTGCCTCCGTGGCGTGCCCAGCCATGCTGAGCCGATCGGCGCAGTCTATGGCCGCCTCAACCTGGCTGAATAGCGGCCGACCGACGGGGCTGGACTTAACCAGTTCGACGAGCGTCGCTGCCTGTCCGAGGACGTCTGATGTCATCGCCACCTACCTCCGGGCTCGCGGTGACGCGGAGGGACGCAAACCCACCTGCATCAGGCGTAGCGTGGTCGGGACGAAGTTTCTGAGCCGAGGATTTCCAAGCTCAACGGCGATGACAAATCGCATCCAGTTCGCTACGAGTCCGCCATTCCCCGCATCCGGGTCCCCGACCATCACCGGATCCGGGTCCGGCGGGCCGCCTGGTCGGTCGATTGGGCGGCCTGGCACGCCTGCGCGAGCCACCGTCGCGAGCCCCAGCAGCATCGCGAAGAGCGCGGCGAGCGTTGTGCTCCTGATGAACGTTCTCATTGGAGTCCCCCTCCCTGACGCCCGCGATGCTCGTCGACATCCTGCCCGGCCTGGATGTGAGTGCGGGCGCACACAAAAGTGCCTCCCGCGGCTTCGGGGGCCACGCGGAGGGCAAGCACTTGATCTTCGGGTTCGCAGAGGAGGGGACGCATGGGGCGGCTTCCGAACCAGAAAAGATCGTTCCGGGCAACAGGCACTAAAATATTTTGCCACCGCTACAATTGTCAACGAAATATTACGGGCCGGTGACTCGTCTTGCTCAGTTCGGATGGCCACGGTGAAAAGGCGGGTTCAACACGAGCACCCGGAACACAGCTGCAAAGCCATGTCAGTACTAGAATTACGTGCCATTTGCCCGGGCCTCGCCATACCGCCCATCTGGTCAGCAGACCGGCGGCAGGCGGGCGATTGACGGTGGCGGGCGATGAACGGGCGGTGGGCGGGCGTCCCGTCCGCCCCTCCGAGCACGCGACGAGTTCGTTCAGCCAAGTCGCCGCATGAGCAGTGCCGGCCAAAGCGTCACGTCACGACAACCTCGCGCCCACTCGGCACCTCCTTCCGCGCCAGCCCGTGTGTCAGTGCCTTGAGCGCCGCTCTCAGGCGGGTCTCCGCACTCGCCTCGGCTGGCAACGTGGCCGCGGCCGACAGCCCGATGCTCACCAGGGCACGGTTGTAGCCCAGCGTGGTGAGCGCGGCCCGAACGTCGTCTTCGTGCGGGGCCTTCAACTTCTCCTTCTGTTCGCGCGATTGCAGACGTTCCGATTTCAGCGAAGCACGCTTCTGCTCCATGAAGCCCTTCCCGAAGCGGCGCTCGGCTTCGAGCTGGTTGTGAGCCGGGCACAGGAGCCTCAAATTCTCCACCGTCGACGCACCGCCGTCGGCGACCGCCACGATGTGGTCGTACTCGAGGGCGTGGCGGCAGCCGCAGCGCTGCCCGGCTTCGGTCACGAACGTGCACAAGCCGCCGTCGCGCTTGTACACCGCGGCGCGGACATCGGCAGAGATGTGCCGGGCGCGATGCGTGACCTTGGCCCGCACTCCGCGCGGCTTGCGGTGCAGCCCGTGCTTGCGCTTCTCCAGCGCGACGATCAACTGGTCGAGCGCGCGGTCAATGACGTCAGCGATCGCCTCCGGCGCCACCGTGTGACCGAGCAGTTCCTGCGCGCGCCGGATCTTCTCGCGCGTCGCGCGTGTCATCGTGACCGTGAGCGCGACGTGATCCGCCGAGAGCGGCTTGAGCGTTGCGGGCGGCACGGGAAGTGGTACCAATGAACTTGGTGATTTCAAGGCAGTCGATGGGCAAGCGGGCCCCGGGGCCCCTTCGAGTGTTACTTGAAGTGATGCTTCCGAAGTCATGGCCGCGCATGCGTCGGCCTCGAGCGACAGCATTTCGGGCTGCGGACAGCGGCTGGCGATCAGCCATTCGATCTCCTCACGCGACCGCCCGACCGCGGCCGCGATCAGGTCGTCGTGCGTGCCCGACTCGAGCCATGGCCCGAGCACGAGCACAGCGCTCACCGACAGCCGCCGGTCTGCGAGCATGTCGAACAGCACGGGCCGCTCGCGCGCGATGCGTGCCGCGCGCAGGTACTTCTTGGCGACGTCCTCGCTGAGCGCCAGGTCGCGCTGGCAATACTCCAACATGGACGAGTAGCCCAGGTCGCTGAACGCCCGACGCTCGTCGAGTACCGCGAGGCAAGCGAGAAGCCCCGCGGTCGCACCCGACTCCTGGCGCGAATGGTGTCGGGCTTCGGTGGCGATGACCGGATCGCGCTGGCTGCTGATGCGCTCGAACAACATGTTGCACGCTCGCGACGGGGGCGAGTGGGCGCGGGGACTGATGCATCGAGCGTAGCACGGGGGTTTTCGAGCGCCGTGGATGCGCTGGCGCGGGCGAACGCAACCGCGGATCACAACGCGTTCGGTTCGACGGCGAATATGCCGCGATGCGACGGCTGTGTGCGACTGGGAACGTGTGCAGGGGCAGGTGTCGGAACTGAGCTCGGGGTACGCCGATGGACGTCAAGGTGAATCTTCACGCCATGGACGTGAACCGCACACACCGCACAACAGCAGACGTGACTCCCCGAAGTACCGCCCCTGCCCCCCCTGCGATACCCAGCCTCACCCCTCGCGGAACTCCACGAACTCTGCCAGCGCCTTCCGCCGGATATCCGGCACGCGCACGTCCTCGGCCGGGTGACCGGCGACCACCAGCATGATGGCGCGCTCGTTGGCGGGTCGGCCGAGCCGTTCCGACAAGAACCCCATCGGACTCGGCGTGTGCGTCAGCGTGGCGAGCCCAGCATGGTGCAGCGCGGCGATCAAGAACCCGCATGCGATGCCGACCGACTCCTGCACGTAGTAGTGCTTCTGCTTGCTGCCGTCCGGCCGCACGCCATGCAACTGCGCGAACACCGCGATCAGCCATGGCGCAGTGTCGAGATACGGCTTGTGCTCGTCGGTGCCCAGAGGCGCCAGCGCCGTGAGCCATTCCTCGGGTGCCACGCTGCCGTAGAACTCGCGTTCGGCCAGCTCGGCTCGCACGCGGATGTCGGCCTTCACCGCGGGATCACTTACCGCGACAAAGAACCATGGCTGCTGGTGCGCCCCGCTCGGCGCCGAGCCCGCGGCCAGCAGGCAGTGTTCGATCACCGCGCGCGGCACAGCACGCGGGCTGAACGCGCGCACGGTGCGTCGGCGCTGGAGCTCGGCGTTGAACTCCTGCGCGCGCGCGAGCATCTCGGGTTCCGGGTACTCACGGTGTCCCGTCCAGGGGACGAACACGGGCTCGGGCATGAGGGTCCTCTTGGGTGGATTCAGGCGCGATGACGACTCGGCGCCTCACGCGTTCTTCTTTTTATTCGCTGTCCTCTCTGTGTGGCGCCGGATCAGGTCCTGGCGCTTCTTCTCCCAGAGCTCCGGAGTCAGTTCGACGCCCTTGCCGGCGTCGAGCTTCTCAAGCCCCTCAAGGAGGAGTGCATCGAGCCGCTCTTCAGACTTGCGTTTGCGGTCGAGCCGAACCAGTTCGCGGATGTACTCCGAGGTGTTGCCGTAGCCGCCGGCGGCCACTTGTGCGGTTATCCAAGCCTTCAGATCTTCTGGCAGGGGGAACTTCAAAGTTCCCATGGCATCGCACCTCCGGACTGCAGTATCTAGCCCGTTGGCAATAGATGTAGGCCATTGCCAATCGAAGTCACACCACCTCTGTCTTCTCGGTCACCTGAGTCACGGCCGCCAATCAGCTGGGCGACACGCCGCGCCTCGGCGGTGACGTCTGCCAGGAACAAGTGGCCCAGAAGCGATGCGCCAAACGCACGGAAGCTCCGAGCCACGCGACGGAAAAGCGACGGCTCCGAGCCACGCGCAGCGGGACAGCGGACTCATCGTGCCCCTGGCTCCTTCCACGGACCGGGATACCAGACTGACGCATCGTAGATTCTGGACTGGTGGTCATAACCGCTGTCCCATTCGTAGAGGGTCACACTCCAGACTTGGCACGGATCGGGCAAGAGTGGTAAGGACAAGCAGAGTCGGGCCTCCACCCAAACATGGCCGTCGAGTGCCTTCATCGAATTCTCCCCACGGGCCAAGAGTAGAACACTAAGGGGGCTTGGGCAGTAGCGGGCCTGGCCATGCAAGGCCAACGTGTTATCGACGAGGACCAGATCGGCGATGGTCTTGACGGAAATGTCGCCTTTTAGTTCTCCGTATCCCATCGAGGCCCCCACGCCGGCGCCGCCGTAGGCATTGACTCGTAGGGCCGGTGTCAGGGTGCCATGAATGCTGGCAACTTGGTTGCTTGCAGGGCTCGCGGAGACTGCCTGAAACTCATAAGACATCTTCACTTCACCCTCGAGTCCGATCGTGGCGATGCACGGAATAGGACCACATGGACCGGTCCATGTATAGGCAACGTTGAAGGGCTGCGTCTCGTCTCCAGCGTCACTCCACTCGTTCAGCTCGTGGCCGTGCTTACTGAACAAGTGCTGTCCGACTGCGGCGATGTCGATGTTGTGTTCGACTTGCGACTTGATGACTGCAATGTCGACGGTCGCCGAGACGAGCTCAAGCTCTCTGGCGAAGGCGTAGACGCTTGCGTTGACCTTTGAGCGGTAGTGCGGCGCGTTCTGCTCTGCGTCTGCAGTCCCACTCGCTTGGAGCGCCAGTGCGAAAGTCTTTTTTCTGCCGAGGAGAAACTCATCCGAGCCGCTCGCGGTTCGATCGCCTGCTGAGCCGTGTCGGGTGATCGGGAATCGCCGACTGATCTTGCGGGCCCCTTTGGCAATGTCTCGCGCCTGGCGATCGAGTTCGACGCGGGGGTCAGGGGCACGATAGGTCTGAACGGGCCCGCGGTACGTGCGCAGCGAGTAGCCGCTGGCAGCGAGACGCTGCTCGAGGAGGTTCACCGACCGTATGTACTCGTCGACGCGCGCCGTCGAGCCATCATGGAGGGTGATCATCGAGTCGGGAGGCAACGCTCGGCCGTTCGTGTCCACATTTCGAAATGGGATGAACCGGATGGGTGGAAGTGGCTGAAGCTGCCCGATCCGGGGGTCGATTGCGAGCGGTCCCGGCGGGAGGCGAAGGGCGGGGCGGACGGCTGCCGTCGCTTCGACGTGTGCACCGAGGCATACCGCGACCGTGATGATCCCGAGCATGAATCGCTTGATCACGCTTCACCCCCCTGTGTCGAATGAGGCCAACAGCTTCTGGGCACAACTCGGAGAGACATATCCCGCGCGGAGCCCCATCCCAACCCGTCCGAGCCACTCGTAGGGCGATCGATAGGACGTGCGCTGCGCATCCTATGATACATCTGTCCTCCCGCTCAGACGGCCACCGATTCCCGCGCTTTTCTGACGCTACGCAGGCGGCCTGTCGAGCAGCGGAAGCTGAGCGAGGCTGGGCGGTCGGGGAGTAGCCGACAGCGCTCCCCTCGCGTCCGCCAACGCCGCGGCGACGAGCGGTTCGGCAGCGAGATAACGGGGCCGGCGCGCACACGTGCAACCTATAGGGAAGGGATCTCGCGCTTGGCGCAGTCGAGGATCTCGAGTACCTGGGCGAGCTTC
>JANNWR010000085.1:0-16288 GCA_031408715.1 bacterium
CGGCGCGAGCGCGGCCGACGACGCGCTGCGGGCCCAACTTGCTCGGGGCAATCGCGACTACGAAGCGCGCTTCGGGCACACGTTCATCCTGTGCGCCAGCGGCCGGAGCGCTGCCGAGATGCTGGCCGCCCTGCGTGAGCGCTTGGCGAACGACCCTGCGACCGAACTGCGCATCACCGCGGCCGAACTGCACAAGATCACGCGCTTGCGGCTCGACAAGCTGCTGGCCAGCGCGTGAGCGCCCGGCACTCGCGCGCCAGGCGCGGGACGTTGTAATCTGCCGCCCATGACCCACGTCAGCACGCACATCCTCGACCTGTCGTCCGGCGCACCCGCCGCCGGTGTGCACGTGAATCTCGAGCGCGCCGATGCCATTGGCTGGACCTTGCAGGGAAGTGCCGCCACCGACGGGGATGGCCGCGTGCGCGACGCGTTCGGGCGGGTCACGTCCGCGGGCCGCTACCGGTTGACGTTCGCGACCGGTGCGTATTTCGCGGCGCGAGGTGTGGCGAGCTTCCACCCCGAAGTCATCGTGGTGTTCGAGATCCGCGATGCCCAGCAGCACCATCACGTGCCGTTGCTGCTGTCGCCGTTCGGGTACTCGACCTACCGCGGCAGCTGATCGCGCGCTGCTGCAGCCGTGCGCGATCAGCCGCGCGCGCGCGCTTTCACGATGGCCACGAACGACCGCCCGCGGATCTCCTCGACGGTGAGCCCCGAGCGTCGTACGGCCTCGTCCTCGCCGATCGCGCCCGACTGCACGCCGCGCAGGAAGTAGTTGAGCAGTCCCTGCCCGGTCGCGGCGTCGTCGAACACGTCGCCGACCAGCGTCGCCTGCGCCAGCTTCGAGACGAAGTTCTGCAGCCGGTCACTGGCCGGTTCGAGCCCGGCGAGGAAGAACTCGAACACCGCCGCGTAGCGTGACACGAGTTGGGCAGGATGCAGGTCCCAGCCCTGATAGAAGCCGCCCGCCAGCGAGTGGCGCACGTCGTCGGCATGCAGCCGCCATGCGGCGTGCACACCGGCGCGGTTCTCGGCCTGCTGGCGCGCGCTCAGCACGCCGTCCTTGGCCGAATGCACCGGCACCGGGAGAATGGCGGTGGAACCATCCGACAGCCACACGCCCGTACCCGCGAACGAGACCTGTATGACGTGCTTGGCGTGATCGCACGCCGGGTGGCGCATGCGTTGATGCGCCGCGGTGATGCCGAGTGCTGCCGTGTAGTCGTAGGTCCCGAAGTGCGCCGCCTGCAGCCGGCCGGCCGCCGCCGCGATCATGCGCGGCATCATGCTGCCGCCGTCGGCGTCGATCACGTTCTGAGGCGTCTCGATCATGGCCTCGAAACGCAGCGTGCCGGCGGCCAGGCCGAGCTCGTGTTCGAGTGCCTCGAGCAGGCCTGCGAACACCCGCACTTGCTCCAGCGTGGTGATCTTGGGACAGGTGACGATGAAGTTCGCGGGCAACGTGCCGGCGGCCTCGAGCAGCGTGGCGATGAACAGCCGCAATGTGCGCAGGCTGCGCACCCGCAACTCCTCCGTGAGCGGCTTGACGCGGATGCCGATGAACTCGGGCAGCGTGCCAGCGGCATGCCCCTTCGCGACCTCGCGCGCGGCAGCGGCGACGTCACGGTCCTCGTCGGCGTCGGGCCGTGTCCCGTAGCCGTCCTCGAAATCGATGCGGAAGTCCTCGACCGGCTCGCGCGTCAGCTTGTCCGCGACACGCGTATACACCGCCTCGGCGAGAGTGCCGAGCCCGACCGCGCGGTCGAGTGCGGCGGGATCGGAGGCGTATTCGGCCAGCGCCCGGCGCGCGACTTCGCCCAGCCTGGCCGCGGTGTCCGCCCGGAACAGATGGCCGCCGCCATAGACGACATGCACCGGCTGACGCCGGGGCGGGTCGCCCGGGTGCTGGCCCATGAACGCCAGGTTGCCGGGGGCGAGCGTATCGAGCAGTCGGCGGAGTTCCGCGGGAGGGGTCGGGTCGATCATGCAGTTCTCGGGGTGTGCGGGAGGTGGATCGATCGGTGATGCAGGACTCCGGCCCGTGACTCGGTTCCGGGGGCAGTTGCGTGTGAGGTCGAGCGGCGCATGATGCCACGCCCTTCCGGCTGCCGTCATCCGGCCCCCGAGGGCAGCCCGGACTTGCCACCGGCAGCCCGGCGCGTGAACCTCTTCAAAGTGGTCCTGATCATGGTCACGCCACTTGGTCCGCGCCCGCACCCCAGCCGGTGCATCTGATGAATGCCCCGCGCTTCCGCTGCGCCCCGCACTCCACGGAGAATCACGCCCTGAAGATCGCCGTCGTCGGCTCCGGAATCGCCGGGCTCAGCGCCGCCGCCCGGCTCCACGCGGCGCACGAGCTGACCGTGTTCGAGGCCGCCTCGTATGCTGGCGGACACGCCTGCACGGTCGATGTCCCCGACGAGGCGATCCGCGCGACGCTCTCGGAACCGGCCGCACGACCGGTGGCGAGTCGCGCTTCTTCCAGCCGAGCCTCGTCGCGTGATCCGGGGCTCGCCGCCGACCTCGGCTTCATGGTGTGGAACCACCACACCTACCCCGAACTCAAGCGGCTGTTCGAGTCGCATGACATCGCCACCGAGCCCACCTCGATGGGCTTCTCGCTCAGCGACCGGCGCACCGGTCTCGAGTACGCCGGCGAGACGCTCGACGGCGTGTTCGCGCAGCGGCGCAACCTGCTGCGCCCGTCGTTCGTGCGCATGCTGTTCGACATCATGCGCTTCAACCGCCACGCCGTGCGCTGGGTCGCCGGTCCGCACGCCGGCTCGACGCTCGGCGAACTGATCCAGCAGGAGCGCTTCCCGCGCGAGTTCCGCGACCACTTCCTGGTGCCGATGGGCGCGGCCATCTGGTCGGCGAGCGAGCACGACATGCTGGCATTCCCGGCTGCCTTCTTCGTGCGCTTCCTGCACAACCACGGCATGCTGGAGCCGCCGTCGCGGCAGTTCCGCTGGCGCGTCGTCACTGGCGGTGCGCGGCGGTACGTCAGCGCCCTCAGCCGGCCTTTCGCCGACCGCATCCGGTTGTCGAAGGCCGTGCAGCGCGTGCGGCGCCTTCCCGGCGCCGGGGTCGAGATCGTGACCGCGGACGGGTGTGAGCGCTTCGATGCCGTCGTGCTGGCGCTGCATGCCGACCAGGCGCTGGCCGTGCTCGAGCACCCGACGATGCTCGAGCGCGAGGCTCTGACCGCGTTCCCCTACCGCCGCAACAGCGCCGTGCTGCATACCGACCATTCCGTGCTGCCGCATAGCCGGCGCGCATGGGCCAGTTGGAACTACCACGTTCCCGCGGAACCCGGCGCAGCCGTTGGCGTGACCTACGACCTGTCGAGGCTGCAGCACCTGCGCACTTGCACACCGCTGCTGCTGACGCTCAACGACGGCGGCCGCGTGGCTCCGGGCCGCGTGCTGCTGCGCACCACGTTCGACCATCCGGCTTTCACCCAGGACTCCGTGGCCATGCAGGCGCGCCATGCCGAAGTGAGCGGGCGCGATCGCGTTCACTACTGCGGCGCGTACTGGCGGAACGGCTTCCACGAGGACGGCCTGGTGAGCGGACTCGCGGTCGCCGATGCCATTCTCGCGGACGCGAACTCGGTCCGCGGCAACTCCCTGGGCCTCGCGAGTGCCCTGTCATGACGGCCAGCGCTCTCTACACGGGCCATGTCCGCCATCAGCGCCGCACCCCCGTGCGCCACGCGTTTCGCTGGCCGCTCTACATGCTCTACCTGGACCTCGACGAGTCGAGCACCGCCTGCGGGCCGTGGCCCCTATTGGCGTGTGCACCCGCGTTGTTGTGGTTCCGCCGCGCCGACCACATGGGGGACCGCCGCGTCCCACTGGCGGAGACCGTGCGCATGCTCGTCAACGAACGTCTCGGCTTCACGCCCACCGGCGCCGTGCGGCTGCTCACGCACCCGCGCACGTTCGGGCTGGCGTTCAACCCGGTCAGCTTCTTCTACTGTTTCGCAGCCGATGGCGAGCAACTCCAGGCCATCGTCGCCGAAGTCAACAACACGCCGTGGAACCAGCGGCACTGCTACGTGTTCGACGCGCGCGACGGAGCGCTCACGTTCGTCGTTCCGAAGGCCATGCATGTCTCGCCGTTCATCGGCATGCGGGTCGCGCACGAGTTCCGCTTCAGCCTGCCCGGCGAGCGGCTCACGGTCGCGGCCGCGAATCACGGCGAAGACAGTGCCGGCTTCACGGCCGGGCTCACGCTCGAACGCCGGCCCCTCGGCGTCCGCTCGCTCCTCGTGACCATCACCCGCCATCCGGCCATGACGCTGTTGGTCCTGGCCGGGATCTACGCGCACGCCGCACTGCTGTGGTGGAAGCGCGTGCCCTACCACGCGCATCCGGACAGCAGCCCCGCAGCACCGACTACCGCCGCATCCGAAAGCCCCTCGGGAGGAACGCCACGATGACCCTGACCACGCTCCGGCCCTTGTCGCCTCTGCCGTCGCGCTCGGCTCCCGTCCGCACGCTGGCGGAGCGCCTCGCACGCGATGGCGTGCTCGCCAGGCTCAGCGGCGTGCAAGGCGGCCGGGTCACACTCACCGAGAACGGGCGCACGCATGTACTCGGCACGTGGACCGGGCTGGAAGCAAGGCTCGATGTGCATGACGCGCGCTTCTGGTTCGACGTGGCGACCGGTGGCGCACTCGGCGCGGCGGAATCGTACGCGCGCGGCGAGTGGACTTGCGACGACCTCACGGTGCTGGTGCGCATCCTGGCGCGCGACCGCGACACGCTGGCGGGACTCGAACGCGGGCTCGCGAAGCTGCGTACCCCGGCCCTGCGCGCACTGCACGCCCTGCAGTCGAACACGCGCCACGGCAGCCGGCGCAACATCGCGGCGCACTACGACCTCGGCAACGACTTCTTCGCGCTGTTCCTGGACCGCACGCGCATGTATTCCTGCGCACTGTGGCCGCGCCCCGAGGCCACGCTCGAGGAGGCGGCCGCGCACAAACTCGATGTGGTATGCGACAAGCTCGGGATCGCTCCGGGGATGCGTGTGCTGGAGATCGGCACCGGCTGGGGCGGCTTCGCGCTGCACGCCGCCCGGCGCGGCGCTCACGTCACGACGACCACGATCAGCCACGAACAAGCGGCCTTCGCAGGTTCTGCGTTCGCCGAGGCGGGACTCACCGATCGCATCACCCTGCTCGAGACCGACTACCGCGAACTCCCGACCCTGGGCCAGACCTTCGACCGGGTCGTGAGCATCGAGATGATCGAGGCTGTGGGCTACGACCACCTGGACGAGTATTTTCAGGTCATCGCGCGCCTGCTGGCGCCGGACGGGCTGGCACTCGTGCAGGCCATCACCATCCCGGATCGCGACGAGCGCGCCTACCGAGCCAACGTCGATTTCATCCAGAAGCACATCTTCCCCGGCAGTGCCCTGCCGTCGCTGCGTGCCATCACCTCGGCGGTGGGCGGCACACCCCTGCGCATCGAGCAGACCGAGGACCTGGCGCCGCACTACGCGCGCACATTGCGGGAGTGGCACACGCGTTTCACCGCGCACGAGGCAGCCATCGCCGGCATGGGGTTCGACGATACCTTCCGCCGGCTGTGGCGGTGGTACTTCTGCTACTGCGAGGCCGGCTTCCTCGAGCGCACGGTGGGACTGCTCCAGGTCACGCTGGCCGGTCCACTCGCCGGCGTGGGCATCACACAGCCGGTGCGCCAGCGCTGATGGACCTGCTGGTCGAAGCGATGGAGCGCGGGATGGTTCCCGACTCGTGGGTGCTTGCCGGCATCCGCCGGCTGGTCGCGCGCAAGCTCGCCGACGAGTCACGCGGCGGTCCTGCGGCGATGCAGGAGCGCTACACCCAGCGGCTTGCCGCCATGCGTGCCGCTCCTGTCGCCCTGCACACCGGTGCGGCCAACGAGCAGCACTACGAGGTCCCAGCGGCCTACTTCGAACGCGTGCTGGGCCCACAACTCAAGTACTCCTGTGCGCTCTGGGACGAGGCACGTGACCTGACGGAAGCAGAAGAGGCCATGTTGGCGTGCACCGCCGCACGCGCCGCGCTCGCGGATGGCCAACACGTCCTGGAACTCGGTTGCGGATGGGGTTCGCTCACACTGTGGATGGCCCGGCACTATCCGAACTCGCGTATCTCGGCGGTCTCGAACTCCCATTCGCAGCGCGAGTTCATCGAGCAGCGCGCGGCCGCACGCGGGCTCACGAACCTGCAGGTGATCACGGCCGACATGAACGCATTCATGCCCCCCGAGCCCGGCCGCTACGACCGCGTCGTCTCGGTCGAGATGTTCGAGCACATGCGCAACTGGGAGGCATTGCTGGCGCGCATCCGTGATTGGCTGGCCCCCGGTGGCGCGTTGTTCGTGCACGTGTTCTGCCTGCGCGAGGTGCCGTACTTCTTCGAGGTCGACGGCCGCAGCGACTGGCTGGCACGGCACTTCTTCACCGGCGGGCTCATGCCGGCCGAGGACATGCTCGAGCGCTGCGCCCCGGACTGGCGGCTGGCCGGACGTTGGCGAGTCGACGGCACGCACTACGCGCGCACCAGCCGGGCGTGGCTCGCTCGCCACGATGCGGCCGGCCCTGGGATCGAGGCCCTGTTCGCACCGTTGTACGGAGCCCGCGGCGCGGCTCGCGCGGCACGGCGTTGGCGGATCTTCCACATGGCGTGCGCCGAGATGTTCGACCATGCGGCAGGCTCGCAGTGGTTCGTGAGCCACGCTCGGCTCGAGCCCATGGAGCGTCACGCATGACGGCCGCCATGACGCCCACGTCCGCGCTGCTCGGAGGGCTCGGACTCGCCGCGGTCCTGTTCTCGCTCGTGTGGCTCGCGAGCCTGCGCGCGCGCGATGTCAGCCTGGTCGACCGGTTCTGGGGCCCGGGGTTCGCGCTGCTCGCCAGCAGCTGGCCGCTGGCGATGGCGAGCGCTTCACCGCGCTCCGCGCTGGTCGCCGTTCTCGTCGGCGTGTGGGGACTGCGGCTCGGCTGGCATATTCATCGGCGCAACCGAGGTCATGGCGAGGACCCGCGCTACGCCGCCATGCGTGCGCGCTCGCCGCGTACGTTCGCCCACATGAGTCTCGTGACCGTGTTCCTGCTGCAGGCCGTGCTGCAGTGGCTCGTGGCGTGGCCACTGTGGGCGGTGGCATGCCCCGGTACTCCCGCACTGGGTGCGCTCGATGCAGTCGCCGCGCTGTTCTGGGCGGTCGGCTTCGCGTTCGAGAGTATCGGCGATGCGCAACTGGCCGCGTTCAAGCGCGAGCCGACGAATCGCGGACGCATCATGGACCGCGGGCTGTGGGCGTGGACGCGCCATCCCAACTACTTCGGCGATGCCTGCGTGTGGTGGGGCATGGCGCTATTCGCCCTGGCTGCGCGCGCGCCGTGGTGGGTGTACGCCGGGCCTGCGCTCATGACGTTGTTGCTCGCGCGCGTCTCCGGCGTGGGGCTGCTCGAGTCCACGATGCGAGCACGGCCCGGTTGGGACGACTATGCCCGGCGCACCAGCGCGTTCCTGCCCTGGCCACCGCGCCGCGAACGCTGAAGCGGATTGCTGCTGCGCGGACGTGGTCGCACGAGATCCGGCCGCGTCAGGCGAAGACCACCGGCCGGGGTCACCCGGCACCCCTCGCCTGACACGTCCGCTCACAACAGTTGCCGCGCCCGGAAGGACACCGTTCCGCGCGTGGCCACGATGACGTGATCGAGCACGCCGATCCCGACCAGCTCCCCCACCTCCAGGAGCCGCCGCGTGATCGACAGGTCCTCCTCGCTCGGCTCCGGGTCACCGCTCGGGTGGTTGTGCACGAGTACCACGCTGGCTGCCGAGTGCAGGATCGCCGGCAGGAACACTTCCCGCGGATGCACGATCGAAGCATTGAGCGAGCCGATGCTCACGGTCTCGCGGCGCTCGAGTTCATGGCGGGCATTCAGCAGCAGCACCACGAAGTGCTCGCGCCGCGCCCGCGGCAGGTCGCGGACATGCGCCAGCACGTCCTCGGGCCCGCGGATCGGCGAGCGGCACGCCGGCGGGGCCTGTGCACGGCGGCCGAGCTCGAAGGCCGCGACCAGTGCTGCCGCGCGTGCCGGCCCGACACCGGCAACCGTGAGCCAGCGAGGCAGCGGCCAGTGCGCCAGTTCCGAGGGGTGTCGGCGGGCCAGCTGCCGCCCCATCCGGGAGGCGCTCCGGCCGGCAACCCCGGAGCCCAGGATGAGCGTCAGCAGTTCGGCATCCGAGAGCGTGCCGGGACCGTTCTCACGGAGCCTCTCGCGCGGTCGCAGCGCTCGCGAACCGAGTTCCTCTGGGCCGGTCGCGGCCGGGGCCGTGCGGTCGTCATGGGTGAGTGAATCCTGTTCGGCGGGCACGGGCGATACAGCTCGCCGCCGGCGACGGGGGGTATCCGGTGCCCCCGCGTCAGGAAGAAGGGTGTCCGGGGGTGTCAGGTCGTCCATGGGCTTGCCGCTCTTTCCTGAGGGGGCGGATCGTGCTCCTTCGCAACTGGCCTCGGCACTGCCATAATGGAGGGCCCAACCGGCGCGCAGGGCAGTGCCCTTCGCGCGCGGTTCGTGGCCGCCCCGTTCAACCCGTCGGATCCGCCCCACACGTGGCGACCGGCAATCGGAGATCCGCTGCATGCGTCGTGCCATTTCCATCCTGCTTCTCGTCGTGACCTCGGTCACGCTTGTCACCCGGCCGGCACACGCGGCCGCCGTGATCTTCAACGGCGTCGGCCTTGTGGACTACACGCGCAAGCCCGACTTCAAGGTCGGCGACTGGGTGCGCTACCACATGAAGAGCCAGAGTGAGCTGGGCGTGCGTGACGAGTACGAGGTCACGCTGGTCATCGCCGGCGAGGAGGACTTCTGGGGCGACCCCGCGTTCTGGCTCGAATCGTGGGTCGACTTTCCCGGCCGCCCGCCCGAGACCACCGCTTCGCTCATGTCGTACGACATCTTCAACGACACGCTGGCGATCCAGCGCATGCAGCTCTACACGCGCAAAGTGATCAACACGCTCAATGACGACGGCACGCCGCGCATCGACATCAACAAGCCGGCGGCCTCGATGCTCAAGACTCGCCGGGAGGTCAAGAATCCCGCGCGCTGGTCGCGCGACACGCTCGGTGCGGACACGGTGATCACACCCAAGCGCACGTTCAACACCCTCAAGGTGGTGCTCAAGCAGGGCACCGGCACGACGCAGTCGGTCGGCGACAGCTCGATCTACCAGGAGTTGCGGGAGGACCGCACCAGCTTCTACACCAACGATGTGCCGATCACGCATCTGGCGCGTGAGGACATCGAGACGACGGCCAATCGCAGGGCCTGGCTGATCGGCCGCTCCGGCGACGGGGCACCGCTCACGATCCGCGACAAGGGACTCGGAACGGCCCGGCTGATCGGCTACGGCAGCGGACTGTCCGGCCGCATCCTTCCGGATCACCTGCGCTTCAGCATCGCCGAGCAGGTCGCCCGCTCACGCGCCGCATCGCGGCCACCCGCGGCAACCCGGCGCGCAACAGCGGGCGGCAAGCGCTAGCCGAGCACGACGCAGGCGCACGAGACGGGCCCGACGCGAGGGTGGCGCCGGGCCCGCTTCATCACCGCATTCAAGCCGCCGCGATCGCGCTACTCGAACAATCCGCGCGCATAGGCTTCGGCGTCGAACGGCTGCCAGTCGTCGAGCCCCTCACCCAGACCCACCAGACTGACCGGCAGCTTGAGCTCGCCGGCGATCGCCAGCACCACGCCGCCGCGCGACGTGCCATCGAGCTTGGTGACCGCCAGACTTGTGACCGGCGTGATCTTGGTGAACTCACGCGCCTGCGCCAGGCCGTTCAGACCCTGCGTGCCGTCGAGCACCAGCAGCACGTGGTGCGGTGCACCCGGCACCAGCCGCGCGCAGACGCGTGACACCTTGTCCAACTCGGCCATCAGGTTGTGCTTGGTGTGCAGTCGCCCGGCCGTGTCGATCATGACGATGTCGGCCCCGCGCGCCTTGGCGGCGGCGAGCCCGTCATGGACCACCGACGCAGGGTCGGTGCCGTCAGCGTGCGCGCGCACGATCTCGACTCCGGCGCGGCCGGCCCACACCTCGAGCTGCTCGGCGGCGGCGGCGCGGAATGTGTCCGCCGCGATCAGCAGCGTGCGCTTGCCGGCACGCGCATAGCTGGCTGCCAGCTTGCCTGCGAACGTCGTCTTGCCGACGCCGTTCACGCCCACGAGCAGCACGACCCAGGGCTTCTCGGGCCCGGGCTCGAACGTGGCCCGCGCACCCGAGACGAGCTCGACGGCCGCACGTTCGAGCGCGCCGCGCAGGTCGAGCGAGGCGTCGTCGTTCAGGCGCAGCTTCGCATCGGAAATCAGCCAGTCCGTGGTGGCAGGCCCGACGTCGGCGCCCAGCAGGGCTTCTTCCAACGCTTCGACCGTGGCGGCGTCGACCGTACGCCGGCCGAGTGCGGCGCCCACGACGCCCACGAACGCCTCGCGCGTGCGTTCGAGCCCGCGCCGGAACTTGTCCCAGAGATTCATGGCTGGCCAGAGCCGCGCGCGGCACTGGCTGAGCGGATCAGCCGGCACCGCGCGCGGGTCACTCCCTTGGTGCTTACGACGCCGTCACTTCCGCCGGCTGCTCGCGGCGCGTCGAATGGCTGACATCGACGCCGTCGAGGTTCACCGACACGAGCTTCGACACGCCCAACTCCTGCATGGTGACGCCGTAGATGCAGCCCGCCGACTCCATGGTCTTCTTGTTGTGCGTGATGACCACGAACTGCGTGCGGTCGCCGAAGCGCTGCAGCAGCCGCAGGAAACGCTCGACGTTGGCGTCGTCGAGTGGCGCATCGACTTCATCCAGAAGGCAGAACGGACTCGGCTTGACCAGGTAGATCGCGAACAACAGCGCGATCGCCGTGAGCGCACGCTCGCCACTCGACATGAGCGTGATGCTCTGGAGGTGCTTGCCGCGCGGCTTGGCCGCGATCTCGATCTCGGCCTCCATGGGGTCGTCCCCGAGAAGGCGCAACTCGCAATCGCCACCCTCGAACAGCGTCTGGAAGATGTCCTTGAAGTTCTTGTGCACCTTCGCGAACGTCTCGGCGAACAGCTCCGAAGCCGTGACGTTGATCTTCTCGATCGCTTCCATGAGCTGCGTCTTGGCCTGCATGATGTCTTCACGCTGCTGTGTGAGGAACGTGAAGCGCTCCTTCTTCTTGCTGTATTCATCGAGCGCCAGCAGGTTCACCGGCCCGATCGCGCGCAGCGTCGTGCGCGACGAGTCGAGCTTGCTCCCCGCTTCCTCGAGCGTGACGCCTTCGGGCAGGGCTCTCGGCTCGAACGTGTCGGGCTCGATCTCGTACTCGCTCCGCAGCCGCTCGAACGTGCGGTCGAGTTCGGCACGCGCCTGGACGCGGTCGAGCTCCAGCATGTGCAGCCGCTCTCCCAGTTCCTGCTGCCGGAAGCGCAGGTCCCGCGCCTGGTCGTCGAGTACTCGCGCTTCTTCTTTGAGAGCATTGAAGCTGATCTGCAGCGCGACAACCCGCTCGCGCTGCGAGCCTTCCGACTCGAGCAGGCCCGTGAGCCCGGCCGAGAGCCCGGTCACCTGGGCGTCGATCTCGGCGATGCCGCCGCGATGCTGGGCACCCTCGGCGTCGCGCGCCGTGATGCCCGAGTTGAGTTCCTGCAGCGTCTGCTCGAGGCGCGCCCACTGGGTTTCGAGTTCGCCCGCCGAGCGCGACAGCTGCAGCAAGGATTCACGCGCCGCCTGCGCGCGCTGTGACGCCTCGTCGCGGCGCTGCTCCAGTGAGCGCACCGCGCCGTCGGTCTCGGCCAACTGGGCACGGACCACGTCGAGTTCGTCCTGGAACGCCGCCAGCTCGGCCTCGGCCTCGGTCAGCGTGCGCGCCAGGGTTTCCATCTCGAGCGAGATGCCGTCCATCTCGCGCACGCGCTCGCCCGCTTCATTGGCGGCGAACGTGCGCTCGCGCTCGAGGCCCGCCAGTTCGCGGACCTGTGCTTCCAGCGCGGTGCGCGTCTCGTCGACCATCCAGCGTGAATGGTCGCGCTGCTCGATGGCCCGGTGCCGTGCCCCGTCCTCGCCATCGCGATGCGTCTGGAGCCCTTCGATCGTCAGGCCCAACTCGGTCAGCCGGCCCGACAGGTCGCGGATCTCGGCCTCGCGGTGCAGCAGGCCACCGGTCGTCTTGCCAGCGCCGGCGCGCACACGACCGCGCTCCCAGACTTCGCCGTCGATGCTCACGAAGCGCAATCCCGCGGGCGACTCGTGCGCCAACTGTGCCGCGAGTTCGCGCGTGTCGACCACCACGACCGAACCGAGCAACCGCTCGGCCAGCAGCCGGTAACGCGAGTCACAACGCACCAGATCGGACGCGCGGCCCACCACTCCCGAAACCGCCGGGATCTCGGGCAGCGAACGCGATGCGAGTGCAGACAGATCGACGAGCGTGGCGCGGCCACCTTCGGGCCGGCGCAGGCGCTCGATCGACGGGTCGATCGCGCCGCGGTCTTGGACCAGCACGAACGAAGCGGCCTCGCCGAGCGACGCCTCGAGCGCGTCGAGATAGGCGGTCGGCACTTCGAGCACGTCCGCCACGACGCCGTGCAGGCCGGGCAGCGATTCGCGTTCGGCGAGCAGCGACTTCACGCCCTCGGATACGCCCTCGAAGTTGGCCTTCAACTCCAACAGCGTCAGCAGGCGCGAGTCCGCCCCAGCGGCATCCTGGCGCAACCGCGACAGCGCGGCATCCGCCTCCTGGATGCGCAGCTCGACCGCGCGGATGGCGTCCTCACTGGCGGACAGCTCGCCGCGTGCGCCGGCCAGCGACTCGTCGAGCTCGGTGCGGCGCACCTCGCCCTCGATCTTGCCGCGCTCGATATCCGCGACGCGCTCCAGCAGCTCGCTGCGGCGCGTCTCGGCGGCGGTCTTCCGTTCGGTGAGCGACACCTGACGGTCGCGGATGCGCCCGCACGTTCCCTTCTTGTCGGCCTCGACCGAGAACAGGTCGAGCGACAGCTGCTTGTGCTCGGCGGCCTTGGAGCGGCCGGCGCGCAGCTCCTGCTCGACTTGCTCGAGCGACAGCTCGGCTGCTTCGGATTCGATGTGCGAGGTCTCGCGCCGCTCGCGCGTCGCCTGCAGCATGAGCTGCACTTCCTGTTCGCGCGCCTGGGTCTCGTCCAGACGCTCGCGCATGCGGCGCCCTTCGAGCTCGGCCTCCTCGGCGCGGAGCAACAGGCCCGACGCTCGCTCGCTCAGGAGCACGACCTGATGCTCGGCCTTCACGCGCGCTTCTTCGCGATCCTTCAGTCCGCCCTGAGCGGTGAGCAGTTCGCGCTCGAGTTCGAGCAGCGACAGCTTGCGGTCGGTGAGCGTGGCCTCGAGCGTATCGAGCTCGGCCGTGATGCCCTCACGGCGCACAGCCTCTTCTTGCCACTCGTCCTTCGACTTGGCCTCGCGCGCCTTCAGTGCCTCGACCGTACCGGCGGTGAGCGCCAGGTCGAGATCGCGCACTTCGTCCCGCAGGCGCTGGTACTTGCGCGCCTTGCCGACCTGGCGGGCGAGCGAGCGCAGTTCGCGCTCGATCTCGAACACGATGTCGTTGACGCGCGTCAGGTCGGAATCCGTGGCGTCGAGCTTGTTGAGCGCTTCCTTCTTGCGCTGCTTGTACTTGGTGATGCCCGCGGCTTCCTCGAACAGGAAGCGGCGGTGGCCGGTGTTGTCCGACAGGATGTGGTCGACCATCGAGCGCTCGATGACCGAGTACGCATGGCTGCCCATACCGGTGTCGAAGAACAGGTCGCGGATGTCGCGCAGGCGGCACGGCGTCTTGTTGAGGAAGTACTCGCTGACGCCGGAGCGGAACACGCGGCGCGAGATGGTGACCTCGGAGAACTCGGTCGGCAGGATGCCGGCGTCGTTCTTGAACGTCAGGTGCACCTCGGCCATGCCGAGCGGCTTGCGCGTCGGGCAGCCATTGAAAATGACGTCTTCCATGGAGTCGCCACGCAGCTGCTTGGCGGACTGCTCGCCCAGCACCCAGCGGATGGCGTCGGAGACGTTGGTCTTGCCGCAACCGTTCGGGCCGATGACACCCGTGATGCCCTCACCGAAATGAAGGTCGGTCCGGTCGCTGAACGACTTGAATCCCTGGATCTCGAGCTTGTAGAGGAACATCCATGCACTCCACGGGTGCACGGGCAGCGGCCGAGCCGGGGACAGAATGCCGACGCCACAGGCGGCGCCTGCGCAGTCGGTCCGTCCATGGCTGGACCACTCCCGAGCACCGGCCGCGGGGAGTCAACCCGCGCTATCGGTGTCCGAGGCGAGACCTCGGGTGTCATTCAAGCCTGCGTGAGCGCTGTCTCGAATCGGCTTACCCAAACTTGCACATACACTTACACGATTTCAACCGCCCGAGCTGGGCGCTCGTGCGTGTGGCGGCCGGTATTCGTGCTGAGGCGTCTGTGCTGGGTCTGCCGAGCACGGAAAGTAAGCGCTCGGGCAGGCCGGGTCAACGGAAATGGCTGCCGCCGGCGCGGCCCTGACCAAGCCTGTACGGGTGGGCCAAACCTGCGCCCTTGACACTTCCACGGGGCCCGCCCCGGGCGCCGACTGGCTGTGAGACCTGTCGGCGTCAGCCGCTGGCCCGGCTGCGCGCTCGCAGCTCGCGCACGGCGGTCCGGTCATACGCCGCATCGCCGCGGATGATGGGCAGGTCCTGCGCCACGAGCGCAGCCCAGCGACAGCCGCGCCGCAGCGTCGTCGTGTCGATGCGGTAGCGCAGGTTGGCGATCTCGACGAACGCGTTGTAGTTCAGGCTTCTCGCGACCCTCGCTACGACCCGCCCCCATTCCGATTCGGACCGGTTCAGCCCCAGACCCGCGGGAATATCCCTTCCAAGAATCTCTTCACGCGGCCTTGAAGCAACTCGACCCGAGCAAGAAGCTCATGCACCTCGCGTTCGTCAACCACGCCGGCGGCTTCATAGCTGAACTCGTTTCGAAGGCGTCTGCACCGATCGAAGTAGCGCGCGTCGTCGACCGATTCCTTGCCGGGCAGGGCCAACGGCAGCGCCTCGAACGTGGTTCGATGGTGTCCCAGGCCTTTGACGCGATGCCCCGAGCACGCGATGGCCGCCGTCGCGACAATCAGCGCAGCCTCGTACGCGCACCCAAAGCGCGTATCTGGGGAAATCGCCTCAACCCTTGCGTCGGTGAGGTTTCGCTCGATCACCGCCCGCAGCGCCGCGAGTTCCTCGGCGCTGGTCTTGTGGCGCTCGGCGCGTCCCTGCTCCAACAACTTCGTCCAGCTCATCCTGCGTTCCTACGACAAAGAGCTTCGGTTTGTCCAGCAGCGAGGTGAGGAAGTGGTTCTTCGCGGCCAGCTTCTCGCCCAAGCTCTTGCGGGAGTAGAAGACGGCGCTAATGGGGCGTCCTAGAGTACCCTCCGCTTTGTGAAGCGACGGTGTCAGCTCGCCGAGCGTCACGTCTCCCACGACCAACAGGTCCACGTCGCTCGAGGGGCGCTCAGAGCCGCTGGCCATCGATCCGTAGACGAACGCCACGATGATCTTCCCGGCGAAAGCCGCCAAGGCACTTCGCACGACGTCGAGCAGGCCGTGGCTCTTTCGAAGCAGACTTCGAAGTTCAGGAATCAGCGGGTTCTCGGGATCCGCCTCGTAGAGCACTTCTCGGCCGCGCTTGGTGACCTTGAGCAGTCCGGTGCGGGCCATGGCCTGCAGCGGGCGCTGCAGGCTTGAGGGCGACACCCCGAGTTTTCTTGCCAGCTCGACTCGGTACATGGGCCGCGCTTCGCGCACGATCAGCTCCGCCAGAATGAGCTGGCGAAGCACAGGGACCACCGCATCCAGGGAGGATGATTGACGCATTACGCGTCAGTATCGACCGAATGCGCGTCAGGTGCAAGCCCCGAGTCGGCCTTTCAGAGCGCGGGAAAGAATGCGCAGTCGGGCGGACCCGAGCGTGGCCAGGAAGCGAACCGCTGGCGGACGGCCACGATTGCGACAGATGAACTTCCCCGGTTCGGCGCGCCGCCAGACCGATCACCGGGCCGGCTCCTCTGCCGCAGTTCGCCCGCCGCCGTCCAGTCGTACGCCGACTCCCCGTAGCTCCGCAACCGGTCCTGCGCGTCGTAGCTGGCGGTGGCCACGAGCCCGTCGTTGGCCCCGTACTCCGCCGTGCGGTTGCCGTTGCCCACCCCCAGGCTGTCGTACTCGTACCGGCTCACCTGCAC